>SKLV01000083.1 GCA_007121385.1 Bdellovibrionales bacterium
CAAAGCCCTGGCAGAGCTCATGGGGTTCGTGGTGATCCGAGTGTTGATGGGAGAGGTGTTGGGCGAGGCTGTGCAGGGTCACAGCCAGGCCGAGGAGGATGGGGGCGCTCAAGGCCCAGATCCACCTGGTCGAGGGCTTCCTTAGGCTTCTGCGCCAGGACTGTTGAGATTGAGATATGTTCAGATCTTCCGGGGATTTTTTCTTCATGGCGCAACTCCTTTTGTCACCAGATTTTAGCCTAGCGGATAAGGCCACCCTCCGCCCAGAGGTATTTTAAAGGCTGGATTTAGGTCGGGGAGGCTGAGCTTCAAGGGCAATTGTCTCCAAGGGCCATGACCTCTAAGCCGCTCCCACTCCGACGTTGGAGTGGGGGATGTGGTGGTGGTGATGACCTTCGCTCCGACGTTGGAGTGGAGTGATGAGGTGGTGAGGTGGTGAGGTGCTGGTGATTCTCACTCCAACGTCGGAGTGAGTGAAGAAGAGAAGAGTTAGGGAGACAGAGAGTTAGGGAAGGGGGGAGGGATTTTAGCTGAGTGGGGCTTTGCGCGGGAGAAAAGGTGGCCATAACAAAATTTTTTGTTGACGAGATTTTTGACCTCTTAAACGCCTCAGGGTGAGGTTTTTGAGTCGAGTTTTAAAAGAAAAAAGGGTTTCAGGCTTTGGGGCTTAAGCATGGGGCTTCTAGGTGGCTTAAAGAGGCTCTTGGAGGAGGGGTGGGGAGCTTGTAAAAATCACTTTTTAAAAGCTGTGGTAGGGTGGGTCGCAAGTTAACTTTATCATCAGTAAAGGAAAAGCCGACTATGAACTTTAGCTCTTTAAACGATAGAAGCAGTTCCAACAGTTCCAACAGTTCCAACAGTTCCAACAGTTCCAAGTCTTTGACAAGCCTTGGCAGTTTATCTTCCTTAAAAGACCAGGAACTGCTCAATCAGACCAAGAGTTTAGTGGCCCAGGAGAGACAGCTGCTGACCCAAGTTCTCCATCACCTGCGCGAGGTGGAGAGACGAAAGCTCTTTTCTGATTTGGGCTATCCCTCACTCTTTGAATATGCCGTTCAGGAATTAAAGTACAGTGAGGGGCAGGCGGGCAGACGAATTCAGGCCATGCGTCTTTTAAAGGAACTGCCAGAACTAGAGGCTAAGATTGAGTCGGGGGCTTTGAGCTTGAGCAATATCTGTCAGGCCCAGAGTTTTTTTCGGGAAAAAGAAAAAGGTCGCAGATTAAATCCTGAAATCGGGGCGCAGCTGCAAATACAGAATAGGGTGGAGGAAGCCCTTGCACAACCGCCTGGGGCTCCAAAAATCTCCACCCAAGAAAAGCTTGAGGTCTTGCAGAGTTTGGAGAATTGCTCGGCTCGGGAGGGGCAAAAGAGATTGCTTCAACTGGAGCCGGCTTTGGTCCGACCCAAAGAAAGGGAGAGAGTGATTGCTGAGAACCTGACTCAGGTCAGCTTTTTGGTGCCTGAGGAGTTAAAGCAAAAGCTGGAGGAGGTGCGGTCACTGTTGGGGCATAAAGCGGTGAATCTTGGTTGGGCCGAACTGATAGGGCTGATGGCGGAGTTGAGTCTGGAGAGTTTGCGAATAAAAAAATTTGGTAAAAAGGGAGCTAAAGAAATGGAGGGGGTTCAGCAGATGAGGGCTGGTGAGGCTAAGCTTGCTCAGGCCAGCCAGGCTGAGAGGGTCAGGGTTAAAGAGGTCAAGTTGGGGAAGGCTAAGACCAAAAAGATCCCTTGTGGCGGAGCTCCTGCTGAAGTTTCTGTTGGAGCCCCAACTCCGACGTTGGAGCTGGCAAGGGGTGCGGAGGCTAAGTTGGAGAAAAATCGGCTCAGGAAAAGGGCACCTCGGGCAGTTTCTCGGGTGGTGAAAAGAGAGGTTTGGTTGAGGGATCAGGGGCGCTGTAAGAAGTGCGGGATTAGGCGGAGGCTGGAGTGGGACCACATACATCCCGTGGCTTTGGGTGGGAGCTCAGAGGTTGAGAACTTAAGGCTGCTGTGCAGGCCCTGCAATCAAAGGGAGGCGGTCAAGGCTTTTGGGGTGGAGAAAATTCTGAATTCAGTGAGGGCCAGAGTGAGTACCCTTTGAAAAGGTTGAAGAAATGAGTAGGGGTAAAATTAATCAAAAGGGGAAGAGTCAGCTCCACTCCGACGTCGGAGTGGAGTCAGTTAAAGAGAGGGCTTGGAACGGAGTGGAATCAGGTTTTGGACTGAGAGGACTGAGAGGACTGAGAGGGGGAAGTGGGGGATTTTTTTTCTTTGGCTCTCATGCCACTGTGGTTGCGCCAGTTGTATTCGGCAGAGGCGTTGTAGCGCTGTTTCCAGGCTTCCCACTTGGCATCGCCCAGATTGTGGCGAACACTTCCGTCTTTGTCGAAGATGGCGGGAGAGCGACCAAAAAGCCAACCGAGTATTTTTCCCATGCTGTAAAGACCTCCGTAAATGATTTTAAAAAATAAATGGGCTGGCTTCTGTTGGCAAGGCCTTAAAAATGAGTCCAGTTGGTGATGGAGGGCATGAGATCCCGGCCGATTTCGATCTGGCCCTCAGCATAGGGCTCGCCCAGGTCGTAGAGGCCGTTGTTGTTGCTGTCGATAAAGGCGCAGAGCTGATAAACACCCCGCTCAAGGCTGGAAATGCTCTGCTGGAGAGAGCCCTCCCAACTGTAAAAAACGCCGTATAGGCCGGGGCCTCGACCCGAGACTGTGGCCATGGTCTCGGCGGAGGCATCAAAATGGCGAGCCAGAGGGGGGAAGAGAGAGTGGTGGAGAAGGTCGTCTCGGCAGTCGAGAAGATCATTGCCTTTCAGAAGGCCCACAAAGATGTTGCGTCCTGACTGGGAGGGATCA
The DNA here is from genome assembly GCA_007121385.1 of Bdellovibrionales bacterium. GTDB lineage: Bacteria > Bdellovibrionota > Bdellovibrionia > Bdellovibrionales > UBA1609 > SKYF01. The sequence continues at coordinate 2,843 of SKLV01000083.1, forward strand.
CAGCCCGGCACCAGACTGTTGCAGAGAACTTCAATATCGGGGATGGGGGCGTAGGGGCCTGCGGAGCTGTCACCCTCTGCGCCGAGGCAGGAGCTTAAAATAAGGCTTGCGCAGACAGAGGCTAAAGCTTTGAAAATGAGAGGGTTATGCATAGCGTCAGTATCTCTGATCGGAGCCCTTTCTGGCAAGGGAAATGCTCCGCTTTTTAAGCTGTAGAATTATCCCCGGATTAACTGCAGCGGATATTGACGCAGGAGTCGATGATGTCCAAGCCTCTTTCCTCGTCCAGAGGGCCCCTGAGGCGCTCATAGAGGCTGGCTCGGCGATCAAAGCATTGCTGAGAGGCGTCTTCGCGAGCTTGGTGGATATTTTGCCCTTGGCCTATGATGGTACCCACATCTCCGGAGAGATAGCGGCAGGTGGTGGCTTGGGTCGAGCTCTGCGCCGTGATTCTCTGAGCCCAGGCGGGCGAGCTCACTAAAACAAAAATAATCAGTCCTACTAAAGTGATCAGTGCTTTCATTTTCAGATCCTCCTTAAGAGAGGTGGCACCTGTTGAGGCCGCTCTCCCTTTGGCTTGAGTAAGAGCAAGGTCGAGGCCAATCAAGGCTTTGAGGAGTGAGCCCTAAGTACATGGAATTACTTATATATCAATGATCTTACGGGGTGGTCTGGGGACCGATAGGGCGATGATCTGGGGGTCTTGGCCCCCCAGGGCCCAAGAGGGGCCCTGGGCTGGCTAAGCCTTTGACAGTGATGGGTCCTGTGCTAATTTGCGGGCCATGAGTGATATCCAAACCCGCCAGCAAGAGCTGATTGAGCGCTTTAGGGCCTTTAAGGACTGGGAGTCTCGCTACAGGGAGATCATTGCCCTAGGCAAGGCTTTGCCCCCCCTGCCTGAGGAGTTCAAGATTGAGGACTTGAAGGTCAAGGGCTGTCAGAGTCAGGTTTGGATTCGCGCCGAGAGGGGACCTCAGGGCGAGGTGCTCTTTCAGGCCGACAGCGACGCCCTTATTGTGAGGGGGCTGGTGGCCATTTTGCTGTCCATCTACTCAGGGGTCCGCCCGGAGGAGATCCTCAACACCCCTCCTGACTTTATAAAAGAATTGGGTTTGGCCAACCATTTAAGCCCCAGTCGGGCCAATGGGCTTTTTGCCATGATCAAACAAATTCAGTACTATGCCATGGCCTTTCAAGCTCTGCAAAAAACCTAGTTGATGGTGGCGTAAACTCGGTGGGAGTCCTCGTTGTCCTCAAGTTCTTCGAGGAGGGCCACCACCTCTTGTTTTTGCTCTTCACTCAGATCGGTGATGTTCTTTGGTTTAAAGGAGAGTTCGGCCTTGCGGATCTGCCAGCCGCGCTCGCTTAAAGAGCTGCGAATGCTGTCCAAGTCCTCAGGGGCTCCATAAAAGCTAAAAATACCTTGATCCTTATCGGAGTCAGAGTCTTCGCCGGCTGGGGCCTCCACTTCGTTGGCTCCCACTTCAATGGCCTCCTCTTCCGGGTCAAAGGAGCCCAGGGCCTTGTTGGTGAGAGCCTCAATCCAGCTGACTCGGTCAAACATCCATATCACGGCTCCAGTCTCGCCCATATTGCCCCCGTGGTATTTGAACAGAGAGCGGATCTCAGAGACCGTGCGGTTTTTGTTGTCGGTTTGGCATTCCACAATGACTCCCACTCCGTGGGGCCCATAGCCCTCATAGGTGAGCTCTTCAATTTGCTCCCCATCGTCCAGTTGCCCTGAGCCCTTTTTGATGGCCCTTTCAATGGTGTCCTTGGGGCAGGAGACCTCGCGGGCCGCCGCCACGGCCAGCTTCAGCCTTGAGTTGGCTTCAGGGTCAGGGCCTCCCAGTTTGGCGGCCACGGCAATTTCCCGGGCCAGTTTGGTGAACAGGGCGCCTTTTTTTTGCGCCATGGCCTCTTTGATCGGATTTTTCCAGCTTTTTCCCATAGTCCTTAAGATCGCAAGGTTTTGGATTGAGGGTCAAGTAGAAGGGCTCGCTCTGAGCGGCGCAAAAAGCGCCACTGCCCCTCAGGCAAGCGGCCCAAAAGAAGGCCACCAATTCGCACCCTTTTGAGGCCCACCACTTTTAAATCCACCAGCTCGCACATCCGGCGGATTTGGCGCTTCTTGCCCTCGGTGAGCACCATGCGTAGCTGTTCAGGGTTGAGGACTTCCACTCGGGCCCGCTTTAAGGCTTGGCCGTCAAGACTCAGGCCAAAGCGCAGCCGTCGGAGCTTGGCCTCGGTCACCTCTCCCTCCACTCGCACCAAATACTCCTTTTCCAGTTGGGATTTAGGGCCGATGATTTGGCGGGCCAGGCGGCCATCTTGGGTGAGGAGTAAAAGCCCCTGGGAGTCAATGTCCAGCCGGCCGGCGGGGGCCAAACCCCGCAAGTGCTCCCGGTGCAGAGGTTTTTGTCGGTCAGTGGTGGACTGGTTTTCTGGGCGCAAAAGCTCTATGGCCGGTCGATAGCCTTTTTCCGCCTGAGCCGAGACAAACCCCACCGGCTTATTGAGGACAAAGGTCACCTGCTGATCCATATGTCTCTGTCCGGCTTTGAGCAGTTCAATTCGCGCAGTGGGAGAGACCTTGGTCCCCAAGGTCTGCACCACCTGGCCATCCACTTTGACCACTCCTGAGGCAATGAGCTGATCGGCCTCCCGCCGGGAGGCCAAGCCCTGTTCCGCCATCAGCTTGGACAGGCGCACCGGATCCCCAGGCCAAGTGGCGGGCCGGGGGGAAGGAGAGCTCGCTTTTGGCTGCCGCAGCGGGGGTTTGAGGGGAGGTTTTTTTCTGCTGGTCATAGGTCCGCCAATCTAGGTTTAAGTTACCTTTCTGGCAAGAGCTTCTCAGAGCGAGACAAAATTCCTCCAAAATCCGTCTTGAGTTGAGACCGTAGGATAATAAAATTTTAATTTACAGAGTTGCCCAGTAAACTGAGATCAGTGGCAAGTGAGTTCAACCTTAGAAGGAACGTTTATGAAAAAAATGTTTAGACAGCTTGAGATTCTACAGCTGACTTTATTCTTTTCTGGAGTCGTTGGAGTGATTGCTGTCTTTGTCTATCTCCTTGTCTTCGGGCCGACCTAAGCCACTCCAGTAGAGCCGCTTTTTTTGACCCAGGCTTCTACTTTTCCAAATCCTCTTTGCGGCACAGAAAGCGATTTTTATGGGTCTCTTGCAGGGCCACTTGCACCACGCTATGGCCTCTCTCCTCCCGTATAAGACGAGTCAAAAACTCCCGCGCTAAAAACTCGCCTGAGGTGTTGCTCACAATGTCGTTGAGCTTTTGTTTATGAAAGACTTTAAGGATTTTCTCCTCGACTAAGTCATTGAGTTTTTCCCTCTGCACACAAAGGCCAGAGCGGGGGTCAATTTCGGCCTCCCAAGTCACCTCCAGGCCGTACTCGTGGCCGTGGAGTTTACCACAGTGAACAAAGTGCTGGGCGTTTTGCTCAGGGCTCAGCTCGGGGCGGGCCAAGAGGTGAAGGGCCGAAAGCCTATAGCGAGTGGTGAGCTGGCAAGTCAAGGGTGGATTAAAGTTGGCCATAGTCCACCCATAGATCCTCGTTTTCATAGAGGCGGACAGAGCTGAGCTGAACCGGGCTCTGTAGCTGGTTGAGCTCCTCAAGGACGCGGCCATAGCAATAGCGGGCAATATTTTCGGTGGTGGGCACTTGCTCGGCAAAGGCCGGCACATCAAAGTTGAGGTGGCGGTGATCCAGCTCAGAAGTCACTTTTTTTAGAATCTCATCCACTTGCATTAAGTTGATCACCATTCCGGTGACGGGATCAATGGGGCCCAGCAGGTAGGCCTCCAGCACATAGTTGTGCCCATGGCCGTGCTCACTGTAGCAGAGGCCAAAGGTCTTGCGGTTCTCCTCCTCACTCATCTGAGGGCTATAGTACCTGTGTCCGCAGCTAAAGTGAGTTCGACGGGCCAAGCGGGCCCAAGGCAGAGAAGTCATAGGTGAATGCCTCCATCCACACTCAATACGGAGCCTGTGGTCCACTCCGAGGCCGGGCTGCAGAGAAAATAAATGGCCTCGGCAATCTCTTGCGGGCGACCCATCCGCTTCAGGGGTTGGAGTTCTTGCATTTGCGCCTTGATCTCGGGCTGCACCAGTAAGTGCTGATGCATGGGGGTTTCAATAAGTCCAGGGGCCAGAGCATTGACGCGGATCTGGTGGGGAGCCCACTCTAAAGCCAGAGATTGAGTCCAATTGACCATGGCCGCCTTCATGGCCGAGTAGGCGGAGGTCTCGGCCACGGGCCGGAGTCCCAGAGTGGAGCTCACATTGAGCACATGGGCTTGAGCCTCTTTGAGGGGCTCAAAAAGGGCCCTTGTCAGGCGCACCGCACTCATCAGGTTGTTTTGAAAGTGGTGCTGCCAGTACTCGTCAGAACTCTGTAAAAAAGAGGTGCGGTCAAAGACTCCTGCATTGTTCACCAGCACTTTCAGATGGCCTTGAGAGTCCTTGAGGAGGTGGAGCACTTGTTGGCCCAGCTGTTCCACCTGCTCGCCTTGGGCCAGATCGCAGGCCAAGGGATAAGAGGGGCCTTTCAATTCATGAGCTGTGGCCTTGAGTTTTTCTCGGCTTCGGCCCACAAGAATGAGCTCATAGCCGGATTCAGAAAACTTTTGGGCTGCCGCTTGGCCAATGCCGCTACCGGCTCCCGTGATCAGACAGAATTTTTTTTTGCTCATAGCCCCTTTGAGATAGCAGATTCAAAGGGGTCTTTCAAATGCTCTAGGCGGCCTTTTCCAGCTTGCGCAGGTAGGCCTGATATTTTTTATCAAAATCTTTAGGCTTTTCCCCCTTGCGGTTCACCAAGCCCATCTTAAACCACTGAAAATGTTCGTCACAAAAGTGCATACGGCTGGGCTTCTTTCCGCAGCCGTCCACGGGACAGCGAGTGGGCAGAGCCACCACATTGCTGGGGTTGGCATTGGCTGAGGGGGCGCTTTTGTCTTTGGCCATCTTTGAACTCCTTCTTCCTTTGAATTTGTTCTCTTATCGGCAGCTAGACCAAAGCCTTTAGGGGGTGAATTTATAATGCTTTGCGAAAAACAAGATCTTTTAAGTCCAATTGGTTGAGTTCATTGATCTTCCAGCCGGTAAAATTCCTGTCCACCAGCATGCTAAAGTGAATTTCGCCGAGGGGAATCAGCCAGTGCCCATGGATCAGATAGCTCAAGGCTTGGCTGCAGAGCTCTTGGCGGCCTTCAGGCTGCTGCTCTCGGGCCAGTTGGGAGATCAAAGAGTCGTAGTGGGCACTCTTGAGGCCAATCAGGTTTTCTCTGTGCTCACTGTGAAAGATCTCAAGGGCGGACAGACAGGTGGGGCGGTCCAAGGGCACTCCTCGACGAAAAAGAGGTGGGGGATGATGGCGCAAGCTCTGCACAAACATGCCCTGCTCCACCGGCCGCAACTCCACTTCCAACTGGAGATGCCTCTTCCATTGGTTTTGCATCCATTCCATGCCCTTGGCCACATCATCCCCCCCCAGTTGACTAAAGTGAAGTTCCAGAGAGGGGAGCCCTCCCTGGCCTTGGGCGGCTTCCTGGGCCAGGGCCAGGGCTTTTAAGGCCTCGCTGGGGGAGTGGCTGTGGCAGGGAATTTGGGCCATGTAGGAAGAGGGCAGTCCTGGGCAGCCGGGCAGGCCTAGGGCTTGGTAGAGGTCTTTGAGTTGAGGGTAGTTTAAAGCTTGAGCCAGGGCCTGGCGCAGCTGAGGGTGATCTTTAAGTTGGGGGCCAAAGCCGATGTAGTCAAAGCGGGCTAAGGGAACCTGATGGAAGTCGGGGCGTTGGCGGCTTTGGGGGATGTCTGAGGTGACCAAGCGACGCAAGAAATTCAGGCGACCATGATCGTAGAGTCGGCGAGCGGTGTGATCGTCCTCCACAAAGAGGATCTCCACGTCAGGTCTTGAGGGGTTACCGCGGTGATAGTGGGGGTTAGGGCTTAAGCGAATGCCTTTTCTTAAGCTCCACTCCTCCACCTGATAGGGGCCATTGCTGCTGAGGAGCTGGGCTTGAGAGGTCTCCGGGTGGCCAGCGGGACTTAAAGGGCTGAGGGCCGG
>SKLV01000039.1 GCA_007121385.1 Bdellovibrionales bacterium
CGGGACTTTATGGACTCGGTGACCACTCACACCATGGGACTGCACCGAGGCCAGCTCCTCAAAGTCAAAGGCTCCACCGAGAAGTACTACGAGACTGTGGCCGCCAACGAGGAGATCTACGAAAAGACCCGGCTCAATCGCGAGTCCAAGCTCAAGCAAATGCAGCAATTTGTGGACCGCTTTCGCGCCAAGGCCTCTAAGTCCACCCAGGCCCAGTCGGTGCTCAAGCGCATGGAAAAACTGGGAGCTTTGGACGAACTCTCTGCCGAGCAGATGTTGGGCTTTCGCTTTAATTATCTAGACACCCCCGCCAAGACCTTGATGCGAGTCGAGAACTTGAGCTTTGGCTATCAGCCGGACCAGCCCCTTTTTTCTGGCTTGAATTTTGAGCTCAAAGCCGAGGACTGCATTGGCGTTATTGGCAAAAACGGCAAAGGCAAGTCCACTCTGCTGAATGTTCTGGCCGGTCACCTTACTCCTCAAAGCGGACACATCCAAAAACACCCCAGTACGGAGATTGGCTACTACCAACAGACCCATCGCAAGGATTTAGACCCTAAGAGCTCGGTGGCGGAAGAGATTGAAAAGGCCAATCTGGAGCTGGACCGCACCGCTGTGCGCGCCATCTGTGGGGCCATGATGTTTTCGGGAGAAGACGCAGACAAAAAGATTGGAGTTCTCTCCGGAGGGGAGCAGGGAAGAGTGTTACTGGGCAAAATTCTCGCCCACAAGAACAATGCTCTCTTTTTAGATGAGCCCACGAATCACTTGGACATGGAGTCCATTGAGGCATTGACCAATGAGCTCTCTGTGTTTCCTGGTGCTGCGATCATTGTCACCCACAACGAGGACATGCTTCGCCGGCTGGCCACAGCCCTTATTGTTTTTCAAGGCGGCGAAACTCTCTTTTTTCGTGGCAACTACGACGAGTTCCTGGAAAAAATTGGCTGGGAAGAAGAAGAGGGACGCAAGGGCAAGAAGGGCTCCAAATCCAACCCAGCCAAAGCCTCTCGCCAAGAGCGGGCGCAAGAGGTCCAGAGGCGCTCACAAATACTCAAGCCCCTGAAGCAAAGTCAAGAGCGCCTAGAGCAAAGCATTCAACAGTCTGAGTCGGAGCTGGAAGAACTGCAAAAGCAGGTATTAAAAGCCATTGGCGAGGGTCAGCCGGGAGAGGAAATCCAAAAGCTCTATCAGCGGATTGGTCAGCTTCAGCTGGCCAGCGAAAAATCCTACCTTGAACTGGAACAAGTGCTGCAGCAAATTGAAGAGGACGAAAAACAGTGAGCGACTGACTTGAACTCTCACCAATAGTGGGATACAAAAAAGCTCAGCCGACGCTCCACCTCTTGCCTGTATCTCAAGCCAAAATCCCAGTGGGGGCTTCTCCCCCATCGGCTCTCCAAATCGATTACAGGATAAGCCTTGTCCATTGAACTCAAATCCATGCGGTAATGAAACTGAATGCGGTTACGCCAGGAAGTCGTCGGCTCAAAAAGAAATCCCACCAAAGGCCCTGGTAAAAATTGATATTCTCCTCCGCCACCACTTTGAATCCGGGCCTTCAGCAGAGCATGAAAATTCAGACCACTGGCCAAGCTCCAGGCTCGACCCACTCCTCCCTCTATACCCCCCACTAAACAGGTCTCGCAGGCCAAATCTCTTGACCAAAAACCTAAGCGCATTCTCCAAGCCCAATTTCCATCCCCGGGCAAATTGGTCAGCCCAATATTCAAGGTGCTAATGGAAAAAATATCAAAACTCTGGAGCCTGAGCCTTTGGCCCTCCTGATAGACCAGTTGAACTTCCCCCAAAGCCAACTCTGAGCCTGGAGGAGCTGCCACCGGCAAGGACAGCTGGTCATAGAGAGCTGGGCGAAAGGAGAGCTCCACAACCTCAGAGCCCTCTTTTAAACTCCTTCCAACTCCAAAACTCAGCTGCATAGGCCTTTGTCCCTTATGCGGAGGAATGGCGCCATTCAAAGAGCTCCTTGGCTGGTCTTGCAAAAACTCCTGTCTTGAGGGCAGCTTGAGCCTTTCCAAAAGAATCTGTCTTCGAGCCTCCTGACGAAGGGGTGAGGGGCCATCTTGCAGATCGCGAAAAGAAAAGTACTCCAGCAAAGACTCCAAAACCGGAGCCTGCTCCGCAGCCTCCCTCTCTGAAGTTAGCACTTGGCTCAATTTCTGCGGGCGTCTGGCCACCTTTAGGACATCGGCCCTCTCTTGTGGCCCCAAGGCTAGATACGATTGGGCCATACGCCGCTGACGAGAGGGCCAATAGTTAACCTCTGACACCAACGCTTCGCCGGCGCGATTTTCCCTCTCAACTAATCGTTGAAAAAGTGAAGTGGGGATGGCGTAGGGAAGATGGGGATTTAATATGGGCTCGGGTAAAACCATGTCCAGCAGTTCAGCCATACGAAAGGCGCAGTTATCCGAAAAAAAGAAATAGGGCAGACTTTGCCCCAAAAGTTCAAATGAATGATCGACAATAAACTCCACATCGGCGGCTGGTAAATTCAACCGGTACTCCCAGAGGTCTCTCAGCTCGGTTTCAGAATAGTTGTGCTGATGATAAAAATAGTGAATATGACTAAATGAGGCTCTATATCCGCCCAAAAGTCCTTTAAGAACATAGGAAATGGGATTTTCCCCTAGGGGCGTCATCGCCCCATAGTTCAACGAGACATCCAATAGCCCTTTTACAAAATCCTCCTCCTCCTGCTGTTGCGCATTGAATTTCAGCAAGGGATGCCCAAAGTAAGAGGCCGGATTTCCAAAGTAGCCCGTAGCAAAAACAAGACTGATCGATTCCACCTGGCCATCGAGGCGCCATCTGCGGTAGAGAGGACATTCCTCCTCTAGAGAAAAGTTCATTTGGCTTTTTAAGTCCTTAGGCAATTGCTCTCTCAGCCACTTAAATCGAGCCGGAAATCGACACTCCACTCGAGAACTGACTTCCCTATCCTTCTCTTCCTTCCCAGCTTTTGAAAGCACCTGAAGTAGGAACTCTTGCATCTCGGCTTTAGGAGACCCTCTCCCCTGCAAAGAGACAAAAAACTCAGGACTGCTCACATCACTGCTCCACCTTGGCCTCCATAGGCTTTTTTTATAGCGATGAAGATTCAGCCAGGTCGGATGTAGGTAAAGCTTCTCGGTCTCAGCCCACTCCCAGGCGGAGGCCTTTGTACTCAGGGCCTCAGCATCCGCACCCCCAGCTGCAGACCCAGCGGGCAGAGCCAGCAAAGTCAAAATTAGACCTAAAATGGGTCTCAATAAAAAAAGGCTCGCCTTTTGATTTCCAGGCAAGCCTTTCTTTTTTTTTCTTAAAATTAAACTACAACTTAACTCAGGCGGCATTCAGAAGAAAAACCAGACTCAAGGGCCTGAATCAACAAATTGTAATAGTCTTCGGCCTTTTGATTCGTGGTTTTCTCTCCATACTGAGGCTGACTCACTAAATCAAGCAAACCAGAGCGAACCTGACCCACGACGGCCTCATGGGATTGGGAGTGGCAGTTCAAAACCCCTAAAACTGCACTCAAGTGAACCCCCTGGCCAGCAGCGGTCTCCTCTTCCAAAACAGCATAATTCTGGTAAATAAATTGGGCTGCAGAAGCCTTAGAGCCCTCACACAAGTCAGGAGAGGTCACGGCTGAGCTGGTTGCTGTTGTTCCCATGTCCCAGGTCACATTGGAAATGATGGCCGCCCATGCGTAGTCCGGACTACTAAAAAGCATTCCGCCGATACCACACTCCCGCCAAACATTGCGACCAAAAGCGGTGGTGGAAAAAATAGATGTAGCCAAAACGATGGCCGCCAAACTGAGGCTCTTTGTCATGGGATGTTCTCCTTTTAGGTGATTTCTTGGTTGAGTACGACCTTTGAGTTAAGCCTAGTTTTTTGCCTCAATCAGTGTCAATGAGTTTTAAGACCAAGACCTTTGTCCCCGGCAAGAGCGAAGCGAATCAGATAGGCTGACCCGGTGGCCCCAATCAGCCAAGCAGTGGCCAAGATCAAGTCCACCTGACCCTGCAGCACCAGAAAGAGAACCAAGGAAGCCAAGGCCAAGCCCAAAAAGTAAGCCCCATAATGCTGATGAATCCGCCGCCACTGGGGGCGGGACAGGACTAGCCAAGACATTAAAATGGTGCCACTGAGATAAAAGGCCCCACAGGCCACAAAGCAGCCCACCATGCCCAAGTGCATAAAGAGCGCCATTAAACCGTGCCCCTGCCCCAGAAAGCGAAGGCCAAACTGCTCACAAATGGAGAGCGATATGGCCGAGGCCACCAAGTGAACCCCTAGCAGCCAAGCTCCCACCTCAAGCGAGGAGGGATTCAACTGGCGCGCCACCTTTTGCAGTAGACCCTCACGCAGTCTTTGGGCCGCAGGTCCTAGTCGAGAGTCAGAGCCTTGGAGCTCGCGCAAAAAGTCAGTGGCCTCTCTTTGTAGAAGCACCTTATCTTTTGACTTTAATTTCTGCTTTTCATTTTGCTCTGCCATAAGCTCTTATCACTCCAAAAATCATTTAAGAAAGCCCTCTTCAATGGGACCCCTGAACCCTCAAGCGCTTTCTGAGGCGCCTCAAAGCCCGGCTCAACTTCTGCCGGAGGCTCTCTTCACTCACTCCCAAAGCCTGGGCGATTTCACTGTAGGTCTGCTCTTCAATATACTTCTTTTGCAGCAGCTCCCAAGTGGCCCCATCAGTCTCCTGCTCTAAGGCCTGAAGAAGTTCACCACTTATTCCTGTATTAGACACAGAGTCCGAATTTTGTGACGGGTCGGCAGAAAAAATATCTGCTCCCAGGTCCTCAAAGCCGAGGGTCTGAGCCGCCTTTGCCTGACTGCGACAAAAGGCCAGGAGCTCAGAGCGGGCCACGACAAAGACCCATTGCCAAGCTAAGTATTTGGAATTGTATCGATATCTATATCTATGCAGGCGCAAAAAAACCTGCTGCAAGACCTCCTGCACCTCCTGGTCCAATTTGAGACGGCGACGCAAATAGCGCTCCAGGCCGGGGGCCACCTCTTTATATATAAGGTCAAAGGCCTCCAGCTGATCCTGGCTGTAGCGAACAAAGAGCTCTTCAAGGGAGGGGTTATTTTGATCTGACAAAAAAAATCCAAAAATGTTGTCACAAGTTTAAGGGCCCCAGTCTAAAAAGGGGTATGAAAAGGCACAAGTTATTTTCCGGATTGGGGCTTCTTTTGTTTTACTTAGGGATAACTCCTCTTGCAGGAGCTCACCCCACCAGCTTTCAGGGAGCCTGGTCCCTGATCCATGAGAGCACCTCGATGTCCCAACACATCATGGTGACCTACTCCCATCGCTACTGGCTGGCTCCGGCTCTTCACTATGGCCAGATCAACCTGGAGAGTGAAAATCTGGAGTTTGAAGTGGCCGCCGCTGGAGTCAACACTCTACTTAAGCGCTGGAATCAGCCCACTTCCCAAGGCAACCTCTATGTGTCCTTAGCTCAGGGGCAGGAGTTTTCTCAAGGTCTTGATTCCCGGCCTGTCAGCTTCGCAGAAGTGGACCTGGATTGGGAGGACCGGAGATTTTATGTGGCTGCGGCCTACAGCCGCTACTTTCGTCAGAGCCGCGACAGTGACCCCAGCCCCATTTCAGACATTGAGATGAAAAAAGTAAGGGCGGGCTTTGCTCCCTACTTGGGCGAATTTACTGAACTGAACACCTGGTTTATTGTGCAGGCCATGCAGGTCAACCAGGAGTCGGTGGAGGTCACTCCCCTACTGCGCTTTTACTACCGCAATGCCCTTTGGGAGCTGGGAAGAAGCCTAAAGGGAAATGGATTTTTGTTTAACTTTATGCTGCATATTTAATTGAAGGAGGTTTTTCCATGAAATACATAACTTTACTTGTGGCCAGCTTAGCTTTGAGCGGGGCCTTTTCTTTGAGCAGTCCGGTTAGGGCGGAAGGTTCTGAAGCGGCTAAAACAGAAGCTCAGAAGGTGACTTCGACTGAGGCCCAAGAAAAAACAGTTTTTGTAAAAGGAATGGTCTGTGCCTTTTGCGCCCAGGGCATTGAGCGCCGCTTTAGCGGAGAACCTGAGATTGAAAATATCGCTGTGGATCTCTCCAACCATCAAGTGACTTTGCGTTTTAAACCCGGCCAGAGAATGGACGACCAACGCATTGCCTCCCTTTTAAAGGCGGCCGGGTACAGTGTCGATGCTCAGCGCACAGAGTAGTCATAAAGGAGGAGCCATGGCCAAATTGACCCCGGATCTCCCAAAGGCCTCATGGCGAGAAGTGGGCCTGCCCTTCTTAAGCCTATTTGGCTCCTTATCCACTCTAGTCTGTTGCGCTCTGCCCGCCCTGTTGGTGGCCCTGGGTTTTGGGGCCACTGTGGTGGGCCTCACCAGCAGCATGCCCTGGCTGATCACTCTCTCCATGCACAAGGAGTGGGTCTTTGGGGGCTCCTTTTTAATGCTCAGCCTGGCTGGTTTTATGGTGTGGCGTTCTCGCAATTGGCCCTGCCCCATAGATCCCATACAGCGCAGGGCCTGCCTTATTGGGCGCAAAGTTTCCTTTTTTGTTACACTTTTCTCTATGGCCCTGTGGGGTATAGGCTTTTATGTGGCCTTTTTCCTGGCTTAAGCCACATTTTTTAAAATTTTGCCTCCCCTTCCGAAGCCTAGTATACTGATCTTAGACTTTCTCAAGTCGGGAAGGAGGTGGTGCCCATGTCAAATGACGGTAACAGTTTGGGCGCCCTCTACGGAGGGTGCCAGTAATCCGCTAAATTCAGAGCAAGGGACTCGGGAAACAGGGTCCCTTGTTCCCTTCTCCTAGAGCCCTCGACAGCAGTTTTTGAGTCTTTTTTTCACATTTCCTTAAAAACCTGCCGCCCAAGGTCATTTGCCGCTAAAATGGGGTCGTATCTTTCAAAAAGGACCTGATCGGTGAAATCAAGAGCTTGGCCATTCCTTTCATTTCTTCTCTTCGCTGGACTCGGCTCTCTGGCTTGGGCCCAAGAGACCCACATCCCTAATGAGTGCCCTGACCTCAGAGGCACTTACTCCTGCAGTTTTTTTGATTCCAGCGGAGATCTCCTGACGGAAAAAATTCGCGTGGATCAGCAGTTAACCTCAGGTGGAGTCCTCTACCTCCTTCACCCCCAATTGGATTACGATTCCCTTGAGGCCAATGGGCTCACTCAAAAGGGCGAAGAACTCCTGCAAGACAATGACCTTCTCCTGCAGAGTCGCTGGGAGAGAACCCTCTCCTGCCGAGACAACAAGCTCTACACCAAAATGAGGTACATAGATTTTGTTGAGGGCGAGCTCATCGGATACAGCCAACTCCATTTTTCAGTGGAGCCCACCAAAGAGGGCCTTCACATCGAAGGGCACTCCCTCTGGCAGGACCCTGAAGGCCAAGTGATTCTCAAAGAGAACTTCTCCGAAACCTGCCCCCGCCTGGAAAGTAAATAATCGGACTTGACTGACGAATTCCGTGATAAGGTCCATTATTGCAGGGCCGGCTTATGAAGGGCTTCGCAAACAAAGGGGGCCTAGTGAGGCTCTTGACCTCCTCTCCAATCAAGGGGTCTTAAGACCCTAAAGAGGAAGTGTTAATATTTCACAGCCAAAAGAAGGTTTTGACGCGACATTCTAACTCCTGCTAACTACCTGTTCCAAAAGGGGTTAACTATGAAATTTGTAATCGCAATGGTCTTTATTTTAGGCTTCGTTTTTGAAGCCCAGGCAGAAACCCTATTTCAATTTGCTTCCCGAGATCACCGGGGAAAAGTGACTGAAGTCCAATTGACCAACGGCCAATCTGTCACCCTCAACGGAATCAGAGTCACCTGCGGAAAACCCGAGCCTGAGGTGGCAAACTGCAATATTCATGGCTGCTCCCGCTGCGGCACCTGCACTTTCCACGGATGCCCACCCTGCACTTCAGGCTACTCCGGGGGCACCTGCAATTTTCATGGGTGCTGGGACAGCTCAGTGGGGTCTTGTAATATTCATGGATGTTCCAATTACGGTGAATGCACCTTCCGAGGCTGCCCATGACCTTTAAAAACTCTTGAAGACAGCCATTGAAATGGCCCTTGTCTACTTTTCGACCAACACCACTTCTATTGCCTTTGCTACTCATTCTTTTGAGTGGCTGCGCCACCCACTATAAGGGGTCTGGGCCTGACTTCTCTTTAAGAGGAGAGGATGCGAAAAATGAAGTGGAGAGATATAGCTTTACAGAGAGCTACTGGCTCCAAAGACAAAAGGCTTTTGAGATGAGCCCTGAGGGCCGCAAAGGAGTTTATTGGTCTGAGTCCTTGAAACCCATGATCAATGAGGTTTCCCCCGTAGCCACCTTGAGGGGCCTTTTTCCTCAAGACCCATCTTCTGGTCAGCGATGGGAGTATTCTACATATCTTCATTTTATCAGTTTTCGCAGATGCAAAAGACAGCAAAAATCTACAACCGGGATTTGAAATCAAGATTTGCACCCAACATAAAATCGGATACTGGGCCCTCTGAGGCGGAGGCCGACCAGTAGCTTCTTCTCCAGCTCACTCACCTCTGCGAGCGGTTTTGAAGCTCAAATGCGCACTGTCTCTCTAAGGGCTGGAGTCAGGAACTCAGGCGCTCAGGAACTGAGGGTCCAAATAGAGGAGCCCGCATTTTTAAAATGGCTCGCCGCATATCCAAACAGGGCCTGGCACCATTGTTTGTCTTTGATCTGCCTTCCACTTAAGTTATGTTCAGGCCATGCATACAAATGACACTCAGTTAAGCGAAATCCTAAAGAGACTCGAAAAGGAGTTTCACCCTGATCGAATTTATCTCTTTGGCTCTAGAGCTAGAGGCCA
>SKLV01000106.1 GCA_007121385.1 Bdellovibrionales bacterium
AAGGCCAATCCAGCGCCTCCCGTTGGACCGGCGCTCGGTCAACATGGGGTAAACATTATGGAGTTCTGTAAGCAGTTCAATGCGAAGACACAGAAAGATGGGGATACCATCGTTCCTGTGATCATTACTGTTTATCAGGACCGTTCGTTTACCTTTATCACCAAGACGCCTCCTGTGTCGGTTTTGCTCAAAAAGGCCGCCAAAATCACAAGCGGTTCTAAGATGCCGCAAAAAGATAAGGTCGGTAAAGTGACAAAGGCTCAGTGCGAGGAGATCGCCAAGCTCAAGTTGCCAGATTTGAACTGTGACTCCGTAGAGTCCGCTTTGTCTCAAGTTGTGGGTACAGCCCGCAGCATGGGACTGGAAGTTCAGTAAAGGGGTGGTTTATGGCTTATAAAGGAAAACGAATGAAGGCTTCCGGAGAAAAAGTGGATCGTTCCAAGCGCTACGCAATGGACGAGGCCTTTCAGATTTTGATGGAAACCGCCTCTGCCAAGTTTGATGAGGCTGTGGATGTGGCGGTGAATTTGGGAGTGGATCCCAAGCAAAGCGATCAACAGGTGCGAGGGGCTGTGGCTCTTCCCCATGGTCTAGGCAAAAGTGTTCGCGTGGTGGTCTTTGCAAAGGGCCCAAAAGAGCAGGAGGCCAAAGAAGCTGGGGCTGATTATGTGGGAGCCGATGATCTGGTCGAGAAAATCCAAGGTGGTTGGCTCGATTTTGATAAGGCTCTGGCCACTCCAGATATGATGGCCACTGTCTCTAAGGTGGCAAAGATTCTCGGGCCCCGTGGGATGATGCCAAACCCCAAGGTTGGTACGGTCACCATGAATGTGGGCCAGGCTGTGACCACAGAAAAAAAGGGAAAATTAGATTTTCGGGTGGATAAGGCGGGAATTGTTCACGCCACCATCGGCCGCAAATCTATGGGTGTGGAGAAACTGAAGGAAAACTATCAGGCTTTTCTTGGCACCGTGGTGAAGGCTAAACCGGCTTCCAGTAAGGGAGTCTATGTACGTGGAATTTCTCTGTCCTCCACCATGGGGCCGGGGATTCGCTTGGATATTGGAAGTGCTGCCCAGATGTAATTTTGCATCTGTGGTGGATGGAATCAATCGCGGTCAGAGACAGTAGGTGCTTAAGATGAAAAGTTTAATTCTTCCGCTGAGAAGGGCCTACCGAGACGGGCAAGAGAAGTGCTGTTTAAGGATCAAACTCCTCTTTTCCCAGACTGCATCGCGGTCAAACCCTAAAGAGGAGGTGTCTCGCCTATGATGACAAAAGCGAGAAAGGTCGAAGAGGTCGCTACCCTCTCTGATAAGTTTGGACGAGCAAAGGC
This sequence comes from Bdellovibrionales bacterium, assembly GCA_007121385.1. Taxonomy (GTDB): domain Bacteria; phylum Bdellovibrionota; class Bdellovibrionia; order Bdellovibrionales; family UBA1609; genus SKYF01. The sequence goes on from SKLV01000106.1 coordinate 1,337, forward strand.
CGCTTTTTTGGTCGACTTCAAAGGTATGGATGTGGAAGAAGTCACCAAATTGCGCAAAACTTTGAGTCCTCTCAATTCAGAGATGAGAGTGGTGCGCAACACCTTGGCTAAACAGGCCCTCAAAAACTACCCGGAGATGGAATCGGCCATTTCTGCAGATTTTGTGGGTACTAATGCCATTGTGTTCGCTTACGAGGATGCCAGCGCTCCCGCCAAAGCCCTGTCTGAGTTCTCCAAGGAGATCGAACAGCTGCAGGTCAAAACGGGAGTGATGGATGGCAAAGCATTGGATGAAGCTAAGATCAAGGTCTTGGCCACGCTTCCGGGCAAGGATGAGTTGAGAGCTCAGCTATTGGCTGTTCTCCAAGCTCCCATGTCCAAGTTCGTGGGCACCTTGCAGGCGGTTCCCCAAGGTTTTGCTCGTGTCCTGGATGCCTACAGACAAAAACAAGAACAACAGTAACTTTAACAATAACTATTTAGACAGTCATCTGTCGCTAACTACCGGAGGATTTAAAAATGTCTTTAAACAAAGAAGAAGTTGTCAATTTCTTGTCTTCTATGCCCGTTATCGAGCTCGCTGAAATGATTAAAGAGCTTGAGGAAAAGTGGGGAGTCACTGCGGCCGCTCCTGTGGCCGTTGCTGGAATGGCCATGGGTCCGGGTGCCGGCGCTGCCCCCGCTGAAGAAAAAACCGAGTTTGATGTGATTCTGGCTTCAGCTGGCGCTAACAAGATCAATGTGATCAAAGAAGTTCGCGCTCTCACCGGACTGGGACTCAAAGAAGCCAAAGACCTTGTTGAGGGAGCCCCCAAGCCCGTAAAAGAGGCGGTGAGCAAGGAAGAAGCTGAAAAAATGAAAGAGGCTCTCACCAAAGCGGGAGCCACCGTAGAGGTCAAGTAATTGATTTCTAGCAGACTTTAGTATTCGGCAAAAATTGGCGAAAGCCCGCAGTGGGCTTTCGCTCTTTGGATTATCTGTGTAGATAAGGAGATAGGATGAGCAGCACTCCTGTGACCGCCTCAAATATTCGCTTACGAAAAAGCTTTGCTAAGACCAAACACCTCATTGAAATTCCCAATTTGATTGAATTGCAAAAAAAGTCATACGAGGCTTTTTTGCAGAGAGATATGGATCCTGACCGTCGTCCGGATACAGGACTTCAAGGGGTTTTTAAGTCGGTCTTTCCTATTTCCGACTTTAACAACACCTCCAGCTTGGAGTTTGTCAGTTATGTTTTAGAGCCCGCTAAATATGATGTGGACGAGTGTCGTCAGCGGGGTATGACCTATGCCGCCCCCATAAAGGTGACTCTGCGGTTGATTGTGTTTGATGTGGATGAAGAGACAGAGGCTCGCAGTGTGCGGGATGTAAAAGAGCAAGAGGTTTATCTGGGTGAAATTCCTCTCATGACCGCCAATGGCTCTTTTATCATCAACGGAACAGAGCGCGTTGTGGTCAGTCAGCTGCATCGCTCGCCGGGTGTCTTTTTTGATCATGATGGGGGACGAAACCACGCCAGCGGAAAGCTGATTTACTCAGCACGGGTGATTCCCTACCGTGGCTCATGGTTGGATTTTGAGTTCGATCAAAAAGATTTGGTCTATGTGAGAATCGATCGGCGCAGAAAGTTTCCAGCGACAATATTACTCAAGGCTTTAGGTTACTCCACCGAGGCTCTGTTGGAGCACTTTTACTATTTGGACACAGTCCGGGTGGATAAGGATGGAAAAATTTTCCGCAGCATTGAGATCGACCGCATGGCTGGGCAGAGAGCCCTTTCCGATATTGCCGACCCCTCCACTGGGGAGGTGATTGTTAAGGCGGGTCGTCGTATCACCCGAGCGGCTGTCAAGAAGGTTAAGACTCTGGGGCTGACTGAGATTGAACTGGCCAAAGAGGATCTCGAAGGGAAGGTTTTAGCTAAACCCCTGATTGACGAGTCCACCGGGGAGATCATTGCCGATGCCAACTCAGAACTTTCAGTCGATATTATCAATCGTTCTGTTGAGGCAGGGATTCACGAGTTCAAGGTTATTTTCTTTGATGGTTTGGCCGTAGGTCCTTACCTTCGCAACACCCTTTTGGTGGACAAGGTGACCACTAAAGAGGAGTCTCTCATTGAGATCTATAAGCGCTTGCGACCAGGGGAGCCGCCCACTGAAGAGGCCGCCACCGCGTTCTTTCAAAGACTCTTTTTTGACCCCGAAACCTATGATTTAAGTGAAGTGGGTCGTCTTAAGATTAACCACCGCTTTGGGATTTCCTTTGAAGAGTGTCCCGTAGAGCACAGGACACTCACAGAGAAGGACATCCTGGCGGTTGTTCGCACCTTGGTGGAGTTGAAAAATGGCCAGGGTCAAGTGGATGATATTGACCACTTGGGGAATCGAAGGGTTCGCTCCGTGGGTGAACTTTTGGAAAACCAATATCGCATTGGTTTGGTCCGCATGGAAAGGGCGATCCGAGAGAGGATGAGCCTGCAGGATGTGGAGACCATGATGCCTCACGATCTGGTGAACGCAAAGCCGGTCAATGCAGTGGTGAAGGAGTTCTTTGGCTCTAGCCAGCTTTCCCAATTTATGGATCAGACCAACCCCCTTTCCGAGATCACCCATAAGCGCCGGCTTTCCGCTCTTGGCCCGGGTGGTCTGACTCGAGATCGAGCCGGCTTTGAGGTTCGGGATGTGCACCCCACTCACTATGGTCGGATTTGTCCTATTGAGACTCCGGAAGGGCCCAATATTGGACTGATTGCCTCTCTGGCCACTTTTGCCCGGATTAACGACTATGGATTTATTGAGACTCCCTATCGTCATATCACCTCCGGGGATGTGAATGAGGACATTAAGTATATGTCCGCTCTGGAAGAGTCTGGGCACTACATTGCTCAAGCGGGCAAGGATGTGGCCAAGAACAAAATCATCGCTGACAATGTGACTGTTCGCTACAATGGTGAATATGAGGTGGTGGAAAAAGACAAGGTGTCTTTAATGGATGTGAGCCCCAGTCAGCTGGTGTCCATTGCGGCCTCGCTCATTCCCTTTTTGGAGCATGACGATGCCAACCGGGCCCTTATGGGGTCAAACATGCAAAGACAGGCTGTTCCCCTCCTGAAGAGCCGCGCCCCCTTAGTGGGAACTGGTGTGGAAAGGCTGGTGGCCAAAGACTCAGGAACTTCAGTGGTCTGTAACAATGAAGGAATTGTCGAAGAGGTGGATGCCTCGCGAATTGTTGTCCGGCGGATAGCCAAAGGGGGAGAGCTGGGTGGCAATGTGGACATTTACAATCTGACCAAGTATCAGCGCACCAATCAAAACACCTGCTTTAACCAAAAGCCGATTGTCAAGGTGGGAGATCGGGTCAAGCGAGGAGATGTGGTTGCCGATGGTCCTTCCACTGAGCTGGGAGAGTTGGCTTTGGGTCAGAATATCCTTGTCGCCTTCACTCCTTGGATGGGCTACAACTTTGAGGACTCCATTCTGATCTCTGAGCGGCTCATTAAAGACGATGTTTACACTTCCGTCCATATCGAGGAGTTCGAGTGTGTGGCTCGAGACACCAAGCTTGGAAAAGAGGAGATCAGTCGTGACATTGCCAATGTGGGTGAAGAGGCCTTAGCCGATTTGGACATGAGTGGAATTATCCGCATCGGAGCTGAGGTGCGGCCTGGGGACATTTTGGTGGGCAAAGTGACTCCCAAGGGTGAGACCCAGCTGTCGCCGGAAGAGAAGCTTTTGCGGGCGATTTTTGGCGAGAAGGCCGGAGATGTTCGTGACACCTCTTTGAGAGTGCCCTCTGGGGTTTTTGGGACCGTTATCGATGCCCAGGTATACAGTCGAGAGGGCGCTGAGCGAGATGAGCGTCTTCAGTCCATTATCGAGGAAAAGAGTCGCAAACTTGAGAAAGACTTTGGGGTCGAGCAGAATGTCATTCGCAACAATGCTCTCGACAAGCTCAAGGAGCTGCTGGTGGGGAAAACCACATCCGGTGTCCTGCTCAGCGAGGATGGATCACAGAAACTGCTCGAAAAGGGACAGGAGATTTCCAACGAAGATTTGGAAAGTATCCCCTTTGAGCTTCTGAGCTATATTCCTTTAGAGTCTGAGCTCGAGTATCAGGTGAATCGCATCATTGATGCTGCTCGCAACCAAATCGATGCGGTCAAAATGGTGTTCAACGAAAAGGTGGATCGCCTGAAAAAGGGTGATGAGCTACCTCCGGGAGTTATTAAAATGGTCAAAGTCTATGTGGCCATTAAGCGTAAACTCCAAGTGGGAGATAAGTTTGCTGGTCGTCACGGAAACAAGGGGGTGATCTCTAAAGTTCTTCCTGTGGAAGATATGCCCTACTTGGCCGATGGAACCCCGGTGGACATGGTGCTCAATCCCCTTGGTGTTCCCTCCCGTATGAATATTGGACAGGTTCTTGAAGTCCACTTGGGATGGGCGGCTCATGGATTGGGTCAGCAGCTGTCGGCCCACCTGGAAAACTTCCGGGCGGAAGAGGCCAGAAAGGATCTTTTAGAGGCTTACTCAGGAGATGAGGAAATCGCTGCAAAGGTTCAATCTGCCGATGAGGAGTCGCTGAAAAAAATGCTGACTCGAGTGAAGGATGGAATCCATGTGGGCACACCAGTGTTCGATGGTGCCAAGGAAGTGGATGTCAAAGACCTTTTACAGAAGGCTGAACTGCCCCTCAGTGGCCAGACAGTTCTCTTTGATGGTCGCACCGGAGAGGCCTTCCAAACTCCCGTTACGGTGGGAATTATGTATATGTTAAAGCTCCACCACTTGGTGGAAGAGAAGATTCATGCTCGCTCCATTGGGCCCTACTCTCTGGTGTCGCAGCAGCCTCTGGGTGGAAAAGCTCAGTTTGGAGGTCAGCGCTTGGGAGAGATGGAGGTTTGGGCCATCGAAGCCTATGGAGCTGCCTACTCCCTGCAAGAGTTCTTAACCGTTAAGTCCGATGATGTGGCTGGACGCACGCGGATGTACGAGAGCATTGTCAAAGGGGAAAATGTTCTTGAGCCGGGACTGCCAGAATCCTTCAATGTTTTAGTGAAGGAGCTGCAGAGTTTGGCTCTGAATGTGGAGTTGATGGAGTCAGATATTTTGACCGAGAAGCCACACAATACTGTGGTGGAACAATAATAGAGAGGGACTCGCTGTGAAGGACTTACTGAATTTTTTCGATAAACCCAAAGATCCTCTTTCCTTTGACGCCGTTCGAATTTCTCTGGCTTCTCCAGAGATGATTCGGGAGTGGTCTTTTGGTGAGGTTAAAAAGCCTGAAACCATCAACTACCGAACTTTCAAGCCCGAGAGGGATGGCTTATTTTGTGCTAAGATCTTCGGTCCCATCAAGGACTATGAATGTCTCTGCGGCAAGTACAAGAGAATGAAGTATCGTGGGGTCGTTTGTGAGAAATGTGGCGTTGAAGTCACCCAGACTAAAGTGCGTCGTGAGCGCTTGGGCCATATCGAGTTGGCCACACCCGTGGCCCATATTTGGTTTTTGCGCTCACTTCCAAGCCGAATCGGCAACCTTTTGGACCTTTCTCTCAAGGATGTGGAGAGAGTGCTTTACTGTGAGGCCTATATTGTCACTGACCCTCTGGAGACCTCTTTGGAAGAAGGGGCCATTTTGTCTGAAGAGGCTTACCAAAATGCCCTCAACGAGTTTGGACCCAACTTCAAAGCCGGAATGGGTGGAGATGCGGTCCGAGAAATCTTGCGCAAAGTGGACCCAGAGTACCTATCGCGTAAGCTGCGGTTGGAACTGAAGGAAACCAAGTCCGAAGCTCAGATCAAAAAGCTGACTAAGCGTCTCAAAGTGGCCGAGGCTTTTAAGAACTCGGTGAACAAGCCTGAGTGGATGATGTTGGAGGTGCTTCCTGTAATCCCTCCAGACCTCCGGCCTCTGGTTCCCTTGGACGGAGGTCGGTTTGCGACCTCTGACCTCAATGATCTCTATCGCCGAGTGATCAACCGGAACAATCGTTTGAAGCGGCTGCAGGAGCTCAATGCTCCCGATATCATCATTCGCAACGAAAAGAGAATGCTTCAGGAGTCTGTGGATGCCCTTTTGGACAACGGGCGAAGAGGCAAGACCTTCACTGGCCCCAACAAACGACCCTTGCGCTCTCTCAGTGATATGCTTAAAGGTAAGCAGGGGCGATTCCGTCAGAACCTCCTTGGAAAGCGAGTGGATTACTCCGGTCGTTCGGTGATTGTAGTGGGTCCTGAGCTTCGCCTGCATCAGTGTGGTCTTCCTAAAAAGATGGCCTTGGAGCTGTTCAAGCCCTTTGTTTACAACAAGCTGGAGGAGCAGGGCTTTGCCTCGACGATCAAGCAAGCCAAGCGCTTGGTGGAGCAAGAAAGTGTAGAGGTTTGGGATATACTCTCTGATGTGGTGAAAGAGCACCCCGTCATGCTGAACCGAGCCCCCACTCTGCACCGATTGGGCATTCAGGCCTTTGAGCCTGTACTCCATGAAGGGAAGGCCATTCAGCTTCATCCCCTTGTCTGTACCGCCTTCAATGCGGACTTTGACGGGGACCAAATGGCAGTTCATGTGCCTCTGTCTATCGAGGCTCAGGTCGAGACTCGTGTCCTCATGATGTCCACCAATAATATTTTGAGTCCGGCCAACGGGCGACCCATTATCAATCCCACTCAGGATATTGTTTTGGGCTGCTACTGGATGACTAGAGTTCGCCCTGGGGCCAAGGGAACTGGAAGAGTTTTCCCCAATGTTCAGTCTGTCCTCTATGCTCACGAAACGGGGCATGTGGATCTTCAGGCGGCCATTAAGTGCCGCATCCACGGCAAAACTCAAGACACTTCAGTGGGACGAGCCATTTTGGCTGATGTGGTTCCCAAAGAAGTGCCCTTTGAGGTTGTCAACCGGGTCATGAATAAGAAGTCTTTGGCAGAGATCATCGACAAATCTTTCCGCTTAGCTGGAGCCAAGGCGACAGTGATTCTGGCGGATAAGTTGATGGCCCTGGGCTTCAAATACTCCACGCTGGCGGGAATTTCTATCTGTGTGGATGATATGAATATTCCCGAGGCCAAGGCTCATATGTTGGCTGAGGCCGAGAACAAAGTTCAGGAAATTCGTCAGCAGTATGATGAAGGCCTGATCACGGATGGGGAGCGCTACAATAAGGTTGTGGATATTTGGGCCCAGTGCGGGGACAAGATCGCCAAGGAAATGATGGGTCAGCTGGAAAAAGAGAGTTTTGAAGTGGATGGCAAGGCCGTTGAGAGCGCCAGTTTCAATCCTATTTTTATTATGGCCGACTCTGGAGCTCGGGGTTCAGCGGCTCAGATTCGCCAGTTGGCAGGAATGCGGGGTCTGATGGCCAAGCCCTCTGGTGAAATCATTGAAACCCCCATCACGGCGAATTTTCGCGAGGGGCTTTCGGTTCTCCAGTACTTTATTTCTACTCACGGTGCGAGAAAGGGTTTGGCGGATACAGCTCTCAAGACAGCCAACTCCGGTTACCTGACTCGCCGATTGGTGGATGTGGCTCAGGACATTGTGGTCTCTGAAATCGATTGTGGCACCACCGATGGCATGGAGATTCGCCCCCTGCTGGAAGGCGGAGAGGTGATTCAACCCTTGGGTGACCGGATTCTTGGACGAACGGCTCTGGAAGATGTGATTGATCCTTACAGTGACGAAGTGATTTGTAAGGCCAATCAGGAGATTGACGAGAGCATTGTGGCCCGTATTGAGGAAGCGGGAATTGAGATGGTCAAGATCAGGTCCTCCTTGACCTGTCGGACTCGTCGCGGAGTCTGTGTGAAGTGTTATGGTCGAGATTTGGCCCGTGGGAACACGGTCAATATGGGTGAGGCTGTGGGAATTATTGCAGCTCAGTCCATTGGGGAGCCAGGAACTCAGTTGACCATGAGAACCTTCCACTTAGGAGGTACAGCCTCCCGTGCGGTGGAGCAGTCCGTTCACACCATTCGTCATGAAGGTACAGTGAAACTGGAGCAAGTTCAGGTGGTGCAGAACCGCAGTGGCAAGCACACGGTTATGAACCGCAATGGAGAAGCCATTATTGTAGATGCCTCTGGCCGTGAAAGAGAGCGCTTTAAGTTGGTCTATGGCTCTATCCTCCACTTTAACGAGGGGAAAGAGGTTAAAAAGGGAGATGTCCTTGCCGAGTGGGATCCCTACTCTAACCCCATTGTGGCGGACCTATCAGGAGTGATTCACTTTCAGGATATTGAAGAGGGAGTCACAATGTCTGAACAGGTGGATCCGGTGACCGGATTTGCGACCAAGGTCATCACCGACAGTAAGGGAGCTGACTCCAAACCCACCGTCTTTATTAAAGATGCCAATGGAGAGGTCTTCAACTTACCTGGGCGCGCCATTCCCGCTCGCTATGTGATTCCCGTTGGAGCCCAGCTGATGTGCTCCAATGGTCAGGAAGTGCACTCGGGGGATGTGATTGCCAAGATCCACCGGGAGACCACAAAAACTCGGGACATTACTGGAGGTCTGCCTCGGGTGGCTGAGCTCTTTGAAGCCCGTAAGCCAAAAGAGGCCGCCATCATCACCGAAATTGATGGTTATGTGACCTTTGGAAAGGATGTGAAGGGCAAGCAGAGAGTGATTGTGACCCCTGAAATTGGTGAGCAGAAAGAGTACTTAATTCCCAAGGGTAAACATGTGGCTGTTCGCGAGGGTGAGTTTGTTCGAGCCGGTGAGGCTTTGATGGACGGTCCCAGCAATCCTCACGATATCCTTAAGGTTTTGGGAGACAAGGAGTTGGCCTCCTACTTGGTCAATGAGGTTCAAGAGGTTTACCGCCTCCAAGGTGTGGGCATCAATGACAAGCACATTGAAATTATCGTGCGGATGATGTTGCGCAAGGTTCAGGTGGCGGATCCTGGTGACAGTCGGTTCTTGGCTGGAGAGCAGGTGGAAAAATTTGACTTTGAAGATGAAAGTCAGAGGGTTATGGCTGAAGGCGGACAGCCGGCCACGGCCGAGCCTCTGTTGTTGGGGATCACCAAGGTCTCCTTGAGCACAGAGAGCTGGATTTCCGCAGCCTCTTTCCAAGAGACCACCAAGGTTTTGACAGAGGCGGCCGTGAACTCCAAGACGGATCACTTGAGAGGCTTGAAAGAGAATATCATTATGGGTCGACTGGTTCCTGCTGGAACGGGCTTAAGCTCCTACAAGCGCTGGAAAGTGGTGGTGGAAGAGGCCGAAGAGGTCGTGACCTCTTCCCTGCCCGGAATGGGAGGCCAGGTCAGCACCGGTGGGGCCCCTTTAAATTAAGGGGCTCAAGGCGCCGGGAGCCCCTTGAGGAGGATTTTCCGTTGACGGAATGCCGCCTCAGGGGTTAGGTTCCCGGCTTATTCGTGAAATTGATGAGAACTAGGTCATTATGAGGTTAAGATGCCAACGATTAATCAGCTGATCCGCAGGCAGCGGCAGGTGCAAAAGGACAAATCAAAGTCTCCAGCTCTCACCAGCTGTCCCCAGCGCCGTGGAGTTTGCACTCGGGTTTTTACCACAACTCCTAAAAAGCCCAACTCGGCCCTGCGTAAGGTGGCTCGCGTTCGTTTGAGCAATGGTTTTGAGGTGAACTCCTACATCCCTGGAATTGGTCACAATTTACAGGAGCACAGTGTTGTTTTGGTGCGTGGGGGTCGAGTCAAGGACTTGCCGGGAGTGCGCTATCACATCGTCCGGGGAGTTTTGGATACTCAAGGTGTAAACAATCGTATGCGAGGCCGCTCAAAATATGGAACTAAGCGGCCAAAGAAGGCTTAAGTCATTAGTGCTTTTGGAAAGGTAAGATTGCATGTCTCGTCGTAAGAGCAATTATAGAAGAGAAGTCGCCCCAGATCCTGTTTATAATGATGTTACAGTGGCTAAGTTTGTTAACAAGCTGATGTGGGATGGCAAAAAGAGCGTGGCCCAAAACTCTCTTTATGGAGCTTTCGATGAGCTCAAGTCCAAAGTTCCTGGTGAGGAACCCTTAACTGTATTTAAAAAGGCTCTGGAAAACTGTAAGCCCTCTATTGAAGTGCGATCTCGCCGTGTGGGTGGAGCCACCTATCAGGTTCCGGTGGATGTGCGACCCGCACGTCGGTTGACTCTGGCCATGCGTTGGCTGGTGGCCTACTCTCGCGATCGTGGGGAAAAGAGCATGGCTCAGCGCTTGGCCGGTGAGATCAGCGACGCCTTTAACAATCGTGGAAATGCGATTAAGAAAAAGGAAGACGTTCATCGTATGGCAGAAGCCAACAAGGCTTTCTCTCACTACAACTGGTAGCTTTCTATTGAGGTGAGGGTCAGTAAAGCTGAGTTTGGCCCTTGCCAGGTTCAAATGGCTGTGAGAATTTGACGGGCATGAAATCCTCCTCTCCGCAGAAGCTCCAAGATCTTATTTTTACTCGTAATATTGGCATCATGGCGCATATTGATGCGGGTAAGACCACCACCACCGAGAGAATTCTCTACTACTCCGGCCGCAGTCACAAAATGGGAGAGGTTCACCATGGAGATGCCACCATGGACTGGATGGTGCAAGAGCAGGAGAGGGGAATCACCATCACCTCAGCGGCCACCAGCTGCGAGTGGAATTCTCATCGCATTAACATCATTGATACTCCTGGACATGTGGATTTTACCGTGGAGGTGGAGAGGTCTTTGCGGGTGTTGGATGGGGCTGTGGCCGTCTTTGATGGGGTGAATGGAGTGGAGCCGCAAACAGAGACTGTTTGGCGGCAGGCGGACAAGTATCGTGTCCCTAGAATCTGTTTTATAAATAAAATGGATAGAGTGGGGGCGGACTTTGGCGCAAGTCTTGAGTCCATGCGAGAAAAATTGCAGGCTCAGGCCGTGGCCATTCAGCTTCCCATTGGCCGGGAAGAAAATTTTATTGGCCTAGTGGATTTGATTGAGTGGAAAGCCTTGGTTTGGCCCTCAGAAGGTCTCGGAGACCGCTTTGAGGAGAGGGACATTCCTGCGGACCTTGAGGAAGAGGCGCGGAGTCTCAGGGAGTTCCTGATTGAAAAGGTCGCCGAGTTTGATGAGTCCCTGATGGAGAAGTACATTGAGGGCCAGGCGATGGAGGCCTCAGAGATTCGTCAGGCTTTGCGTCGAGGGACACTGGCGATGGAGGTGATCCCCGTTCTCTGTGGGGCCTCTTTTCGCAACAAGGGAGTTCAGCCTCTTTTAGATGCGGTGGTGGACTATTTGCCCAGTCCTCTGGATATTCCCCCGGTGGAGGCTCGCGACGCCGAAAAAGAGGACAAGGCCATCGTCTGCAAAACGGACTTCGATGAGCCTGTGGCCGCATTGGCCTTTAAGATTGCTGCGGATCTCTTTGCGGGTTCATTGACCTATGTGCGGGTCTATTCGGGGGTGATTCGACAGGGTATGGCTCTGCTCAACACCCGTCTCCACAAAAAAGAGAGAATCCAGAGATTGGTGAAAATGCACGCCAACTCTCGAGAGGAGATCCAGGAACTCAAGGCCGGGGATATTGGGGCGGTGATTGGACTGAAGTTGACGGCCACGGGGGACACCCTCTGTGATGTCAAGAGGCCGGTCGTGTTGGAGAGTATAGAGTTTCCTGACCCGGTGATCTCTGTGGCCATTGAGGCTAAGTCGGCGGCGGATCAAGATAAAATGGTGCAGGCCCTGGACCGGCTCCAGATGGAAGACCCCTCCTGTCGCGTGAGAACAGATTCTGAGACTGGTCAGTTGTTGCTTTCAGGCATGGGGGAGCTTCACTTAGAGATTTTAGTGGATCGGCTCCTGCGAGAACATAAAGTCAAAGCCAATGTGGGCCAGCCCCAAGTGTCTTATCGCGAGACCATTGAGGCCCCTGTCTATGGGGAGGGACTCTTTGAGAGGGAAGTGGGTGGGCAGATGCAGTTTGCCCGAGTTCTTTTGGAGATCAGCCCCCTGGAAAATGGGGCCGGTTGGCGCTTTGAAAATCAGCTGCCCGTGGATGGAGCTTTGAGCCGGGAATTTCTGCGCTCTGTTGAAAAAGGGGCTCTGGACGCCGCTGAGGTGGGCTTTTTGGGCGGCTACCAGATGGTGGATCTCCAGGTCACTCTGAAGGAGGTGACCCAGCGCGATCAGGAGTCCACCGAGATGGCCTTTAAAGTGGCCGCGGGAATGGCCTTTAGGGATGGGGTTAAAAAAGCTAAGAGCCTGTTATTAGAGCCTATTTTTGCCCTAGAGATTCTGACCCCTGACGAGTTTATGGGCAATGTGATCGGAGACCTCAACTCGCGCCGGGGCAAAATTCACAGCATGACTCCCAAAGGGGGGCTGCAGGTGATTCGGGCCGAGGCTCCACTGATGACCCTCTTTGGCTATGCCACAGATCTGCGTTCTGTGAGCCAGGGGCGGGCCAGCTTCAGTATGGAGTTCAAACAGTACATGGTCGTTCCACCCAAGGTAGAAGCGGAAATCCTGGCCAAGATGGGTCGTTAAAAGCTCTCACAAAATTAAAGATTTTGTTTTGACAAAGGCCTAGAGCCCCATGCATACTCGCCGACTTGTAACACTTATCTCTTGGGTTTTTGCGGCCCCAAGTCGTCAAAATAACTGTATTAATGGGAAAAATGACGAGACTGAGGCCTGATCAACTCCGAAGATAAGGGATTTTTTTGTCTTGTGAGGTTTAAGTCAGAGTGAGGATCGGAGTCATAATCCTTCACTCTGAAAAATGTTTTTTGAAAAGTGAGAGGGACCTATGCAGAGCCAGAAGATTCGAATTCGTCTAAGAGCTTTTGACCACAAGCTGCTGGATCAGTCGACCAAAGAGATTGTGGAGACCGCAAGGAGAACAGGAGCCCGAGTGGCGGGGCCGATTCCTCTGCCTACTCGAATCAATCGCTACACAGTTCTGCGCTCCCCTCATGTGGACAAAAAATCGCGAGAACAGTTTGAGATTAGAACGCATAAGCGCTTGCTGGATATTTTGGAGCCCACTCAGCAGACAATCGACCAACTCATGAAGTTGGACTTGTCCGCTGGAGTCGATGTGGAAATCAAATTGTCGGTTTAGGCGGGAGTGAGGAATTATGAGCGACAATGTGGAAACAAACACTGAAAACACAGAGACCCAAGAGGAGGCTGTGGAGGCTAAGGCTTCTCCCGGTTCTTCCGAAGTCAAACTCAATGGTTTATTTGCTTTTAAGATGGGCATGTCTTCCGTCTATAACGACAAGGGAGAGGCCGTGCCCGTCACTGTCTTGAAGTATGAGCCTTGGTTTGTCTCGCAAGTAAAGACGGAAGAAGGCGATGGATACTCCGCTGTTCAGCTGGCCTGTCGCCCTCGCCGAGCCAGCCGTACAAAGGCTGCGGAAAAAGGTCACCTCAAGGGCTCAGGCTTTGAAAATGGGGCCGCTTTTATTCGAGAGATGCGACAGTCTCTTCCCGATGGGGTGCAAAAGGGCCAAGCTCTCGCCTTAGACTCTTTAGCCAAGGGAGATGTGGTGAAGCTTTCTGCCTCCAGTAAGGGGCGAGGCTTTGCCGGCTCGGTAAAGCGTTGGAACTTTGGCGGAGGCCCTGCTTCTCATGGCTCTAAATTTCACCGTCAGCCGGGTTCCGTAGGGAACAGGACCTGGCCCGGTCGGGTCATGCCCGGCAAAAAGTTTCCCGGTCAGTTCGGGAACGAAATTGTTTCCGTTCGCAATGTGCAGATTGTAGATGTGCTGCCCGAGGAGAAGGTGGTCTTGGTCAAGGGACCAGTTCCTGGGGGTCGCAACACTTTAGTTCAGTTGATGAAGGTTTAAGCTATGGCAACTGTAGATGTAGTAAATTGGGAAAAGCAAAAAGTAGGTAGTATGGACTTGAGTCCGGAGGTTTTTGAGACGAAGGTTCGCAAAGATCTCCTGCACGATGTGGTGCGCTGGCAGTTGGCCAGTCGTCGACAGGGTACTCACAAGACGAAGGATCGCTCTGAAGTGAGTGGAGGAGGCAAAAAGCCCTTTAAACAAAAGGGAACAGGGAATGCCCGACAGGGATCCAGCCGTTCTCCTCTTCAGCCCGGTGGAGCTGTGATTTTCGGCCCTCGTCCTCGCAGCTACAGCTATCAGCTGCCCAAAAAGGTGCGTCAGCTGGGTCTGCGCTCAGCTCTGGCTCATCTTTTCTCTGAGGGCCGCTTGCACATTGTAGATAGCATGACCTCTGAGCAGGGCAAAACCAAGGAGCTTTCAGAGAGACTCAAGTCTTTCGGGGCAGAAAAAGCTGTTCTTGTGGATAGAGCTTCTGATGAGATGTTTGCTCGGGCTTCAAGGAATTTGGGCAACTACCGCTATTACTCTGTGGAAGCCGTTAATGTTTTTGATCTGTTAAAGTACGATCGTTTGGTGATGACTAAAGACTCTGTGGAGTCTTTAGTGCAGCGCTGTGGATTGGGGAACTGACTATGTATTACACCATTAAAAGACCTCTGGTGACCGAAAAGAACAGCATGCTCGCTGAGCAGGGCATCTTTGTTTTTGAAGTGGATAAAGGGGCCTCTAAGCCAGAAATCAAAAGAGCTGTGGAAAAGTTTTTTCGCGTTAAGGTGGCTTCGATCAAGACTTCTATTTGTCGCAATCGAGCCCGCAATACCCGCATGGGGGCCAGCAAGGTCAAATACTGGAAAAAGGCCATGGTCAAGTTGGCTCCCGGTCAAAAAATCAGCTTGTTCGAGGGAGTGTAAGAAATGGGAGTAAAGGTATTTAGACCAAGGAGTCCTGGTCGGCGAGGAATGACGGGCTTTGACTTCAACGAAGTCACAAAGAGCTCTCCGGAAAAGTCGTTGACCCAACCCTTGAGGAAAAAGGCGGCGCGAAACAACCATGGCCAAATCACCATTCGCCATCAGGGCGGAGGACACAAGCGGCGCTATCGCCTTGTGGACTTTAAGCGACGTAAGTTGGAAGTCCCGGCCAAGGTGGCGGCCATTGAGTACGACCCCAATCGCAGCTGTCGAATTGCCCTGCTTCATTACAAGGATGGAGAAAAGGCCTATATTATCGCTCCAGTGGGATTGAAGGTGGGAGACCAAGTGGTGTCCAGCGACTCGGCGGACATTAAGCCTGGCAACAGCCTGACTCTGGCGGCTATTCCCTTGGGAACGGTGATTCACAATGTGGAGATTCGTCCTGGAAAAGGGGGGCAGTTGGCTCGGGGAGCTGGCTCTCAAGCTGTGCTTGTGGCTAAGTTGGGTCAATACTGTCAGGTGAAGTTGCCTTCTGGTGAAGTCCGACAGATTCTCTCTGTTTGTAGAGCCTCCATTGGTCAGGTCGGCAACACCGACAATGAAAATGTTAAGATTGGAAAAGCCGGTCGCAATCGTTGGAGGGGAAGACGGCCCTCAGTGCGCGGAATGGCGATGAACCCCATCGACCACCCCCTCGGCGGTGGAGAGGGCGTGGGCAAGGGTCACCATCCAGTGACTCCTTGGGGCCGTCCCTGCAAGGGCTATAAAACTCGAAATAACAAGCGCACAAACAGCGCCATCGTTAAGAGAAGAAAGTAGGAGTATCGCGTGGCTAGGTCAGTTAAAAAAGGTCCATTTATTGATCACCATTTGATGGCCAAGATTGATAAGGCCGTCTCCACTGGGGACAAGAAGGTCATTAAAACCTGGTCTCGGCGGTCGACCATACTGCCAGAGGCTGTGGGTTTAACCCTGGCTGTTCACAATGGCCGAAAGTTTGTTCCAGTCTATGTTTCCGAGAACATGATTGGGCACAAATTGGGTGAGTTTGCCCCCACAAGAACTTTCCATGGACATGCTGAAAAGAAGGCGGGTCCAGGGGCCCCGAAGAAGAAGTAGGAGAGAGGTAAGCAATGGAAGTCAAAGCGAGTTTGAAATACGCCCGGATTGGAGCCCAGAAGGCTCGTTTAGTGGCTGATATGGTCCGTGGTAAGGACGTGAATGCGGCTATTCGCGACCTGACTTTTATGAAGAAAAAGGGCGCGGGCCTGGTGAAGAAGTTAATTGAATCGGCTGTGGCTAACGCTGAAGACAAGAAGGTCATTGATGTGGACAACCTCTTTGTTAAGACCATCTCTGTGGATCAGGGCCCTTCGCTGAAGCGCTTTCGGCCAAGAGCTCAGGGGCGAGCCTTTGTGGTCAAAAAGAAGCTGAGTCATATTAACCTCGTACTGGATGAGAAATAAAGGAAGGCAACTGTGGGACAAAAAGTTAATCCAATTGGTTTAAGAGTCGGGGTTATAAGAACTTGGGATTCTCGTTGGTATGCCAAAGGGAACAACTATATCGAGAATCTTCACGAAGACTACCGCCTGAGAAAGTACATCAAAGACAAGCTGAAGCATGCGGGAGTGTCGAAGATCGAGATTGAGAGGGCGGCCAACAAAATTAAAATTATTATCTTTACAGCGCGCCCCGGTGTGGTGATTGGAAAAAAGGGAACTGGAATCGATGCCCTTAAGGCTGACATCCAGAAGCAGACCCCCAATGAGGTCTTCTTGAATATTCAGGAAGTGCGTAAACCCGATTTAGATGCTCAGCTGGTGGCAGAGAATATCGCCCTGCAGTTGGAGAAGAGAATTTCTTGGCGTCGAGCCCTGAAAAAAGCCTTGGCTGCAGGAGTTCGCGGTGGTGTGCGGGGAATCAAGATTAAAGTCAGTGGTCGTTTGGATGGAGCCGAGATTGCTCGTTCAGAGTGGTACAATGAAAAAAGTGTGCCCCTTCACACTCTTCGTGCCGACATTGACTATGGGACGGCTGAAGCTTTAACCACCTATGGAATTATTGGTTTAAAGGTTTGGATCTATAGGGGCGATATTTACTCCGCCCGTGAAATAGAGGAGGCAGGTCGTGTTAAGTCCTAAGCGAGTCAAATGGCGTCGTCAGCATAGAGGTCACTTTGCAGGAATGGCTACTCGCGGTGCCGAACTTTCCTTTGGTGATTTTGGACTCATTTCCACTGATGCTGGTCGATTAACTTCGCGCCAGCTGGAAGCCAGTCGTATTGCCATCAGCCGGTCAGTAAAAAGAGGGGGGAAGCTCTGGTTGAGAGTTTTTCCCGACCGCCCGATCACCAAAAAGCCTGCGGAAACTCGAATGGGATCGGGAAAGGGCAGTCCTGAGTACTGGGTGGCTCTGATTAAGCCAGGGCGTGTATTGTTTGAAATGAATGGTGTGTCGCGAGAACAGGCGGAGGAGGCTTTTAGGTTGGCCTCTCATAAGCTTCCCTTCAAGACCAAATTTATCGTTCGGGAGTAGGGAGAATGAAGTTTTTAGAAATTCGAGATTTAACAGTGGATGAGCTCAGAAAGCGTCATACAAAGATGAGAGAAGAGCTTTTTGAATTGAAAATGAAACATTCGCTGGGTCAGGTGGCCAGCCCCTCTCAGATTAGAGCTGTGAGAAGGGATTTGGCCCGAGTCAAAACGGCTCTTAATATGAAATTGTCCCAGTAAACTGAGTTGAGGTGAGCATGGCAAAAGCAGAGACCATGAAACAGACAGAGGGCCGAGGCCGACGACGAGAGGAAGTTGGTGAGGTGATCAGCGACAAGATGAACAAGACGGTATCCGTATTGATTTATCGCACAGTTCGTCACCCTCGCTATAACAAGTACATTCGGCGAACCTCAGTGTTTAAGGCCCACGATGAAAACAATGAGGCGCGGGTGGGAGACAAAGTGGTGATTTTTGAGACTCGTCCTTTGAGCAAGACCAAGCGCTGGAAGCTGGCTTCCATTTTGGAAAAGGGTCCAGCTCACTTTGTGGAAGGGGCTCAATCATGATTCAGATGCAGTCGCGAATGAAGGTGGCCGACAATTCCGGCGCCAAAGAGGTTCAGTGCATAAAGGTCATTGGCGGCTCCATGAGGCGCTATGCCTCTGTGGGCGACATTGTGGTGGTCTCAGTCAAGGATGCTTTGCCAAACTCCAAGGTGAAAAAGGGAGATAAGGCTAAAGCAGTGATTGTTCGAACTGTGCACAAGATTCGGCGTCCGGATGGCAGTTACATCCGTTTTGATGAGAACTCTGCAGTTTTGATCAACAACAATAAAGAGCCCATTGGAACAAGGATTTTTGGTCCCGTGGCAAGAGAGTTAAGAGCGAAACAGTTTGTAAAGATTGTTTCTTTGGCCCCTGAGGTCCTCTAAAAAATGAAGAGGCCTTTGGGCATAGGATGGAGATAACAGTGAGTACCTTACGCGAGCAATACAAGACTGAGTTGGTTCCTGCTCTGAAAAAAGAGTTGGGCGTTAAGAGCGTCATGCAGGTGCCCCGCTTGGAAAAAGTGGTTCTGAATATGTGCATCAGTGAGGCGGTGAGGAACCCAAAGGTTCTGAACAACGCCGTTGAAGACTTGAGTCTGATCACCGGACAGAAGGCTGTGGTCACCAAGGCCAAAAAGGCTATCTCGAACTTTAAGCTGCGAGAGGGAATGCCATTGGGAGCCACAGTGACTTTGAGAAAAGAGCGGATGTGGGCCTTTTTGGAGAGGCTGATTCACTTCTCTCTACCTCGGGTGAGAGACTTTCGCGGCCTTTCTCCCAAAGGCTTCGATGGCCGGGGGAATTATAATATGGGTCTTAAAGAGCAGATTGTCTTCCCCGAGATCGACTATGATCGGGTGGATACAGTTCGCGGTATGAATATTACGATTGTGACTACAGCCCAAAACGATAATGAGGGCCGAGTTTTGTTAGAGCAATTGGGAATGCCTTTAAGGAAAAAGTAGGAGTCGTAGGGAATGGACAGTATTGGTGATTTTTTAACAAGAATTCGCAACGCAGCTATGGCCCGCCACGAAAAGGTGGACGTGCCCAGCTCAAATTTACGGGCGGGAATTGCCAAGATTCTTCAGGAGTCGGGCTATATCCGCAGCTACAAGGTGGCTCGCGATGGGAAACAGGGCTTAATGCGTGTTTACCTGCGCTACGATGAAAAGGGTCGTCCAGTGATCAACAATATCGAGCGGGTGAGTCGCCCCAGTCGTAGACAGTATGTAAAAGCCGATGAAATTCCGGAAGTTCGATCAGGCTATGGCTTGGCCATTTTAAGCACCAATCGTGGTGTGTTGAGCGGTGAGACGGCAAAAAAAGAAAATCTGGGCGGAGAGTTTCTCTGTCAACTTTGGTAGGTGAGTGATGTCTAGAGTAGGAAAAGCACCGGTCTATTTTGACAAAAAAGATGTTCAGGTCTCTTTGACCGGAGACAATACAGTGGTGGTCAAGGGTGGTAAGAACACTCTGTCTGTAAAGATGAAGCCCCAGATCAAGGCTAAGATTGAAGAGGGACAGGTGGTCCTGACTCGAGACAATGATGAGCCTCAGAGTCGGGCCTTTCAGGGGCTGTATCGGTCTTTGATTCAGAATGCAGTGACAGGAGTCAGCAAGGGCTGGACAAGGGATCTGGAGCTCAATGGTGTGGGCTATAGAGCGGCCGTCACTGGAAAAAAATTGGAAATGTCCTTGGGTTACAGTCACCCCATAGTCTTTGAAATTCCTGAGGGAATTGAGATCAAGGTGGAGAAGCAGACCAAGGTTTCCATCACTGGGGCCAACAAAGAGCTTGTAGGTCAGGTGGCCGCCAAAGTGAGAGGTTTTCGCCCTCCTGAGCCCTATTTGGGCAAAGGGGTGAAGTATGCGGATGAAGTCATTCGTCGAAAAGCTGGAAAATCGGCTGGGAAGTAATAAGAGAGGTCTAAAGTGAGAATTCGAATTAAATATAAGAAGAAGACCGACTCCAAGGTCGTGGCTAGGAAGAAGAATAAGGCCAGAATTCGCAAAAAGGTGGCCGGAACTTCGGAGCGTCCTCGCATGGCTGTGTTTCGCAGTGGTCGCTATCTCTATGCTCAACTGATTGATGATGTGACCGGAAAGACATTGATGGCCACATCCTCTCTGAAGCTCGGTCTGGAGGGCAGTAAGAAATCGGTGGAGGCGGCAAAGGCTGTGGGAATGGACTTGGCCAAAAAGGCTTTAGAGAAGAACATTAAAAATATTGTATTTGATCGTAGTGGCTATGTTTATCATGGGCGAATTCAGGCGGTGGCCGAGGGAGCTCGTGAAGCAGGACTCATTTTTTAAGGAGCTATTGGGTGGAAGCACAGACTCAGGGATCTGAATTTCAGGAAAGAGTGGTCTCAATCAAGCGCGTGGCCAAAGTGGTCAAAGGAGGGCGTCGGTTTTCCTTTTCTGCCCTTGTTGTGGCTGGCTCAGGAAATGGTCAGGTGGGATTTGGCACAGGCAAGGCTGGTGAAGTCCCCGAAGCCATTGGCAAGGCTGGGCGAATTGCGAAAAAAGCGATGGCCAGCGTGAATTTAAAAGATGGGCGAACTATCTCCCACGAAGTGGTGGGGCGGTTTGGAGCGGCCAAAGTCATCTTAATGCCAGCGGCTCCCGGAACTGGGGTGATTGCTGGTGGTCCTGTGAGAGCGGTTTTGGAAACAGTGGGTGTCAAAGACATTTTAACAAAATGCGTTGGGACCACGAACCCCCACAATGCGGTTCGAGCGACAATGGATGGTTTGTTGCAGCTGATGTCGGCTAAACCGAGCCAGTCAGAGTAAAGGAAGAGAGGTCTGGTCATGGAAAAGTCTTTTCGCGTAAGGTTAAAAAAGAGCCTCATTGGGACCACCCAGAAGCAGAGAGATGCAGCTCGTTGTTTGGGCTTAAGAAAGGTCAACCAGGAAGTGGTCGTAAAAGATAATCCTGCTATGCGGGGGCAGATTTTTGGAATTCAGCATCTTTTAGAAGTTAAAGTGGAGAAATCAGTATGAGCCTATTAGGACAACTTAAGCCCAACAAGGGCTCAACCCATAAGCCAAAGGTTTTGGGGCGGGGCCGAGGTTCTGGTTTGGGTGGAACATCTGGAAAAGGTCACAAGGGGCAAACCGCTCGCTCCGGAGGAAAAATCCGCTGGGGCTTTGAGGGTGGGCAGATGCCTTTGGCTCGAAGAACTCCTAAGGTTGGCTTTACCAACGCTGTTTTTCGTGATCGCTATACAGTGGTGAATCTGCGGGATTTAGAAAAAAAGATGTCTGGGGATGTGAATCCAGAATCTTTGGCGGCCTGCGGTTTGGTTGGTAAAAAGGCCAAGGTTAAAATATTGGCACATGGGGAGTTAACCAAAGCCTTGAATGTCAAGGTTCACAAGCTCAGCGCTAAGGCCAAAGAGGCCATTGAGAAAGCGGGCGGAACGGTTGAAGTTATTTAACTGAAACTCAACAAGGGGCAGAGCACGTGGCAACAACTGAGGGTTTTGGAATCCCCCGGCAACTGCGCAATAGGATCCTTTTTACTTTAGGGGTTCTGGCCATTTACAGAATTGGGGTGCATGTACCCACTCCAGGGGTGGACGGTCAGGCCGTTATGTCCTTTTTTCAGGCTCAGAGTGCGGGAATCTTTGGCCTTTTCAACACCTTTACGGGCGGGGCTCTAGAGAGGTTCAGTGTTTTTGCTCTCGGCATTATGCCCTATATCTCTGCCTCTATTATTTTCCAGCTTCTGCAGGCGGCCGTGCCCTATCTTGAGGCTCTAAAAAAAGAAGGGGAGCAGGGGCGTAAGAAAATTCAACAGTACACTCGCTATGCCACAGTTCTCTTGGCGGTTATTCAGGGCTATGCCATGGCCAAATGGTTGGTGAGCTCCAGCAGTCCAGAGGGGATGCCTCTGGTGACCACCACTTATTTTGCCGGCTTTATTCCCTTTGAGCTCTTTACGATTATCACTCTGACGGCGGGCACCTGTTTTATTATGTGGTTGGGTGAGCAAATCACCGAGCGGGGTGTGGGGAATGGAGCCAGCTTGATTATCTTTGCTGGAATTGCCGCTTCCATTCCCAGTGGGGCCAACAACCTCTGGACCATGCTCACTACGGGAGAGATGGGGGGCGCCTTAGTTTTAGCCCTTATCCTCTTTATGTTGGCTGTGATTGGGGCCATTGTCTTTGTGGAAGTGGGTCAGCGCCGCATTCCCATTCAATACTCTCAAAAGGCCCAGGGCAAGCAGGGCTTGGGGCAACAGGGGAGCCACTTGCCTCTTAAGGTGAACTTCGCCAATGTGATTCCGCCTATTTTTGCCTCAAGTCTATTGATGTTTCCCGCCACCATGACTCAGTTTGTGGATGCGGCTTGGATTCAAGTTCTTCAGGACAGCATGAATCCCACGGGGGCCATGTACAACGTGATCTTCGTGGCTTTGATTGTCTTCTTTTGCTTTTTCTACACGGAGATCGTCTTTAACCCCAATGATGTGGCGGACAACTTAAAAAAATATGGTGGCTTTGTGCCTGGAATTCGCGCCGGCCGGAGTACAGCGGAGTATGTGAAAAGGGTCCTCGATCGCCTCACCGTGAGTGGCTCTATTTATCTGAGTGCTATCTGTGTCTTGCCCACTATTCTGGTGGACCAGTTTGCCGTGCCCTTCTTTTTTGGGGGCACCAGTCTTTTAATTCTTGTGGCTGTGGCGCTGGACACCAGTCAACAGATTCAGTCCCATATGCTAACGGCTAAATACCAGGGGCTGATGAAGGGTGTGAAGATGAAGAGTCGGAGGGTACAGTATTGAACCTCCTGTTATTTGGTCCTCCAGGGGCTGGAAAAGGGACTCAATCTCAGTTTTTGGTTGAGCGTCATAAGATGAGGCACCTCAGCACTGGGGACTTATTTCGGGCGGCCGTCAAGGTCGGTACCCCCTTAGGGCAAGAGGCTCAGGGCTATATGGACCGTGGTGAACTGGTGCCTGACAGGGTGGTGATTGGAATGGTTCGGGAAGAGCTTCTTCAGTTGCCTCAGGAACAGGGTTTTATTTTGGATGGCTTTCCGCGAACTGTGGCTCAGGCCGAGGCCCTGGATCAGCTTCTGGCTGAACTGAAGAAGGGAATAGAGGCCTGCGTGTTTCTTCAGGTGCCCCATGGGGATCTGGTGAGTCGACTGGCAGGGCGGCGAGTTTGCACAGGTTGTGGTGCGGTGTATCATGTTGCTTCTAAACCCAGTGCCAAAGAGGGAGTTTGCGATCTCTGTGGCGGCGAGGTGGTGCAGAGGCCAGACGATAAGGAGGAAGTCATTTCCACAAGATTGGCAACCTATGAAAAAAGCACCCAGCCCTTAAAAGAGTTTTATGCAGCCCGCAATCTATTGGCTGAAGTGGATGGATTGGGGGATGCGGAAGAGGTATTAAAGCGGATTGAGAGCAGTTTGAAGTTGGCCTAAAAGGAGAAGCTGTAGAGGCTTAAAATCGCTGGACTTGTTGCAGCGACAGTGATAGTTTCTGCCTTCATTTTTTAACGCCATAGATATCAATAACTTATTTGATTGTGGTGACGGAGTTCACGATGAAGGTGAGAGCCTCAGTAAAAAAAATTTGTAAAAATTGTAAGATGATCAAGCGCAAGGGCGTTATTCGTGTGATTTGCGAAAACCCCAAGCATAAGCAAAGGCAGGGTTAAACTATGGCTCGGATTAGTGGGGTCGATCTCCCGCGCAACAAAAGGCTGGAAGTCGCTTTGACTTACATTCACGGCATTGGTCGCAAACGTGCGGCCGAAATTCTTAAAGCGGGAGACTTTCCTGCCGCGCTGAGAACAGATGCCCTGACCGATGAGCAGGTGGCTAGTCTGCGCTCAATTATTGACAACAACTACAAAGTTGAAGGTGATTTGCGCCGAGAGGTGGGCATGTCGATCAAGAGGTTGATGGACTTGGGCTGCTATCGTGGACTTCGCCATAAAAAAGGTTTACCAGTTCGCGGTCAGAGCACTCAGTCCAACGCTCGCACTCGCAAAGGGCCTAAGAAGACCGTGGCCAACAAGAAGAAAGCTGTATAAGGGGTAGTGAGACATGGCTGATAAAAAGTCGTCTGGAAAAAAGAAAGTTAAAAAGAATGTCCCCACGGGCAAGTGCCATGTGATGGCTGGCTTTGGAAACACCATTGTGACTTACACCGATATGACGGGCAACACTCTTTGCTGGTCTACGGCGGGCATGATGGGCTTTAAAGGCAGTCGCAAAGGAACTCCTTTTGCCGCCCAGGTGGCCTCTGAGGATGCCACAAAAAAAGCTCTCGAACATGGAGTGAAGTCTGTAGAAGTTTTAATTGATGGTCCAGGAGCTGGGCGTGAACCCGCCGTTCGAGCCATTGCGGCTGCGGGAATTCGTGTCACCTCCATGAAGGATGTTACACCTGTTCCACACAATGGGTGTCGGCCCCCTAAGAGGCGAAGAATTTAAGAGGCGAAGAATTTAGTA
>SKLV01000064.1 GCA_007121385.1 Bdellovibrionales bacterium
CGGGCTGGAAAGCCCAAAGTCACAAGACCTTTCGTCATCTCTTCGATCACGGCGGCTTTACTGCCGCAAATGCCCCGCTCGTTGGAGATAGAATCAATGGGCCCTCGGGAGTCATAAAAAAGGTAGGGCACTTCGCCACCCCCCTGCATCACAATCCGCCCCTCTTTTAAGTCAAAGTGCCAGCCCTTCTCCATATGGGCAGGTGAGGTGGCCATAAGATGATGGTAGGCGTTCTCCTGCAGAGATATATGCAAGTTCTTGGTGTCGGGCCCCTCCACATAGATGTTGGGCTTGCCCAGGGCAATGGGCCCACCTCGGGGATACAGAGGAGACTGACAGCCCCAACCACCCCAGGCACAGGGGTAGCTAAAGTTGGAGTAGGCCAAGTGTCCATAGGTGTTCCACCAGGGGCCTGTCCAGGGAAGTCGGAGAACATGGGAGTATTGTTTTGGAGGTGCAAGGCTGCTGGGAGGGCATAGGCCCACAGCCATACAGTTGTAGGTCCCTTGAGTACTCATGACGGAGGCAGGAGCTCTGTTGGCAAAAGGCAGCCGGGCTTGCAGATCCGAGGGCTGCATTTGGAGTCTTAGGTGAGTGGGTCCAGCTCCTGAATAAGCTTGAGTTCGACCTTCCTCCAGGTCTTTGGCTCCCAGCTGGACACTTCGCTCAGCAATGCAGCCCTCTTCATTGATGGCAACAAACTGGTAGTTTCCGGAATTGAGCTTCACTTCAAAATTGCTGCCAATGGGAACATGGATCTGGAAGAGGTTAACCCGCCCCTGGCCGACAAAGACCTCAGCGGGCTTGGAGCAAGCTTCGGACTCACTGACCACCCGACCAAGAACTTGGGCTTCAGCCAAAAAGGGAGTCCAGGTCCAAACTCCAAGCAGTGAAAGAATAATGAGAGCCTGTGACAAAACAAAGTGAGTTTTAAAAACCTTCACTTTGTCAGTTTAAACTGTCTTTGGCTCTCTGCAAAGTCCAATTGGCCGGGCCAGAAAGGATTCAGGTTGAATTGAAAGGCTCTTTGGGGACCTCTTTTCTTGACCCTGTTGGGGTCGGGAGGTATTTTTTAGGCTATGAAAGCAATCGCTTGGGGTCTAAATGGAACTCTCAAAAGCTTAGGGCGGCGCTGAGAGAAAAGCGGTTGCTGTGGTCGCGGAAGTTGGAGCCTTGGGTGAAATAGCGCAGGCGCTCTTGGTCAAAGCTCAGCCCCAAAAGTAGGGAGTCAAAGCGGAGCTGTCCACCTATAGCCCAGCGGTAGTCCTCCAACACCGCATAGGTATAGAGCTTTTCCACCGCATAAACAGCACCCAAAGCCCAGTCCCCCCAGCGGTGTCGCCCAATGGGTGGGCGGCTGATGGAATAGGCCAACTCGAGATCTCCCCGCCTGACCGGAACCTTCACCGCCGAGCCCACATTGAAGCTGGGAATGGGCTTGGCTTCCTCGTAACGCTGATCGGTTAGACCCAACTGGGACAGAGAGACAGAAAAACTCACGGGCCAACCCCAGTCCTGACTGCGCACTTTAATTGCCGGGTCCAAGAAGAGGGAGTTCTGCTCTCGGGGTTGAAGGTGCTGCCCCGGTTGGCTTAAGGCCTCTAATAAAAACAAATCCTCCTGCACAAAGCGCCTATGCTCTCCGCGCAAGCTCAAACCAAACAGCACATTGGGGTGAATCTCCTCTCCCCAATCAAACCTTAAAGAATGCCGTCTCATCAACTGCACCGCCAACCGGGGGTTGGAGTCACTGCGAGCCACGGAAAAATAGGACAACTCCACGGGGCCAATGGCATAGCCAAACTGATTGTGCTGCCCCTGAAGACCCGTTCCCACTTGGGCTGAGACAATGCGCTTTTTGTAAAACAGGCTCTCAATCAACTCCAAGGACTTATTGGCCGAAAGATAGCGCTCAAAATTTTCCACCTCAGGAATGTCCCCGCTCAAGTAGCCGTTGAGACTAAAAAAGGACTGGTTGCGGCGCTCTGGGGCCCCGAGGTCGCCGGGATGGCAGGGCAAAGATCCCTGGGGCAAAGTGAGAGTTTTGCACAGAGGCCCCATCTGAAATTGAATCAAATCCAGAGCGTAGGGCCGATGATAGGTCTTTTTCCAACTGGGGGTCTGCACCACCGAGCCCCAGGAAAAAGGGGTGGCCCATACCAGCCCGACTATGAGACTCAGTCTGAGTCCGGCCCAGATCTTCAACAGGCCCTCCTCTCCATCTCCTGCTCAATCAGGAGATCCATCAAGGCTCTTAAGACTTTTTCAAAATCAATCCAGTTGATCCCGCTTTGACTTTCTAGCCACAGAGCACTTTGTTGGATGTCAGGAATTTGCTGATCCAGCTTGACTAAAAAACTTTGCAATTTGTCTCGAGACTGAGGCAGTCCCTCGGCCAGAAGGACTATCACTTGGCGCAGATCTTCCACCAAATCCTCCAAGCCCTCTAAGTAGTCCTGGGCCTGGGCTTGGCAAATGTCGCGGGGAAAGTAATTGTTTTCAGTCAAATTATACTTCAACAGAATAATGCTGATCATGGAGTGAAGAAGACTTTCCGCTGGCTCAGGTTGGGAAGATCTTCTCAACACTCTTTGTGCCTTCTTAAGCTCCTGGGCCTGTTCGGCAGTGAGGCTGGGAATGCTGTAAAAGCGATAAAACAAGTCCACTGCATCAAAGACGGTAATAAAAAAGTTCTCCAGCTGTTGCAGATCCTGGGCATGCTCGGGAGAACTGCTGCGAATCAGGCGGGCAAAGAGATTGCGCAGCTGTTGCCGTTGATCCTGTTCCGGGGGGAGAGTGAAGGTCAGAGCGCGAATGACTTTTAAGTAGTCGGCCACGCGGATTCCCGCCAAGGACATATGGGCCGTGGCCAGGGCCATACGGACTTCATAGTGGCTCAGATCCAACTCGGAGAGCTGGGCCACGGCCTCCTCGGCTCGTCCCTGATCGATCAGCCAATAGGACTGATCAATAATGTCACCCGCCAAGGAACGGGGCTGGGGGCTGCGCACGGCCGAGCAGCCCAGACTCAGGCTAAAGCTGAGAGCCAAGCTCAGAATAAGAATCAGTGGCCTAGAGGTAAAAGCGATTTTTGACATGAGGCGACAAAAGTACAGCTTTTAACGCTTTATGTCAACTGCCAGTATTTTTGACAGAATTGGAAAGTTTTTCCCTAAAAATCAGCTCTTAACCCACTGCGCAGAGATTCCTTGATGTTTTTAACACAAAGCATTATTAAGGGATGAAAATCAAACTCAAGCTCTCTTAAAGGCGAGGTTTTCTATGCCCTGGAATCGGTTCTCCGCCGCTGTTTTGTTGTCCCTGCCCCTCCTGGTCGGGCCCCTCATCCCCTCTGTCTCCTCCGCTGAGCCCCTAGGGCTGGCCTCCCAAATTGGACAAGCCACCCAGTTTATCAAACCGGAAGCCCTGATCGCTCAGCTGGGCCCTCACTTGGGCGTCAGCGCAGATATGAAGTTTCAGTTTGTTGAGGACTTTGATCTGCGCACTAAGAACGGAGAGCCGGTGATCTCAGGACGGCTGCAGACCTCCTCACAGCTTCCCACCATCAGAGTCTCTTTGCGCTTTCCACAAAACTTTGATTCAAACAAAAAGTACCCCACGGTTTTGCTCTTAGGGGGAACCCGCTCCGCTCTAGAGACCATAGCCCGACTTCCCTCGGTGGGAGAAAACATTCTTGTGACTTTTCAGTACCCCTCCATCAATCAGCTGGAGCCTCTCAAATCCCTGGATCGGGACTTGAAAACTATGCCAGCCCAGATCACCAGTTTGCTGATGTGGCTGAACCAACAGGAGTGGGTGGATAGCTTTCGCTTGAGTGCGGTGGGCGTCAGCTTTGGCGGCCTTGTTCTGCCGGTCAGTTTGACCATGGCTCAGTCCTTAGGGGTTCATGTTAACTCTGTGGTCTTTGCCTATACGGGGGGAGAGTTGGCCCACTTGATCGCCCAAAACTCCGGTGCGGGACAAAGAGAGAGAAACCTGATTGAAAACGGCCTGCTTCTTCCCTCGCTGCTGGTGGATCCGGTGATTTTTTTGCCTCATCTACAGGGACGCTTCCTCCTGATCATGAGTGAGGAGGATGAAATTTTTGGCCCTCTTTCCACTCAAGCCTTTATCCGCGCCACTCCAGAGCCCAAAGAGGTCATTCTGATTGACGGAGAGCATATCTCCGCCCACAACCAGGAGTTAATTGAGCAGCTCATGGGCTTTTCCTTCGAGTGGCTGACTCGGGTGGGGGCGGTGAACTCACCCTATTAGAAAAGCGGAGTCCTTCCATATGCAACTGAGTTTGATTCGTCTCCTTCTAGGGCTTCTCCTTTTTGCGGGGCCACTGTTAGCCGAGGAGCCTTCAAGGCTGAGGAGCATGGACTCTGGCCCCCTAACACCTCCTCTCTGTCAGCAGATCCTGAGCTCCCAGAACTTAGGAATCACCCCCTGGATGGCTCTTTATAACCAAACTCTTCCGCGACAAGCGGCGGCCCAAGGGGACCTCAGCTTCCCGGCCCCCGAGCTTCTGTCTCCTGCGGTGCAAGACAGCTTAAGGAGGCTACAGTCTTGGGGAAAAGATCCTGAAGGTGGAGAAAAAGTTGGAACTCACCTTCTGTCTCTGGCTGAGTTGAACTACCCCTATTTACCTACCCTTAAGGCCTTGAGTCAGAGTGTCTTTTTTGCGGAAACGGGGTTAGCTCTCTTTGAATCTGGCCCCTTTCCTCCTGATATAGGAAAGCAGCTAAGAAAACATGGGACTCCTCTCAATGAGTTGAATGACTCTTTAGACCTCATTGAAAGAGGAAATCGAAAGAGAGTTTTTTATCTACCCACCTTTCAGAGCTTAAGCTTTGAGGAGATCAACAAAATGCTGGCCGCCAACCTTCATCCTCTGGGGCTGAGCTACAGAACAGTGCGAGTGGATGGGATTCGACTTTTACCAGTGGGATTGTTTTTTCATGACGCTGACCACTCAGGGAAAATTCTTGAGTCTCAACTCAAAAGTCCCATCCCCTATGGCCCTGAAGAGCAGGCTCAGCTCAGCGAGTTTTTCTTGCACGCCCGGACAGAACTTTCCACACCAGAAAACTACCTGGTCCAAGCCATGATCTTTCTGGTGACTCATGAAGATGGGAGGTCCTTTGCTCAGCTCAAAGGCGTTTTAGAGGAGGACCAAGACCTCTTTCACTGGGTGAAGATCTCGGTCAAAGAAGACCTCCAGCACCAACCCCAAGGCCTTGAATTGAGTGACAAAAAACTGGAACAGGCCCGACAGTGGTTACTTCGCCACTTTCCAGCCCTGCCCGACCCAGGGCCCTAGGGAGCTAGGACCCTGCCCCCGTCCCTTGAGCCGATTTTTGACTTCCGACTGGTAAAAAGTTCATGTATCCCCTCTCTCCCAGCGACTCAGAGACCTGAGGACCATTTTAAAGCCCTCAAGCTTTTCAGGATTTTGGCCCGTATGTTGCTCAGGAAAAGCCCCGAGCAGTGCCGCCGTTTCGTTTTCGGGAGTTGAGTATGCAAAGACAGTCCGTTGTGGTGATGATAATCATGGCCCTAGGGCCATCTCTTTTGGGAAGCCTTTTCTCATCGGCCCCAAGGGCTTGGGCCCAGGTGGAGTATATCTCTCCAGCTCAAAGCCACCAACTGAGTCATCAGTTTACCTCTGGCCAAAGCCTCACTGAGGCTGATCTTGAGCTTTTGAGCCAAAGCGCCCTCAATTGCAGTATGTTCGGAGTGCGCAGTCGCATGTCCGTAGAGCGAGATGTGACCCTCTATCAACTCCGTCCACATAAGGGACATTGGCTGAATAGGGGCAGCCAGCCGATCTCCAATTACCGCTGGAGTCCAGACCGAGGCCTTAGAGGAGAGCAGAGCCAAGGGGAAGAAACTGTCACAGATGAATTGCGCCGCCTTGAAAATGGGCATTGGATCTCACGGCTGAGCTGGACCCGGGAGGGCCAATCCTTAGTTTTGGCCTATAGTCTCTGTGTAGAGTCGAAAGCAGTTCTCTAAGAGGCTGACGATTGTCATAGGCCCCACTCCTCCAGGCACAGGGGTGAGAGCACTGGCCCAGCCCTCTAACTCTTGGGAGCGCACATCTCCACAGAGGCCCCGGCCCTGGGCCCGACGATGAATTCCCACATCCACCACGACAGCCCCCGACTTAAAATCCTCTCGCCCCAAAAACTCTGGTCGGCCCGCCGCCACCACCACCACATCAGCCCGCTGCAAGTGCTGACGTAGGTTCTGGCTGCGCGAGTGACAGATGGTCACAGTGGCGTGAGCTTCCAGCAACATAAGAGCCATGGGTTTGCCCACAATTTGCGAGCGCCCGACCACCACGGCTTCACGGCCCTCTAGGGGAATTTGATAGTGACTCAGCAAACTCATCACTCCCTTGGGAGTGCAGGGCAAGGTGAGGGGCTGCTGAGTGAGAAGTCGACCCAAGTTTTGCGCCGTTAAACAGTCCACATCTTTGCTGGGATCAATCCAGCCTAAGGCCTCTTTTTCATCCAAGTCCTGAGGCAGTGGCAGCTGCAGCAGAATCCCATCCACCCTGGGGTCGCGATTCAGGCCTTCGATCAGCTCTTTGAGGTCCTGAGGTTGAGCTTGAGCCGGCAGGCGATGTTCCGTGGAACTCACTCCCACTTGCTGGCAAGCGGAGATCTTATTCTTCACATAGACTTGGCTGGCGGGGTCCTCTCCCACCAGAATCACCGCTAAACCCGGAGGACGATGCCCCTGACCTCTGTACTCTGCAACCTCCTGAGCCAGCTTCTCTTTTCGAAGGCCCGCCAGCATTTTGCCGTCCATCCACTGCGTTTTCACGCCCATCACTGTCTTCTCCTCAGCTGAAAACTCCCTTGTAGGGCTTTTTAGGCCCTAGGGCAATGCAAAGGGGGCTCTTCACACCGGCTTTTGACCTGCCGCCCGCCTCCTTCCCCATTGACGACTCCAGCCCCTTCCCCTATAGTTGAGGCCCACTTGCCCCTGAGGAGGTCTTTGATGTCTGAAAAAGTCAAATTGTCCGAAGATGGAAGCTCCATTGACTTTGTTCAGTCCGACACCCTGCCCACTTCCATGAAGAAGTTTCGTCAGAGCCCCGAGATCGAGGGCTTCTATCGCTTTATTTATGAAAATGACCTGCAAAGAGAGGCCTACGATATTCTTGAGCAGATCATCGAAAGACGGCGCAGCGAAAAAGCTGAAAAAAAATCCCGCAAAAAAAAGTAGAGCCCTCTTTTTTTAAGGCTCTGTCTGGCTCTTCCTGTCCGGAAATCGGACGATCTCCTTCTCCTCTTCACAGTTTTTAAATTCTGAGCTTGGCCTCCTATTTGCTGTCCATTGGCGGCATTGATTGCTGTCAAAATATTTGTGGGAGGTCTATATGCCCTATCGATTTTTTTCTCTCAACCAGCGCGGCCAGGGACTTCTGGAGTACCTCATCCTGGTGGCCTTAATGGCTGTGGCCAGTATTAGTGTCCTGCGAATTCTCAACCAAGCTGTTCTGAGTCGCTACGCCAATGTGATTCACTCTATCCAGGGGCAGGCCAAGGTGGCCCCCAGAATTCAACTGGATGAGAGGGAATTGGACAAAAGGGACTTGGGCAACTTTATGCGCGGAAGCAGCTCTCGACAGAATTCCTCAGGACGGTGAGAAAAATTTTTGTCAGTGGCCGCAGTCAAAGGGGCAGCTCAGTCATTGAGGCCTGCATTCTTCTTCTCCTGAGTCTTCAGATCTTCCTGGGAGTGCTAGGGCTTGTGGCCTTTATGTCGGCCCAGCTCTGGCTGAGGCACCAGAGTTATGAGGCTCTGATCTGCTTGGCCCAAGGTCAAAGCCCCAATCACTGCGAGGCCCAACTCAGAGCTGCAGCTGTGGCTGTGGTTCCCTTTGGTCAAATCAGTCAGGTGAGGCTTTGGGAAAGACGGAACCACTGGAATATTCATATGGAGTGGAGGATCAACTCAAAATGGCAGCTTCAGTTCTCTCATCGACTCCGCAAAGAGCATCTGGATTTGTCTTAGTATTGCTTCTCGCTTTTCTGCCAGCCCTGATCAGTGCCTTCATTCTATTGAGCTCCGTGGGACTTATACTCACCCAGTTGCAACAGAGTTTGCACTTGTGCCGCAGCCAACTGCTGAGTCTGCAGGGGCAGCTGAAATCTCCCTTGATCGAGCTTCTCAACCTCAACCCACAAGCTCAGCAGACTCGTGCCGCCCGAAAAGTGGCCCAAGAGGCTCTGCGCCTGGCCCTCAAGTCGGGAAACCCCCAAGCCATTGCCCTGGCCTCCACCCAGTGGAGGATCATTCAAGCTCAGGAACAGCAACTCTTTATCCACCAGCAAGTCCTGCTCAAGAAAGCTCAATATCAGCGCTGGCGACTCAGCTTGGATCTAAGCCATCAACTCTCACAGCGGCCCGGAGTGGATGCCGTATTTCGCAACCCTCCTCGGGTGGCTGGCCTTGCCCTTGAGCCCCATCCGGCCTCGGACAAGATACCCGATTACCGGCCTATGGCGGACTTTTCCCGACTGCAGAGCGAGAGCTTTAGTTGGACCTTAAATTTGCAGAGGATCTACCCCCAGTGGATTCAGCGCTGGCTTGAGGGCCACAGCCCCACTTGGACCATTCGTCGAAGTTGTTCGGCCAGTCTCCAACAGGAAGGAGGAACATGGAAAACCCGGCTCATGGCCAATTAGTCAAAGCCAGAACCCCTTTCTTGTTTTCATCCCCTCAAGGGC
>SKLV01000094.1 GCA_007121385.1 Bdellovibrionales bacterium
TGCAAAAACAGGGGGTGGGAGAAGTCCGTACTGCCCTCAGCCTCCAGCCACAGCTCATAGACCTCAATCCACTGAATAAGCCTCTCCCGCGACTGCACTCCCTGGGGAATGAAGCCCTCCGTCAGCTGTCGAAAGCTCGCTGGAGCGCTGGGAGCCGCCCCCGAGGAGGTCAGCACCTGAGCGCAGGATGTGGGCTCAGCCCCAGATCCCTGTGCGGACAGAATCGTGATGGTGAGGAGAATCGATGGGAATACTCGTGACAGTCTTCTCATTCTTGGCCTTGTTCGCCCCTTTTTCTAGCGAGCCACTTCAAAAATAGGGCCTCTGTGACTGTCAAAATCCACAAGGCGAATCAGGTCCCCCTCGCGGGCGGGAACAGAGATGCTCTGGCCATTGCGGGCTCGGTAGCTGCCGTATTTGACAATGTCGTCCAGCTTGGGGGCCAATTCATTGAGTACGGCCAAGTTGACAGCATCCCGTCCTGATCCCTGAGATCCTGACATCAGCTCCCGGGCCCAAAGCAAGATGGCTTGGTCGGAAGCCTCCACTTTTAAGAGGCGGCCCTCTAAGACACGATTCATTTCTTTAAGTTCGCGGAGAATAATGGAGCCCACTTCAGACTCCTTAAGGGGATTAAAAACCACATAGCCACTGACCCGATTAAAAAATTCGGGAGGATAGCTGGTGGCCCGTCTTAGGCTCTCAATCATCTGCATACGGGTTGCTCCCTCTGGAACCTCGGTGAGAGCATTGGAGGTCATAATAATGATGGTGTTGGAAAAGTCAGCCACTTGGCCATGGCCATCAGTGAGGCGACCATCGTCAAAGACTTGAAGAAAGTACTTAGGGATGTCCGGGTGGGCTTTTTCAATTTCGTCCAAGACCAGAACCTTTGGACCTCTGTGTTCATTGATCATGGTGACCAGGGTTCTGGCCTCCTTGTCATGGCCCACATAGCCGGGAGGGGCTCCAATCAGGCGGGCTGCTTCATGGCGCTCCATGTATTCACTCATGTCCAACTTAATGAGCTTCATATCCTCAAGTTGGGCCAGTATCTTGGCCAAGGCCGTCTTTCCCACTCCAGTCGGACCCAGAAACATAAAAGAGCCCTTGGTCTTGCCCTGCTGAAAAATGGTGTCAGCGGCGCGCAGGCCCTTGAGCAAAGTCTCGATGGCATGGTCTTGACCAAAAATAGACTGTTTATAGACCTTCAGCTTTTCTTCGTAGGACAGAGTTTGTCTGGGCGTCAGTAGCTCTTCTAAGGAGACTCCCTTTTGCCGATGAATGTAATAGGCCAGATCCTCTCGGGTTATCGTATTAAGTCGTTTGACCAGGTCGGTCACCTCTTGGGCCTGAGCTCGGTTGAGTTGGGGCAGGCTCTGAAGTTCCTTAAGTCTCTGATCTGTGGCCAGGAGAGCTTGATAGTGGATATCGAGCTTGGTGGATTCAGCCTTTAGGCTCTGAATGACTGAGGGCAGCTCCTC
Source organism: Bdellovibrionales bacterium (assembly GCA_007121385.1). Classification (GTDB taxonomy): domain Bacteria; phylum Bdellovibrionota; class Bdellovibrionia; order Bdellovibrionales; family UBA1609; genus SKYF01. The sequence continues at coordinate 1,485 of SKLV01000094.1, forward strand.
TCGTCGCTGCTGGGCGAAGAGGCCTGAGGAGGTCTCGGCCCTCTTGAGTTGCTCCTCCAGCTCCTGAATTCTCTGGCGCAGACTCCGTGAGAATGGAGAGTCTCTCACAATTAGGCTCTTGTGCATATTGGTGTAGGCCGTAGCCTGAAGAAGTTCAAAGACCCGGTGCAGGCCTTGGCCTGAAAGGGAGTGTCTCTCCGACCATCGGACAGCCTCGGCAATGACTTCCTCGGGAAAGTGGAGAATCGCCCCCTGCTCCGATTGAATTCGCTCTTCAAGGCGACGGGCGAACGAAGTGATGACGGACATCTCCTCGGCTTCACTCAGGCGTTCGATGTGGACTCTGCGGGCCTTCTCAAGCATTGCACTCTTAGAAGCCAACTCATCAGCTTGACTGGCCGTGGCTTCTACAATCACCCGGGCTCTGGAACCATGGACTCTTTGAATCACCTCCAAGTACTGGTTCATGTTGACCTCTTGGCGCACAGAGGATTGAAAAAGGCTTTCCGCTTGGGGGAAAAAGTAGATGACTTCGTCGCCTGAGTTGGCAGCCAACCTCCGGGCCTGCTCCTCAAACTCAGAGAGGGAGTAAAATTGGCTGTGGTCTGAGTGGACTTCAACCACTTTTTTAACTCGTCCCAAACTGCCCACCACCTGCTGGTTTTGGGTGGCCTCAACCAGTGAGGCCAGAACTTGGGTGCGCCCCACCCCTCTGTCTCCAGTTAAAAAGACCACAGAACCGGAAGGACTTAAAGCCACTTTTAAATCATCCAACTCCAGAGAGCGACCCAGAGTTGGCAGAAGGTCCCCTTGTAGACCACCCACTCTTAGGGAAAAGTCGCTGAACAGTCCGTTGGAGGAGGTAAAAAGAGAATCCTCTTGAGCTTGATTCTTTAGTCTTTGGGCCCGAGCTGTATGCAGACTCTCAGGAGCTTGATGACTTTGAGACTGTTGCGCCCAAGGTCGAAGCTTGCGGAAAAATTCTCCTAGGACGCTAGCTTGAGTGATGGATGGGAGAAGGAAAATGAACAGCCCCAGGCAAAGCCCTAGAATTGGGGCCACTGGTAGGCTCAGCTTATTGGTGCGGTCTGTTAAAAATCTCATAACCTCTTCCTCTTAAGCAATTTCTGCACCAGTAAAATGCGGATGGCCTAGGATAAAAACAAGACATTTCAATGCCTTAAACTTCAGGTTAAGGGCGCTGGGCAGAGGGGGCCGGCTTTGGGCTAACAGGCCAACAAATTTTGTCACTGGACCCCCTGGGTGCGCAAAAACTGAGGTCGCCACTGGCGCATGCTTCTCTCCAGATGGTGGAGGGTGGTGGGGGATAGGGCCAGTTGGGATTTTCGGATGAGTCCCATCACCACTCCGGTGCCCAGAGGTAGTAAAATAAAATCAATGAGCACCATAAGCTCCGCCATGCTCAGATCCTCAATTTCCCTTAAGTAGTTCTCGTCATCCATGGTGGAAAAAATGTCTCGGTAGAGATCTTTGTACTCCTCCATAGAGAGAAAGTAGAGAAACCAAAAGTTAGTGGCTCCAGCGGCAATAGACCAGCACAGGGGCTTGAAAGCCTGGGGAAGATTCTTGAGGTTCATGGCCACTCGAGCCAGACGGGACTGGGGCAGCCAACAGGCCGCGATACTGCCTGCAACAATTCCCCCAATGGTGAGGCCAAGGCGAGCTAACTCCTTTTTTAGAAACTCCGACTGCAGGCGAGGGACTACGGCCTGTTCCCAAATTTGGTCTGGAAAGGCCAGCATGGCGCGGCTGGGCTGCTCCAAAAGAGACTGGACAATAGGTCCATAGTGCATGGCTTTGAGAGCCTCGGCTCGTGAGGCCTGGCCTGATTTGACTCTTCGATATTGAGCCTCAAAATCTTGGCTTCCTTGGCTGGCTTTTTCCTCCATGATGGAAAAGGCATTGAGAAGATCCTCCGGGCTGGGCCGGGCTGAGCGGACCAGTATCACATAGGGATTGCGCTGCGCCAGCTCGGAGTAGATTTCCTTAAGCTCGCGATGTTTGTCCTTAAAGGGATACAGATTCGTCCCATCGGTGTCCATCACCTCAGCCCGCCAAAAGGGGCGAAGCTGGAAGAGGTGACCAGGGGTGTTCTGATCAATTCTTATGGTCTCCACAAAAAACTTAGCCTTCTCAGGCGAGTAGCGCAGCTGAATCTGAGCACAGAGAGAGGCCAAGTGGGGGCGCTGAATCTGGCAGGCCTCTCGCAGATGTCCATTAAAGCCCCCCTGAACCCCAACTCCCTGGTCAAGGGCGGAGAGGATCTCTTGGCTGCTGAAAGGCACCTGGGGGAGATCGTCCAGCTGCAGTTTCTGCAACAGGCTGTTGAGAGAAATTAAGGGGTTGGTGAATTTCAAGTCAAAATAGACGGGCTCAGCCTTTGCATTTCTCAAAAGTCTCTGGGCGGTCTGATTATGGGCACGGAAAATTCTCACCATATTTCCATCAGAAAAAATAGAGGAGAGAATCTCCAAGCGGCGTAGAGTGGAGTAGTGGATCAAAATATTGGACTCAATGATCTCTAAAGGCTCTTGGCAGAGAGTGGGCTCCTCAAAACCCTGGAGGCAGCGAACCACTTGGCGAATTCGTGAGAGGTTGAGGCTATGAGTGATCTTAAGCCTCTCATAAAGAGAGTCCAGAAAGGCCTGCTCGGCCGCAGCCACTAGCTGGGGGTCAAAAGAGCCATTGGCCCGCACCTGCGGGGTCGTTGGAAAAATCAGGGCTAAACTCAGGATGCCAATCATGGAAAATTTAAAAAGTTTCAGCCTCATCTCAGTCCTCCTCCCAACTCAATAGATGGTGAGCCAAGACCAGGTGGTATAAAACCTCCTGAAGGTGAACCTCTATGGGGCCTGTAGCGGGAGGGGAACTGTCTTGTGCGGCCAACTTCGTGGGGCAAGAGAGGAGGCCTTGATGGAGTTCTCCCCGCAAGGTCAGGGAAAACTCAACTCCTAACTGATCTGGACTCCAGCGGACAAAATCGGGCAGGGTCATGGGGGCAAGTAGATAGGGATCAATGGTCTTTAGAGTTTCATACTCAGTAAAGATCAGAGCCATCTCCTGGGCCGCCGCTAGAAGTTGCTGAGAATCCAGTGGATCATGAAGGAGGCTCTCGACCAAAGCGTGGCTGCGGCATGAGAGAGATAGGGAAGCCAAGCCGTTGAGGTAATCCTCCTGGACGCTGCGGGGAGAAATCAGCTGCCCCGGACTGGTCTCATCAGTGGTGGCCTGAATGTAGGCTTTAAGCCCCACATTGGCTAGCCCCCCAGTGGCAGCCACCCCGCCAATCACCGAGAAGTGGCGAAGGGCTTGAGCCATCTGCGAAGGCGAGGTCAAAAGCCTTTGGTAGAACCTTTGCCTGGGGGCAGCCTCCACAATTTGCCGAGTCTCCTGAACTGTTGGAGCTCCCCCTTGGGCACGGGGGAGGTAGCCCAATTGACGCAGCAGAGATTCTGTCTCCACCACTTCGGGCAAGTTTTGCAAGTCAATCTTTTGAGCTCCTGAGTTGGTCGAGGACAAGTGGGCTTTGGGCTGGGGGGTCCTTTTAGCGCCTCCGATCTTTGGAATATGGGGGTGGGGGCGTCTTTTGATCAGAGAGTAGGTGAGTATGGCCGGAGCCATAACCAAGGCGGTCACCCAAGTGCCTCGAGTCCAATGGTAAAGAGCTTGAGACTCCTTGTGTAGGCGGTGGAGTTGGGCCTCACTGAAGCTATGATTTTCAATGGCCCCCAGTAAAACTTCGATACCAGTGCGGAGTTGAGGTTCAAACAAGTAGCGGTGAAAGAGCTCAAGAAGAATGAGGTTGATGGTCTCCACTGAGTGGCTGTCAAAGAGTCCTTGGACTATGACTTGCGCTCTCTGCTGCATTTGCTGACTCTCTTGTAGCTGTTTCCAGCGATCAGAGGCCAGGGGCGAGTGAAGCTCTTGGGCGCGTTGATTCAGAACCTCAGACTGCTCGATCAAGATCTGAGAAAGGCCTTCAGTCAGTGCAATCTCTCTGATGCGCTCCAGGGTTAAGGCAAGGGATTCCTCTTGCTGAGAGTAGTATTCAATAAATTCAGTCACCTGCTGAGAGATAGGTGGAGGTCCGTCGGCAAACAGAGGGCCTGCCCAAAAACCGAGAGCCAGAAGGCACGAGACAAAAAGAGGTTTAATCATAGCCCACTGCCTCCACTTTTTAAGAGGCGATGGTACTCGCGAATCAGGGGATACAGATCTTCGGCCCGAGACTGAGGTCCATGAATACTGCGAGCATAGACGGTGAGAAGTTGTTCGTGGGATTTCAGGCTGTCGGCCTGCCGACCTGCAGTCATAATGATTCTCTCATAGGCCTGCTCCGCCCGCTTGATCTCCAGAGGATGACGGGGCTGAGCGCGGATACTGTTGAGTTGAGTCTGTAGCTCACTAAGACGAAAGCTCTTAGCTCCGCGTAAGTTCTTGAGGTCAAGGGCATGAACTCTCAGATCTCGCGAGTACTTGTGGTTGAGTTTTCTCACCAGCAGGGCTCTTTCCTCAAAGCTCAGGTCTTTGAGAGATCGCTCAGATTTTTTGAGAGCCTTGGGCTGGAGGACTGTGGAGTTAAGCCGAGAGCCATAGATAATGGCAACAGGGAGAGAGACAAAAAAAGCACTCCAGGCCATCTGGGTGTAGGTGGTGCGCACTAGCTGCTGAAAGTAGAGCTGCTGATTGCGGTAAGTCGCCCAGTCCAAGACAGGAAGAGGATTGTCAAAAGAGCCGGGCTCCAAGAGATCAGCCAAAAATTGGCGTTCAATATGGGCCTGTTGGCGCTTAAATTGAACTTGGCGGTGGGTCAGTATGGGGAGATGGCTGCCGATCAGAGAGATCAGAGAAACCCCCATGGCTGTTGAATATTGGTTGAGGTTCAACAGAGCAATATTGAGTCCTGAAGCCGCAGAGGTGGCCCCGGGCAATGATTTTAAAGGGGCGCGCAAGAACAACCACTTAATCCCCTGAGTGCCGAGAATCCCTAAGTTGATCCAGACCATGGTGTGAATAAATTCATCCCATATCTCTTGGCGCACGCGGAAGTCCCGGGCGAGGTGAGACTGAAGTCTCTGGTGTTGTCTTGCTAGGTGGGGGAAGACAAAGCCCTCCAAGGCCAGTTCGCTGAGGTTGGCAGAGCCCTCAATCAGATTGAGGGGAGTAAGTTCTTGAGCCTGCTCCAAAATGGCATACTCGCCCAGGGCTGCGTTGATCATATTGCTGCGCGAGATCAGATGGCCAAAGTCCTCGGGGCGTCGGGCGCCCAAAATGAGTTGTAAATCATCATTCAGAGTCTGCTGGGTTTGGACGGCCGCAGCCTCCAAGCGGCTCACCAACTCCCCTTGGCTCATCTCCTCGGTCAACACCTCATAGAGAGCTTGGGATTTTCGCAGAGGCCCTGGTTTTGTTTTTTCAGTGAGAAGTCTGTGATTATTAAAAATCTCAATGGCCAGCTCATTGCGGTAGGCAGTGACAAAAGTCTCCAGCTCCTTGGGGCGCAATTGGGTTTGAGCAAAAAAGAGACTTTGCCTCATGGTCTGGGGGTCCTCAGTCTGGTCGAGAGCAAGGAGTCCGGCAAGAAGCCGAAGACTATCACAGTCCTTTTGCTGGGCAAGAACCTGGCGTTGAGCGCTCCGGGGCCCCTCTCCCAGACCTAAAAATCCCCTGGCTCTTTGGCTGAGAGTGGGAGCTTGGCAGGCTGTGCCCTGGGCCAGCATCTGTGACTGAAGAGATCTGTCCATCAGGCGCCAGAATTCACGGTGCTGTCCCTGGGGGTAGAGCTGGGCCATTTGGTCAAATTGTGTCAGGATCTCGGGGCTAAGTTTGAGGACCTGATCTTTCATCGCTCTAAGGATCGCGTTGAAGTTGAAAGGAAGTTCATAGGATGGACTCTCAGGGTCTAAGAGCTGACGAACATCCTGGGCCTTGGCGCGAAGTTGAGTTGCAAAGAGATTTTTAAACTCCTCTTGCCCTTGATTCCTTCTCTGAGCTTCAGTGAGCTTCTGGCCCTGCTGGCGGGCCCAAGTCCTGATGGCTGGAGATTGTAGCTCTTTTGAAATCGCCTCCCTGAGTGTAGGGCCCAGTAGCTCCTTAAGCAGAGCCATGGTCTCTTCGGTGCGAGGAGTGGTTAAATAGGAGGTGAGATGAGTCATCATCTCCAGACTTGAAAGGACGGCACGAAACCGGACCTCAGCCAAATAATCTACAAAGAAGTCCTCAGCCCTTTTCTGGTCCCGAATCTCTGCGAGAACCGGGTGGACCTGAAAGAGCTCGGATTGGAGCAGTAGGGGAAACAGGTAATCCTCAGCTCTTTTCAATGAGGTCAGCATTTGATCTGTCGACATAGAGTCATCAGTGCCCAAATAGTTGCAGGACTGGTACACATCTAAAATTTTAGAGGCAAATCTCTCTTGGGACAAAAGGCCTCGGAGGGGAGCCAGAAACTGATAATCTCGGTAGAAGCGACCCACTTGGGTCTCAACTTCTCGAAGCATCTGCCTGAATTGGGGGCTGCTGGACTCCCGAGTGGGCACTAAATACTCAGCCATTAGGCTCTGGTCATGAGCTAGGACATAGGCTTGGGCCAAAGGATAGTTGAGGTCGACCAATCTTCCGATGAGCTCAGCGCTGGGGGGTGAAAATTCCTGGGAGAGGCCAGGCAGTTCGGTGCTCACTTGGCTGCGCAAGAGACCTTCAAGGTGAGGAATGTCCCTGGCAATCTCGAGCAGGTCCTGAAAAGAGGCCCCCAGGCAAACGGGGTCAGTAGAGTTGAAGTTCAAGCTGAGAGCAGACTCCCAGGAGTCTTGAGAGCCAGTAAGAAGGTGGTGTGCTGAAATTTTGCCCA
>SKLV01000097.1 GCA_007121385.1 Bdellovibrionales bacterium
AGCCAAATCTCCTCCTGCCCCCCTGCAAAGAGCTCCTCCACAAACTCCAAGGACCGACCGCTGTTCAGATGAAGTGGAGGGCGGTCGGAAAAAAGCGCCACCGCCTGGCCCGAAAAAGCGGGAGCCTTGGCCCATTGAGCGAAGGCCTCCAGCCAGTCTGGCTCCCAGTACTCTTCCAAATGCAACAAAACTAAATTGGGAGAAGCATCTTCCCCTTTCTGCAGTTCAGGGTCCAATAGGACCCCCAAGGCTTCCTCCATGCGGGGGACCCATTTCTCCAAAAAATCAGCCTTGGCCCTCAGATTTAAATCCTTAAACTGCTGCCATAGGCTTTGACTTTTCCAAGCCAAGAGCGACCAGATGTGGGGCTCAGCGAGAGTCCCCATCCCCTCACCTGAACTGTTGTTGAGGGCCAAGCAGAAGTCCCAGTGGCGAGGCGACTTAGTTTCACTTAAACAATACTCTCTAAGACTCCGCCTATAAACCCAAGCGGGCCACAGTGGCTCTTGACGCCAAACCTGAGGGCGCAAAACCCCCAGCCAAAAGCCCGCCAGTATTTCCCTCTCTAGGGGAGTCCAAGATCCTCCAACCCGCGAGGGCTGAACTCCCTGCTTGAGCCAAGCCCACAGCAAAGTCCTCTGTAACTCTGAGTCTCTGGTCCACTCGGCCCCCAGCTCCAGAACCCGGCCCTGAAGACGATGGGCAAAGGGCTGGTCCAGGCGCAAGATCAAAGTGAGAGGAGCTTTCACCGGGGCCAAGACTCCCGCTAAGACCTCCAGCTGATGGATGGCCTTGAGGTGGGGCCTGAGCTGCTGAGCCCTTGAGAGCTCCCGTGGACTCTGCCATAACCAGCCCCAACTACGACAGGAGGAGAGCTTGAACTCTGAAACTCCTTCATGGTTGATGTATAAAAGCTGCTCAACGAGATTCGAGTCCAAGCACCAGGTTCGGCGCTCCAAAACCGCACTGCCCAGGCCTAAAGCCATTAAACAGGTGAAGAGGCCAAATGCCCCCAGCCATCGAGGGTGGAGGTTCCAAGAGGAGAGTCTCATGCCCTCTGCTTAAGCAAAATCAGCGCCAGGAGAGGGGTAAGCCGGCTTGGAGGACTCGGGAGGGCAAGGGATGGCCCACCACTGCCTGAAAACGCCGACTCAGATCAATCAGGGCCTTGAGATCTACTCCCGTCTGGAGACCCATGGACTCTAAGAGGTAAACCAAGTCCTCGGTGGCCAAATTGCCGCTGGCCCCCTGGGCATAGGGACAGCCGCCTAAGCCTCCCACACTGGAGTCAAAGACTCCCACTCCCAACTGCAGCCCCGCGTAGACATTGGCCAGAGCCGTCCCCCGAGTGTCATGAAAGTGCAGGGCAATTTTTTTGACTCCCACTGCGCCAATTAGTTTTTTTGTCAAAGCCGTCACCTGACGGGGGGTAGCCACCCCAATGGTGTCACCAATGGAGATCTCATAAACCCCCAGGGCCGCCATCCTCTTGGTCAGCCTCAGCACTTGGGCCGGCTGCACTTCCCCCTCATAGGGACAGCCAAAGGCCGTACTCAAATAACCTCTCACTTTGATCTTGTGCTTTTTAGCCAGAGCCATGACCTCGGCAAAGCGGACAAAGCTCTCTTCAATACTGCAGTTGATGTTCTTCTGGGAAAAGCTCTCCGAGCAGGCCCCAAAGATGGCCACCTCCTTGATAGGAGTTCTTAAGGCCAGCTCCATGCCCTTTTGGTTGGGCACCAAAACACTGGTGCGGAGATTTTTATTGGCCGGCAGCTCCTCCACCAACTGGGCGGTGTCCGCCATTTGCGGCACCCACTTGGGCGAGACAAAGGCCCCCACCTCAATACGCTGGAGTCCGGCCCGAGCCAAACCCAGAATCAGTTCCCTTTTTTCATCCAGAGAGAGAACTTTTGTTTCATTCTGTAAGCCATCCCGTGGGCCCACTTCGACAATTTGCACTTTTTGTTTCATCGCCTCAGCCCACCACCACAAGGACCTGACCTAAGCTGACTTGCTGGCCCAACTCCCCATAAAGCTCCTTCACTTTTCCCTTAACGGCTGACTCCAAAGTGTATTCCATCTTCATGGCCTCCATCACCACCAAGGGCTGTTGAACATCGACTTCCTGGCCCAGCTCCACCAGCACCTTGATGATCTTGCCCGGCATGGGCGCTTTGATCTCACCGGATCCCTCCAAATCTCCTTGGGAGCCTGGAGTCCCCCGGGATCGACCGCGACGAGACCCCGCCGAGGACTCCAACTCAAGAGTAAAACTGCGCCCTTGATGATGAATCCACAGAGTGTCGCCCATTCTTTCAGCCCAGAGCCGGTGACGCTGACCTTCCACTTCCACTTCCCACCAACAGCTCATAGGCCTGACCTCCAGCTATGCCCCCAGGGACTGGGCACCGGGCCCGCTTCACCATCAGGGCCCCTCGGCCTTGGCCCTCCAAGGCCCTCCCGGTTGAGGGTCTTCACCACGGCTTCTGCCAGCTGTCGATCGCTACGGGTGAGAGAGGGCTCCTTAAGAGGGCGAGAAAAGTATTTGTCCACAAAACCCGTGGTCATCTGCCCGGATAAGAACTCTGGGTGCTCCATCATGGCCAACAAAAAAGGGATGTTGGTGCGCAAACCAAAGATCACACAGTCTCTGAGAGTGGCCTTCATTTTCTCGATGGCCCGGGGGCGATTTTCATCCCAAACAATCACTTTGGCCAACATAGAGTCATAGTAAGAGGTGATCTCATCGCCTTTTTCAAAGCCCACTTCAAAGCGGCGGCCAGGCCCTTGAGGCCAGTGACAAAAACCCAAAACCCCCGTGGAGGGCATCCCTCCCCGATAGGGGTCCTCAGCATAGATCCGACATTCAATGGAATGGCCCCGGGGGTGAAAAGCCTCTTGCCAGTTGAGACTGCGGCCCATGGCAGTCAACAACTGGGCCTTGACCAAATCCACGCCCAAAACCATCTCGGTCACGGGGTGCTCCACCTGCAGACGAGTGTTCATCTCCAAAAAATAAAACTGATTGTCTGGGGCCAGCAAAAACTCAATGGTGCCAGCCCCTCGATAGCCCGCCTGCTCGGCAATCTTCACCGCGACCTGGGTGATCTCTTCACGCAGAGTGGGACTTAAACTGGGTGAGAGAGCCTCTTCAATAATCTTTTGATGCCGTCTTTGGATGGAGCACTCGCGCTCAAAGAGGTGCTGCACTCGCCCCAGGTGATCGGCAAAAATCTGCACTTCAATATGCTTGGCCTCTGCCAAATACTTCTCCAAAAAAACCTGAGCACTGCCAAAAGCACTTAAGCCCTCCCTCTGGGCGGCTTCAATGGCCTCCACGGCCTGATCCATGCGGTGAATGACTTTAAGCCCCCGTCCTCCACCGCCGGCAGCCGCCTTGACCATCACCGGATAGCCAATCTCCTCCACCTTTTCCAGCAGAGTGCGCAAACTCTGATCCTGGCCCTGATAGCCGGGGATCACCGGTCCTCCGGCCTTTTCCACTAAATCCTTGGCCGAGATCTTGTCGCCAAAGAGGCGAAGGCTCTCGGGACTGGGCCCCACAAACACCAAGCCGGCCTGGGCACAGGCCTCGGCAAAGTCTGCATTCTCCGAAAGAAAACCAAATCCCGGGTGCAGGGCATCGGCCCCTCCGCTGAGAGCCCCTTGAATAGTGGCCTCAATATTCAGGTAGCTGGCCCCCACCTCGGCCGGCCCTATGCAGAGAGTTTCATCGGCCAAACGATAGGCCAGGCTACTCCGATCCGCCTCGGAGTGAAGTAAGAGACTGGTCAGGCCCAACTCCTGACAAGCTCTCACTATGCGCACTGCCACCTCACCTCGGTTGGCAATAGCCACTTTCTCTATAACTGGAGCTGGAGTTGAAAGCTTGGGCTTAGTCATTTTTGTCCCCCAAGCCAGTGGGGCTGGCGCTTGGCCAAAAAGGCCTTGAGCCCCTCTTGACCCTCGGCACTCACTCGGCGATCGGCAATAACTTGAGGGCACAGGGAGCGCCAGTCGGCAAAGCCTCCCCCCTCCCGCAGTCGCAGTAACAACTCCTTGGTGGTGCGGGAGGCCTCGGGGGCCACTTGCTCCAGTTGGCTCAGCTTCGCCTCCACTGCCTCTCTGACCTCTTGGGCGGATCCGACAAAATGAACTAAGCCGGCCTCTTGGGCCTCTTGGGCCGAGAAAATCTGGCCGGTCAACATCCACTCCTGGGCTCGGTGGGGCTGAAGCTTCTCTAAAACAAAGGGACTGATCACCGCGGGCACCAGCCCTAAGCGGACTTCGCTAAAGGCCATCTGGGTATTGGTCTCGGCCAGCACCACATCGGAAATGGCCAAGAGCCCCAGAGCTCCTCCCATGACATGACCCTGCACTTGAGCCACCACAGGCACCGGGCAGTTGCGAGCGGCCCAAAACAAATCAAACAACTTTTGTGAATCAGTCAGATTCTCCTCATGGCTGTAATCCACCATGGACTTCATCCACTCCAGATCCGCTCCGGCACAAAAGCTGGCTCCTTCACCGCTGAGTAAAAGAACCCGCAGACTCTCTGGCCCCTGGCGAGAGGCCTCGCTGAAGGCCTGAGTGAGCTCACTGATCATTTGAGGGTGAAAGGCATTGCGGCGCTCGGGCCGGTGAAGACGGATCTCCCAGCGCTGACCTGTTTTATTCACTTTCACATACTTCATGGCCCTAAACCTCTCTGCACTCACATGCGAAAAACACCCTGGGACTTCTCCGGCCAGGGTCGATTGAAGGAGGCACTCAAACCCAGTGCTAAAACCCGACGGGTGTCGGCAGGATCAATAATGCCATCATCCCAAAGGCGGGCACTGGAATAGTAAGCCGAACTCTCATGGGCGTATTTTTCCAGAGTGGGTCGTTTAAACTCCTCCTGCTCTTCGGGACTCATCTGCAGCCCCTTTTCCTTGAGCTGATCCATTTTTACAGTGAGCAGAACATTGGCCGCCTGCTCCCCTCCCATCACTGAGATGCGAGCATTGGGCCACATCCACAGCTGACGGGGCTGAAAGGCACGCCCACACATGCCATAGTTGCCAGCTCCATAAGAGCCCCCAATCACCACAGTGAACTTAGGCACCGAGGCATTGCTCACCGCCATCACCATTTTGGCCCCGTGCTTGGCAATGCCCTCATTCTCATACTTTCGTCCCACCATAAAGCCGGTGATGTTTTGCAAGAAGATCAGGGGCACTCCTCGCTGACTGCAAAGCTCCACAAAGTGAGCGGCCTTGAGAGCACTTTCGCTAAATAAAACTCCATTATTGGCCACAATGCCCACGGGAAAGCCCCAAATATGGGCAAAACCTGTCACCAGGGTGGCCCCATAACGAGGCTTAAACTCGTGAAAGCGAGAGCCGTCCACCAGCCGCATAATGACTTCGCGGACATCAAAGGGGATGCGGCCATCTTTGGGAATCACCCCATAGAGCTCTTCGGCTGGATAGAGGGGCTCTTCAATGGGCTGAGTTCTCACCCACACTTGTTTTTTGCGGTTGAGATGGGCCACCACTTGACGGGCCAGCTCCAAAGCCTCTTCGTCGTCTTCGGCAAAGTGATCGGTGACTCCGCTGATCTCACAGTGAACTTTGGCCCCGCCTAAGTCCTGAGCACTGACCTCTTCCCCAGTGGCGGCTTTCACCAAGGGAGGACCACCGAGAAAAATCGTGCCCTGACCTTTGACGATGATGTTCTCATCGCTCATGGCCGGCACATAGGCTCCGCCGGCGGTGCAGGAGCCCATGACCACCGAGATCTGGGCAATTCCCAGGGCTGACATTCGAGCCTGGTTGTAGAATATCCGACCAAAGTGGTCTCGGTCGGGAAAGACCTCTGACTGAAGAGGTAAAAAAGCTCCGCCACTGTCCACCAAGTAGAGGCAGGGCAAGCCGTTTTCCAGAGCGACCTCTTGCGCTCGCAGATGCTTTTTCACCGTCATGGGAAAATAAGTTCCCCCCTTGACCGTGGCATCGTTGGCCACCACAACACACTCAGTTCCACTGATCTGACCAATGCCGGTGATAATTCCGGCCCCGGGAGCCTGACTGTCGTACATCTGGTGTGCGGCAAAGGCCGAGAACTCCAAAAAGGTGGTGCCCGGGTCTAGGAGTTTTTGAATCCGCTCACGGGCGGTGAGTTTGCCCCGGCTCTTGTGGCGCTCCAAGGCCTGTGGTCCCCCGCCCTGCTCCACTCGGCGCAGATTATCTTTCCACTCCTCAACCAGCTGGCTCATGGCCTGCTGGTTGGCCTTAAAGGCCGCTGATTGAGAGTCAAGGTGAGTCTGTAGTTGTTGAGTTTCTATCTGCAGTTGTTCCATATTGTTATTCCTTTAAGAGGATGTATCCGACTCCGGCTTCGGGGGCAAGGCGGGGAGAAGCTCAATCAGAGCCTGGACCTCCACCTCGGCCACCTGTTGAGAGCGCAGGTTCAGCCAAGAAAGGGTCCAAAGCAAGGGAGCCTGAGACGAGCTTTCAGGAGTGCCCAGGAAAAGCTCATTCACTCCCAAAGCCCGAGCCTCAATTTTGAGCAAAAGGTCCTCTTGGTGATGGTACTGAGCCAAGGGCAGCCAGCGCAGATGCATTTCCTGAATCTGCAACTGCCCGCCAAAAGCCTCCAGATGGCGGGACCAAAAAAGCCTTAAACCCACCTCAGTGGCTGAACCCAAAGCCCCCAGGGAGATCCGGCCCTGGGCGTTGCGATTGCGCCAGCGGCCGGGCAGCCTGAGGCTCAACCTCTCATCGGACCACTCCTCCAGCTTAAGCCCCATTCCCACCGCATGGGGCTCCACCACCTCTGACGCATAGCCCATGAAGTGCCGGGCGAGATCGGGGTGCAGATCTTCAAGATAAGCCCCCAGCTTTATGGAGTTCTGCCTTAAATTCTTGAGCCAATGCTTCACAGTCTCTCCCTTGGGGCAAAGCCTTGTTGTGCGGACTGGGCCCCTAGTTTAAGATGTGCAGACAATGGGCTCACAGTCAAAGAGGTTTTCCCGATGAAGTACTTCAGTGTTTTAGTCTTTTTATTGGCCATGTCCTGGACCTGGGGTTTGGCGCAGCAGAAAAAAACCTATGATGAACAGGTGCATATCAGTGTTCAAGAGCAGCTGAAGGGGCTTTTAGCTCAGAGCATTCAACAGCAGATGCCCACAGTCACTGAGCTGCGCTTTGAGCGCTTTTGGACCCAAGTGATCAGTGAAGATGAAATTTTAGCCACCTTTAACTATAGTTTAGTTGACCCCACCACAGCAGCTGGCGCCACCCGCCTCCACTTTGAAGGGCAAACTCGGCTCTATCGCGATCACTCCCAGCCTGGCTCCGTACCCGTTTTTAATTTTGAAAATTTAATCATTTCCAACCACAGCATCGAGTTCACCGAGCCCATAGCTATTTTTGGCTATGGACCGGATTTGGAGGGAGAGGGAGAAGTTCAGCCCCGGGGCTTTGATGAGGATAGGGTGGAGCCCAACCCCCTCGAATCAGAGACAGACACAGAGACTTTAAGCCCCACCGAATCCGATGTTGAGTAAACCCCCAGAACTCCTTCCCGAGCGCTTTATCGTCATTGACGAAGAGGGCTACCCGGTCATCGACCAATTGCGCGTGACTCACGAGGAGTTTGGCCATCACCTGCTCAGCCATCTGGGCCGGGATCCCAGCGGCTACTTTTACACTGAAGCTGATGGCCACTGGGTGATTGTGGAGGCCTTTGACCAGCCTTTGATGGCCCAAGTGGTGGAGGTCTCAGAGGAGGGGGTCTGGCGGGCGCAAATGCCTTACCAATTTGTCTGCGAGTTCAACTTAGACTCTCTGTCCGTGGATGAATGGGACCGCTTTTATGGGCGCACTGAAAAGGGCTTACCCTTTGTGATGTCGCGAAAGGCCCAAGCCCTTTTCTTTGAGGCTCTGGATGAGTTTACTGATGACTCGGTCATCTACAGGGACCAAGAGTACAAAGTTCCCCCTTGGCTCAGAGAAAACCCTGAGGCCAGCTCCAGCCCCTTTTGGCAGGAGATCTTTTGCCGCCCCGAGCCTCCTCCCTTTGAGTTAGGACAAGCCAACCCCCTTTTACCCAAGGTCCTGGCTCAACTGCGACTGGCCAAACAGAGAGTGATGGTTTTGGGCTGTGGTTCAGGCCATGATGCCGCCCTTTTTGCCCAGCAGGGACATCTGGTGACCGCCGTGGATTTTTGCCCCGAGGCCATCCGCCGCGCCAAGGAGAGCTATGCTCAACATAAGAACTTGCGTTTTATTCAACAGGACATCTTCAGTCTAGATCACACTCACCGAGGTCAATACGATTTGATTTTTGAACACACCTGTTACTGCGCCATATCCCCTGAAAGACGCCATGAGCTCCTCAAACTGTGGTTAAACCTTCTCACTCCTGATGGTCATTTGTTGGGAATTTTCTTTGCCTTTGATCAGCCCAAAGGCCCGCCTTTTGGGGCCAGTGAATGGGAGATCCGAGAACGGCTCAAAAATTCCTTTCGCTTTCTCTACTGGACCCGCTGGCGTAAATCTCTGCCTCGGCGGCAGGGAAAAGAACTGGTGATCTATGGGCAAAAAAAAGAGGGGTGAGGTCACTCACACAGAGTTCCTCACCCCACAAAATCTATCGTGCCAGGAAAGCTGTTAAGCCGGATTCTGTTCCCCTAAGCCCTTCCCGATAGAGTGGAAGTGGTGGCCCAAGGGCAACGATCATTCCTCTGAGAGACCCATTACTGAATCCCTTAAGCAGTCTACCCGAAAACTTGGCCCTGGCCGGGCTCATAGCGTTTCCCTATTTGACCTTGCTCCGCGCAGAGTTTGGCTGCTTTCACTCCGGCGGCTCCCCTGAAGGCTCCCGTTCCCGCCTTCGGGCTCATAGCCCCGGACCTTCTCTCTGTTCCACTGTTCCTCACCTTGCGGTGGGGGGGTGTTACCCCCTGCGCTGCCATATGGAGTCCGGACTTTCCTCCCCGACTCCGCCTTGCGGCTGGACACGGAGCGATCGTCTTGCTTTCCCTGCTTGAGGGTTTAGCACAATTTTATCACTTTTTTGGTTTTTTTTGCCCTCCGGCCTAAAGTCGGGGCCCAGTGGGACCGATAAGCTTATAAATCGTCTAAATCTTGAACGTCGCAAGGGAGTCTTTAATGAGTCGACAGGTCACGGCCATCATTTTGCTGAGCATAGGAACCCTCCTCCTCCTCTATCAAAACTTCAGCTTTATTCACTAAAGGCCCCTCGCTGAATCATGGGGTTCTTTCCCTCCATCTGCACAAAGGGAGTGTAAGTGGATGAGAGGGCCTGCTGACTCACAGTCCCCCCCCTAAAGCCAGAGACATGGTCCAGCTGCACTCGGGCAGAGACCTCGGTCCACACCCGGGCTCGGCCCTGGGTGATCTCATAATGACACATCACTTGCACATGATCTCCCTGAAAGCCCTGAGGGTTGGGGTTAAAGGTGAGTAGGGCACTGACCCTGAGTCCACCACTCCCCTGTTGATCGGTCTTCCAAACTCGGGCCCCGGAGCTGGGAAGAAGGACCTCCCAGCCCCCTTCATCACTGTGAGCCACCCACACCTGAACAGCCCCAGTATGAGGCACTTCCACAAGTCTCAAGGGACAAAAGTGCTCGGCCAAAACCTGCTCCGAATGAAGGTAGTTCACGGCATAGGAGTCCAAAAACACGACAGCCGGACTTTCTGGATGGGAGCTGCCTTCGGGAGAAAAGCCTATTTGTAGCCAACACTCGTCCAACTCATTATTGAGACAGCGATAAAAGGGCAAAAAGCCCCAAAAGACAGCCCCCTGGCGCAGAGTTCCGTACTGGTGGCCATGAACATCCTTAAAGTCCACAACAAAACCTTCACTCCTTTCCAGTGAATCCACTCTCAGAAAGTTCCCCAAGAGCCGTCGCACCTCATAAAAGCTCAAGTTCTCTGCCGAAGAGGACCAGGCCCCTGGGGCCCCCGCTGCCGAAAAAGCTAAGCCCAAAATGACTAAAAACCTAAGAAGCATAACCCAAACCCTTTCTTTTGGCCGTCAGCCAGAAAAACAGAAAGTCCTTACTCAGGTCAAATGAGCTTATGGCCACAAAATCCTTACAATTTCTGCAAATCTCTTGATTTCTAAGCCCCTGGCGCATAGTGTCGCAAGCTTCAAAGGGGGGCCTATGAAGCACTATTATTCTGCCGTTTTTTCATTCCTATTGATCTCACTTCTGTCCCTGAGCCAAATCGCCTGCAAAGGCCTCTCTCTCAGCAGCTCGGAGGAGGCCCCCGCCCAAGGGTCAGCCCCGGTGAAGCCCATGTCCCAATCCTTTGAGGTGATTGAGGCCGTTCTACCGGGGGGTGAAAGCCACACCGAGATCGTCATTCAAAAGTCGGCCCTGGGCCAGGAGTTTCTGCTTTCCGCCCAGTTGATTCAGTTGATGGAGGTGCCTCGCTTTAGCGGGCTCAAGTCACGGATTGTGAGCTTTCGCCACGAGGATGACTCTGTGTATATGCTGGAGGCCAGCGATGCCTATGTGGTCAACCAAAACTTTCGCGCCCGCTTTCTCCTGGCTCAGTTTCCCATTCTCTGGGAAACCGAAACGGCCATTGCCTTTGATTTCAACCGCGGCATGAATCAGCTCTTCACCGCTCGCGACTGGAGATCCTCCGATTTTGGCCGTGTCGATCCCGCAGCTGAGTTTATCTCTCTCGAGGCAAAAACTAGTTTTATTGATAAGGCCTACATCTCCAAGTCCAATCGACTGGTGGTCCGTCAGGTGGCCCAGCTGGCCGGGGGCACTCTCTTTGGCTCCAACGCCGTTCAGCCAGTGGAGGCTGTTTACTACCTCTCCCCCTACGTTCACAACCCCCACTATATCCCCAGCGAAAGGGCCAACTTTGAGCGCATGGGCTTTTTTGAAATCGCCCGCCGCTTCACCCAAAGAGGGGAGCAGATCTTTGCCACCAAGTTTCACCACCATCCCGACCCCAAAAAAGATGCTCCCATTGTTTTTGCTGTCTCGGCCAACACTCCCGAGGAGTACCGCCAAGCCGTCATTGATGGGATTCTGTACTGGAACAAGGCCTTTGGCTTTGAGAAAATTCAAGTGAAAATGGCGCCAGAGGGGGTTCAGGCCCCGGATCCGGACTACAATATGGTTCAGTGGGTGGAGTGGGACACGGCCGGCTTTGCCTATGCCGACGGACAGATGGACCCCCGCACAGGAGAGATTCTCCACGCTCAGGTCTTTATGACCAGTGTCTTTGCGGTAAGCAGTCAGAATCAGGCCCGCCAAGTTCTGCGCCGACTGCGGGCCGAAGAGGGCTCCTCGGGGCCAATGGCCTCAGCCTCTGCCTCTACCTCTGCCCAGGTGAGCTTAAGGGGTTTTGAGAAAATGGACCTCTGTGGACTGGATCACAGTCAAATGCTGCTTGAGACAGCCCAACTGATTTTGGATGTGGAGGCGGATGAGGCCACCGCTCTGCGCATGGCTCAGGATATGATCCGCACGGTGATGGCTCACGAGATTGGACATGTTCTGGGGCTCAGACACAATTTTGCTGGAGCCCTTTGGGCCAGTTATTCTGCCACCGAGGTGGAGGAGCACTTTCACAACTACCTGGAAGGCCAGATCTCTCCCGATTTGGTTCCCACCAGCAGTGTGATGGACTATGTGGCCAGCATGAGCTCGGCCATGACAGGGGCCCTTATACTTTTGCGGGATGAGGCCTTTGTTTACGACCGCAAAGCCATTCACAACTTGTACTTTGGCGAGACCTTCAGCGACTGGGTGATGCCTCCCTTTTGCACCGACAGCCATAGGGATAAATACATCGGCTGTAGCCTCTTCACGGAAGGGCGCAATCCCATTGGGGACATGGCCCATCGCTGGCAGCGGGCCCAGCGCAATTTTGCCCATGCCCGGGTGGAAACCTTTATCCGCCAAATGACCACCCCGGAAGGGGAAAGACAGATGGACCCCGATTTGGTCAAGATCAACCCTCGAGATGATCTGGCTTCCGCTTTGAGATACCGCTCAGATCTCTTTGAAATCTTCACTGAACCTAAAAATGATTTGGCAGTGTATAGGGCTTTCCGCAAAGTGGATCAAACCAATGAGCACTGGCTCAAACAGGCCCAAAGAGACCACTGGTCCGCTATTATTTGGGATTTAGGGGGCGTGGAGACTCTGCTCGCTCGCCCAGATCAAGAGCTGGTGAATCAGTGGAGAGCTGAGGCTCTAGACCTGGTTCAAAGAGAATCCTACCGCCGAGGAACAGGCTATGATGGCCAGCCCTATGAACTCTCTGATGAGCAGGTTGAAAAAATCAGCCGCTCGCTGGTAACCTACTTTGAAGCCCTGGAGAAGGCTCTGGCCCGGGTGGACTTGGACAATTTGGGCTCTCGAGAACAGGAGATAAAAAACAGTTCTCTGGGCCAAGATCTGGCCGAAGTCTTTTATGCCCGAGCCCGAGAATACGCCTTGAGTAAGACTGGTGAGTACATTCTGGACTTTGCCTTGGTGGAAGAAGATATGATTCCCATCGCCCTTCCCATTTACCAATACGACCACTCCATCCGCCGGGATGCCCTGAATCT
Source organism: Bdellovibrionales bacterium (assembly GCA_007121385.1). Taxonomy (GTDB): domain Bacteria; phylum Bdellovibrionota; class Bdellovibrionia; order Bdellovibrionales; family UBA1609; genus SKYF01. The sequence goes on from SKLV01000097.1 coordinate 12,604, forward strand.
CATCAAGCGCCAAAAAGCGGAAAGTGTGAACTGGGGCTTTGAACAAAAAGAAGCCTTAAAAGCTGTTCTCATGGAGGATATCAATACGGCTTTTCTGGATCTCGATATCCACCAAGTCAATTTAAGCGGACTGAGGCCCGAGAGTCGGCAGTGGATTATTCATCAACGGGAACTCATTCAGGGCTTTTAAGCCCTAAATTGGCTCTTGTATTCTTTCCCCTATGGATTTGGGCGCAGGCGTGTTAGTTTGCGCACCATGTCTACAACCTTTGCCCAGATGGGCCTGCCCTCTTCCCTACTCAAAGCCATTGATCAGCTGGACTTTCACCAAGCCACTCCCATCCAAGCCAAGGCCATTCCTGTGGCTCTCGCTGGCCGGGATATTATGGGCTCAGCCCAAACTGGAACGGGAAAGACCGCGGCCTTTTGCATCCCGGTGATTGCCGGCCTTTTAGAGAACCCAGAAAAAACCGCCTTTGTCTTAGCCCCCACCCGGGAGCTGGCTCAGCAAATTCGCGAAGTCCTAAGGGGACTGACCAAGGAGACTCCTGAAGTCCGGGTGACCTCCATTATTGGGGGAGCTGACCTGCGCAAACAAAAAAAGAACCTGCAAAAAAACCCTCGCGTTGTGGTGGCCACCCCCGGACGACTGGCTGACCATGTTCGACGCAAGAACATTGATCCCCAAAAAGTGGGCTATGTGGTCTTGGATGAGGGGGACCGCATGCTGGATATGGGCTTTGAAAAACAAATCGATGAAATATTAAAACAGGTGCCCAAAGAGAGACAGACTCTACTCTTTTCAGCCACCCTCAGCCCAGCCATCCAGCGCTTGGCCCAGCGCTATCTGCACAAGCCCGAATACTTAAGTGTGGGCAAGGCCTCCCAGCCGGTGGCCAAAATCCACCACTCCATTTTGCCTGTGCCCAGCAAGGCACAAAAAGCCGAGGTCCTTTTGGATCAGCTCAACAGCCGCCAGGGATCGGTTTTGATTTTTGTGAACACCAAGTGGGGCACCAATAAGGTGGCTCAGTACCTTAAGGAGTACGGCCACTCTGTGACTCGCCTACATGGAGACCGCACTCAGGGACAGCGCAACCAAGCTCTGCAGGGATTTCGGAGTGGCGAATACCGCATTATGGTGGCCACCGATGTGGCCGCCCGCGGCCTGGATGTCCCCCATATTGCCCATGTGATCAACTTTGATCTGCCCAAGGACCATTCCGACTATGTTCACCGCATTGGTCGCACGGCCCGGGCCGGAGCTCCAGGGCAGGCCATCTGTTTAATTTCTCCTGAAGAGAGGGGGATTTGGGGCAAAATCGCCAAACTCTACCAACTGGAAGCCCTGCCAGGAGCCAAAGAGGTTGAGAAAAGGCCTGCAGCTCAAGGCCAGCGCCGCCCACCCGGAAAAAAGCCCCAGCAAGGACGACGCTTCTCCTCCCAAAGTGGGGGAGCCAGCAGCACTGCAGGCGGTGGTGGTGGCCGCGGTCGCAAGAGCGGCGGATATCGCGGCACCAGCTCTTTTAAAGCCCGAAGATCAAAAAGTCCTAGAGGCCAGGCAGCGGCCCGCAGTTAGGATTCGATCCCAAACCCCGAATATCAGCCCCCATATAGTTGGCCACTGAAGTCAGCAGCCTGTCATTGAGCTGAGCGCTGGGAAGGATAATATTGCGGCCGGTCTGTAACCCACCGGCTGAGCCCCCAAAAATCACTGTGGGAATTTGGGTGATGCGGTGATGGCGACCAAAATGGTTCATACCCAAAATCAGACTGGTGTCTAACATATTGGAACTCCCATCCGGTGTTTCCTTCAGCCGCCGGGCAAAGGCACCCAACTGAGACCAATCCCAACGATGCCCCAAAAGCCACTGATCTCTGATATTTCCATGGGCCACCTCTTCGTGGTAGTTGGTGAAATTAGTGCCCGGCACCCAGTCATAGAGCCAACGGTAGCCCGACCATCCCCAGACCACTCCTGTAACTTGCACAAGATCACAAACATAGGCGGCAAAGAGCAAGTCCATATGAGCTCGAGCTCTGGTCGGTATAAGAGTGTCCAGTGTGCCCGGATTGTCAGGAAAAGCACAAAGTGATGGTGGGGGGACCGCGGCCTCCGTCTGCCGAATATCCTCGGCCACAGAGAGCTCAGCTCTGCGAATGGCATCTTCGTGAATATCTAGCTTTAACTTTTCAGTGTCTCCCGCCAGCTCCCGACGAAACCGAGTGAGATCTCCAGTAAGGTCATCCAGCACTGAGCGCTTGGCCCGCAAAAAGGTCAGTCTCTGCTCCAAAGCCTCATTATTCTGTTGGCCAGGCGGAGTGGCGTTTCCAAACAAGTTAGACCAAACCTGAGAGGGCTCTGTGATCGCCACCTTAGGCTGATTGGCTCCTCGGGCAAAGGGGCGTGAACGCAAAGTTCTCGGCGGCCGCGGATCTATGCTCACCTCAATAGTGCGCATATTCAGTCTCTGGGCAATAATGTGATCTACTGAAGGGCCCAGATGAGAACCATCTTCACCATTCCCAACATCTCCCACTCCATTATAACCAGAAAATAATTTAGCTGGAGAACAGACATGGTTGTTCCCCTTAGGCTTAAATCCTCCATCTGGCAAATTAATTCCATTCACAATCACCATGTCTCCCCGCAGATCAGCAATGGGCTGCAGAATGGGAGACATAGTGAAATTGGTGCCCGCCTGAGAAGGGAAAAAATCTGAAGCCGTGGAATAGCCATTGCACTGCATCCAGAACATGGCTCTCTTGATCCGGTTAGCCGATTGGGCACTGGCCAAGCGCAGGCTGAGCACGGGGTTCAGAAGAATCATAGCCTTAAGGGAACCAAAAACAAAATCTCTGCGCTTCATGGTGTGACACTCCTTCGTTGAAATATGAGAGGAGAGGAGTAGAGTTCCTCAAAGAGACTACTGATAACTAGATTATTTTGCTGCAAGTGAGTGCCCAGCAGCCACGAGATAGACTCAAAATCCTCACCCAGACTATAACCTAAGGTGTAGCGAACCAGGTTCTTGGCAAAGCAATGGCTCAATCTAGGATCTCTCACCAAGTCGGGAACCAATTCGACGATCGACCCATAAGCGGATCGAATGCCCTCCCCGGCCTGCAAATTATCTACCGAAGCTTGAATCGGCCGATCGTTTTGTACTGTCACAAACTGGCCGAGGGCATTGTAATTACCAAACAAGTATCCAAAAGGCATAAATTGTGAGTGACAAGCCACACAGCTGGGGCCCTGTTCCATCATCAACTCAAACTGTTCTCTCACTGTAAAGGACCTAAAGTTCGGATGGGTTTCCAAAATTGACTGAGTGGCTGAGTCCACATCAATGCCTGAGGGCAGGCCCACTGTTTCACAGAGGAGCTGCTCCTTGACCAAAATACCTCTCTCCGTGGGGCTATCTCTAAAATCCTCGACTTCTGAGGCATGAACCGAAAGAAAACTAGCTAATGTCAAGATACCTTGTCTTTCTCGCGGTCGCAGATTCACTCTCTCCATCTGATCTGATGAGCTGGATAAACCATAAAGAGGGGCTGTGTGACGATTAACAAAGGTATGATTGCTAAGAAATAGCGTTGAGAGCCTTGAGTCTCCATCTATCACGACTGATTGAACAAAAGATCGAAACTCATCTAACAGGGAGGCGGCCACTTGAGAATCTTCAAATTTGGGAGCTGCATTAGCATCCGTTTTTAGATTATTGAGACTATAAAGTCTCAACCAGTACTGAAAAAACTCACTCACCCGCTCACGGCCTCTCTCTGTCTGCAAGAGCCGACGGACATGACTTCGGAGTGTGGCCTCATCCAGCTGGTTCTCCAGAGCGTCCTGCAAAAGGGCTTGATCTGGCATGGAGCCAGTCAAAGCATAAGAAACAAGACTGGCTCGCTCAAGGTCGTTCAGCCATATTCTTCCGTCTTCCTGCTGTTCGCCCATTTCTGTTCGGTAGAGAAATCGGGGTGAAAGCAAAATTCTGAGTGTCAAGAGGCTCACCGCCGAGCGCAAATCCGTGTCTCTGGAGAGCCTTTGAAAGTGACTAAAGAGCTCTTCTTGCAGTTCTGCATCTGAATAACCACGATAGGCCTGGAGACTGAACTCCCTTATCCAACTCTGAACACATTGGTCCGTCACTGGGTTTTCGCTAAAGCAAGGGAAGGCCTGATTGAGTCGGAGACTTACATAGTTTGAAGCCACAGATTCCATGGCTCCCATTAGAGTGACTAAAATATCCTCTCCTAGCTTCACTCCAGATCCGGTGTCATACCCTGTTGAGTAATCCCCAAAATTGAGTTCGGCAGACAACTCTACTTGGGTGAGATCAAAAACGGTATTCTTAAGCTCTCTTGGGCTGAGTAGACGAATTTGCTGTTGAGGCGCCTGATAAGCTACCATCCGGCCCTCACCGTCGTCTATCCAGCTCTGTTCTCCATCCCCTGTCCAGCCAGATGGGGAGTTAATGGACTCTAGAGAAAATGGCGCACTACATCCCTGCCCATAAAGGGCTGCAGCAAAAGGGGCCAACAAAAGCCAAGACAATTTTAATGGACTTAGTTTCAAGATCCCCCCTTATTTGAAAAACTCTTCCCCCACCCCTCTCCTTGAAAAAACTGTGCCAGTCAAAATCCGTATATTCTCTTTCCAGTCGCAAAATATCCATGGAAGTGTCTAATACTTGGACTTTGCCCAAAACTTAACCAGCCTTGGGCGAAAGAACTTTGGTCGAGTGAGGAGCTGGACCTTGGCTTGGTAGCCCCTATTGGCTCAGAACCTTTTCGGTTTCTACCCTGGGTCAGCTCTTTAACTGAGCTCGCAGGTGATGGGCAAAGGCGCGCATCACCAGAGCGTGAAGCTGAGCCTGAGTCACCTTATAGATAAACCAGGGCAAGGCGGGAGTGAAATCGTGAATGGCCGCCAAAACATATTGACGCCTTAAGACCACTCGAAACTCAAGCCGTCCCTTATTTTCAGCAGCAACCAGGGCGCCCCCCTTTATATAGAGCAACTGGCGATCGGGATCACTTCGCTCTGGGCTTAACTGAAGCTCCAGCAGACTCCATAGCCAGGTTCCAAAGCCCACAGCAAAGACCACATGGCCCAGCTCCTCATCCACTTTCACCTTTATCAGAGGGGCAAAGTATCGAGGCAGCCACAACAGATAGCGGTTTTTGACCCACTCCCCGTCACGGCCCTGGGGCAAAGGCAGACGCTGCACTGAGCGCACTGTCCTTCGCCGTGGGCGAAACCGGAAGATTTTCTTGCGCGGCTGTGTCTGCAAAGAGGCCTTGGTTAGCAACTCTCCATAGCTCCTGTGGGCCCATGCGGGATTAAACAAATAGTTTTGCCGAGCCACCATGGAGTGCTCCAGGGACTCCACCAGAGGATACACCAAAGCCTTGGGGGTATTGGTCACCAGACTGACCCACAGCCGCGAAAGAGTGGGACTAAAGAAGGGGATAGTTATAAAAAGAGTTTTTCGACCCAGCTGACGAGCTGTCTCCTTCATCATCTGCAGATAGGTCAAAGGCCGGCAGCCGGCTAAATCATAGGTTTGGCGGATGTGTTGAGACTCCAGAGAGGACTGAGTCAGAGCCTCTAAAACACTGGGCAGGTCCACAGGAGTGGTCAAAGTCTGGGTCCACTGGGGACAGACCATCATGGGCAAACGCTGCACCAGCTTGAGGAGGATTTGAAAAGAGGATCCGGCCTCACCAAGGATCAGTCCCGCCCGAAAAATGGTGAGAGGCAATTGATGGTCGGCAAAGGTCTCCTCCACCTCCTGGCGACTGCGCAGGTGAAGAGACAAATTGCCCTCCTCTTCGGGAATCAGACCCCCAAGATAAATCACCTGTTGGGGATTCAACCTTTTTAAAGCCCGAGCAAAATTATCGGCCAGGATCAAATCATAGTCGGCAAAACTGCCCTGATCCAAAGAGGCGGTGGGCCCCATGGAGTGAACTAAATAAAAAGCCAAATCGACCGACTGGGGTAAGGCCTCTTCCAAAGACTTAAGAGAAAACAAATCACAGGCCCTCCATTGAACTCGGGAATCCCCTGAGTCCTGAGAGCTGCGGGAGAGAGCTACAATCTGAGCTTGGGGAAATTTTTCGAGGAGCCTGGGGATCAGAGCTCGGCCAATGTAACCACTGGCTCCGGCCACCAAAATCACTGGGCCCTTTTCATTGGTCATTCTAGGCCCTCTCTTTCGGCCTGGTCTCTTTAGGAGGCCAGGGGAAAAAGGCAGAAGTTTTTGCCACATACTCCGCATACTTGGGGCGCACCTCAGGAGCCTTATCCCGCTCAAAGGGAATTCCCGTAATACGAGTCAGAAAAACATAAATCACCACAGCTCCCACAAAACTCAGTGAGCCTAAAGTTAAACCCCAAGCCATGACTCCATAGGACAACCAGTGGAGCCATTCAAAAAAGTAGTTGGGGTGACGGCTGTAGCGCCACAGGCCAGTGTCCAAAACCCGCCCCTGATTGGCCTTTTGTAACTTGAACTTTTTAAGTTGATAGTCTGCCAAAGCCTCCAGAAAAATCGCGCTCATGCCCAGAGCGAAGCCCAGCCAGAGGGCCCAGCTACCCTCTTCAGACTGGTGAGCGAAAAGAGGGTAAAAACTCAAGGCCATCAGCCAGCTCACGGCCGCATTCATCAAATGGACCCAAAGGAAATTGCGGGAGCTGGCGCTCCCCCACTTCTCCCTCAGCTTGCGATAGCGAGAGTCCTCTGCCTGCCTCCATAGGCGCCGTGTCAGATACAGGCTCAGTCGCAAACACCAAAACACAGCCAGAAATAAAGTCAGAACCCCATGCGGACTCTGCCCCCCTAACCACCAATAGTAGATCCCGGCCTGCACTCCTATGGAAAAGGCCCAGAGGACATCCACGAAACTGGCGTTTTTACTCACTTCCTGATAGAGCCAAAGTCCAAGAAAGGCGGCTAAATTTATGCTTAATGTGATGAGAAAAACCATGGGTTCTCAAACTCCTGTGTCATCTCTGTACCTCTTAACAGCTCTTGTGTTAGTTTCAATTTTATTCTTTCAAGGAGCAAAAACTATGGCCTCCCCCTCCCCTCTGGCTGAAGAAAGATGGCAGCTCACTCAAAGAGTTTGGAATGAACTTAGAGCTGATAACCTGGAAATTCTAAATGACTACTACGACCCTGAGCTCAGATTTCAAGATCCCATCAGTTCGATCAAGGGCCTGGAGAGCATGAAGGCCTATTATGAGAACCTCTATCAGAATGTGAAGGATATTGAGTTTGAGTTTACCCACTTCCTCTATGATGAAACTCAGCAGTTCTTTTCTTGGACAATGCGCCTTAAAGCCAAGGGGTTAAACCGCGGCCGTCCGGTGGCGGTCGAGGGAACCTCTTACCTGCGTTTTTCCGAAGAGTCCGGCAAGGTTATTCAGCACCGGGATTACTTTGATACAGGAGAGTTTATTTACGACAATATTTTTGGCCTACGCTGGATTCACCGCATGGTTCGACGCCAACTCCATGGGAGTCAGCCGTGAGCCAAATCAATCACTTTAAGGAGGCCGCCAAGTCCTGGGACAGTGAAGTGGCTGTGGCTCGCAACAGGGGCTATGCCCAAGCTGTAGAAAAGCATCTACCTGCTTTAGACAGACCCCTGCGCTTCTTGGACTTTGGCTGCGGCACGGGACTGCTTAGCGAGCACTTTGCGGTGGAAGCGGAAAGCCTGCTGGGGGTGGACTCCACTCCCGAGATGCTGGAGGTCTTTGACACACGATTTAAGGAACTGGCTCAGGTGAGATCCCTGGCCGTCAATCTGGAGGAGAACCCACAGGGCTTGAAAGGCCAAGAGTTTGATGTGATTTTCACGGCCATGGCTTTTCACCACCTGAGGGAGCCTAAGATTGTCCTCAATCTTTTGAAAGAGCACCTGAGCCCGCAGGGGCGGATAATGATTGTTGATCTGGACAAAGAGGACGGAAGCTTTCATCCCGACCCTAAGGCCATGGGGGTTCACCATTTTGGCTTTTCCTCAGAGCAGTGGCAGGTCTGGGCTCAAGACCTGGATTTTGCCCTTTGCACACAAGAGCTCATTGAGCCCATTGAGAAAAATAACAGAGCCTACCCGGTTCGACTGGTGGTCTATGGCCACTGAGGGGTCCAAAGAAACCAACACTTCCCCCTCGCTCGGGAACTTGCTGTCCTGGTTGGTCTTCCTCTTAGTCGTCGCCTATCTCATTTACCAGCAGGCCCCTCTTTACTACGACAACTTCCGCCAAAGAGGTCAGCCTTTTCCCCAGGTCTCGGTTTTGCATCTCAAAGACGGACAAGTGCGGAGTTTCCCGCCTGATGCAGGGCCTATCTTAGCGGTTTTCTGGGCCAGCAACTGTGGTCCCTGTCTTTTAGAAATGGGTCGCCTGAAGTCGGCAGTGGAGAACGACAAAATTCCTGGAGAGAGGATCTTTGCTATTAACCCCTATGAAACCCGAGCTGAGATTTTTCAGTTTTTACAGGAAAGCCCCTATCCCTTTCAGTTTATCGACGATCGCGGGGTCCTGGCTGGTGAGCTCAATGTAAGAGTCACTCCCACTTTTGTGTGGCTGGAGGCAAATCGCATCCTAAAGATCACCACTGGAGTCCACTTGATAGGCCACTTTGAGTTGGAGCGCTTTTTGAAAAATGAACCTGGACACTGACTCCTACAAAATCCAAAATCCTGCCTCAGCAATGCCTTCTCTGTCTGCTCTTGATGACCTGCAGAGGGTGGCCTCTCAGTCCCTGCGCAAGAATATTGTGCAGCTCAAGAGCGGTTCCTACCTGGCTGCGGGTCAAAATCAGTTTCTCAGCCTATGGACCCGAGATTTTTGCCATTCCGTCCCCGGCCTCCTGCGCTTGGACGAGGAGAGGGTGGCCTACCATCATCTCAACACTCTTTTGTCCCATGTGCGCAAAGAGGACGGCCTGGTCCCCCGTGTCTTGGACAACCACCGGGTGCAAGTCAGAGTCCTGTGGCAGGCCCTGCGCCACAAGATTTTTCTTTTGCCAGCTTTTAAGTTGGACGATCCTCTCAAGCCCCAATATATGGATGAACACGGCTCTCTCGCCATTGATTCCAATTTGCTTTTATTAAAGGCCGCTCTGCATCTGAGACGGCATGGCTCAGATCCCCATTGGTGGGAAAGCCAAGAGCCTCAGCTCAAAAAGGTCTTTGCCTGGTATGAAGGTCAATTTGACCGGGGGCTCATTCGCCAGGGGGCTTTTTCCGACTGGCAAGACTCCGCTCGTCGTCAGGGCTTTTGTTTTTTTACTCAACTCCTCTACTTTGAGGTGGCCAAGGAGCTGGAAGCTTTGGGCTGGGTCCTGCCTGTAGACCTAGAAGTCTACCAAAAAAACATTTTCGAGCAATTTTTTGATGCGAAAGCTGGCCTCTTCTTGAGTCATTTGGGATCAAATCTGATTAGCCTGGATGGGCAGCTTTTGGCTCTGGAGTCTCCACATTTCCTAACCCCCTCACAAAAGGAAAGTCTTTGGCAAAGTCTTAAAACACATTCTTTGGCCAAACTCAGCGAGGGCTGCTTGGGGCGCTGTAGCTTTCCCAACTATCCAGCCAAGGATCTGGCTTTTCATATTCGCCTGGCTGGTTTTAAGCCCTACCACGGCAGCATGGCCTGGAGCTGGCTGATGGCTTGGGCTCTGAAAGTGGCCTTGCAGATGAGGGATCTTGCTCAAATTGAGCAGCAGCTCCATCTGCTGCAAAAGCTTCTCCTACGCGACAATGAGGTCTATGAAGTCTATGACACAGAGAAGGCCTATGAGCCTTTTCGCTCTTGGGCCATGACTTCAGAGCACCCCTTTGCCTGGGGTTCGGCCTATCTGGTGGAGGCTTTGGGGGCCCTACAAGACTTCACTAAAAAAGCTGACTAAACCAAAGGTAATTAAAATCGCCCCTGCCAAAACATGAGCCTCTTTCTGCCAATTTTTCTTCACCTGGTTCCCGACAAGGGTTCCCAAAGTGGTGAAGAGAAGGGAGCCGGTCCCCACAATTCCCGCCACCCAGAGGGGGTGATGGCCCTCCAGACCCAGGCTTAAGCCCACCAGCATCTCATCCCAGCTAAAGGCAAAGGCAAAGCCCACCAGGCCCGGCCAGGAGGTCAGATGCTGAGCCAGCTCTCGCCTCTGTCGCAATGGACGGAAGGCCGACCAGATAATCCAAGCCCCCAAACCCAAAAGCAGAGCCGGCGCTAACCAGGCGCCAAAGTCAGGAACCTGAGTCACGGCCCTCCCACCCAAGTAGGCACCTAAAAAAGTGATGGTAAATAAAAAAACTCCGAAAGTGATTATAATAGGGAGGCGGCGACGACTCAGGCTGCTTAAGGCCATAGCACCAAAAAAATTGTTAAAACCCACCACCACACTTAAAAACACAATTGGCCACATAGATCTCAGCTTTAGACCGATCAGGCCTAGAGTGAAAGTGAAAAAATAACAAGGTGTTAGCTTCCCTTTTGCGTCACCCTCTTTGACAAAAAAAGCCTTCCTCTAAGCCTGCCTGGGGGCTCAAAGGCACTCAAGGGCCTTCTTAGGTTCGGGATTAAGACAGGTTTAACTTTGGGAACTTGGCATTAGAATTGCCTCTTTAGTGCTCCACCGGGGCACTGAAGTCCCAAGTCCTGTTGGTGGAGATGAAAATGGGAAAATCAATGAGAGTTATTTTACGCGGCCTTCTAACCCTTTCCTTGCTCACACCCCTGACGGCCCTCTCGGAGATGGGAAACAGCTCGCCCAATGGACGCCCCGGACCGGTTCTTGCGGCTGAGCTGACCATCGCGCACATGGAGGTTCTGAACTGCCGCCGCGCCCGGAACACTCCCAACGACTACCCCATGTTTGGTGCATTTAATGGAGAAAACCTGGATTCCTTTTTTGTAGTTGAGGAAATTTTAGGAAGGCCCACGGCCGGGATCGGCTACTATAGGGTGATTGTCAGTGAGGTGGAGAGAAATGCGCAAAGAGGCCTCTATGATCTGATGGCCTCCGATCTCTACGCCGACATGGCTGACACTCTAGAGACCGTCGTTTACCTGGTGACTGAAGAGGGAAGCCTTATCACCTCGGACTGTCTGGAGGAGTCTCAAGACCTTTTTAACAAACTGACTAGCTATCTGACCCACCGAGTGGCCGAAGTGAAACTTCGCAAAGACCGTATGCTGGCATTGGAAGAGTAGCACTTGAATAACTACTGCCCCTGGCCCAAGGAGTAGCCCTTCTCCTCTCCAAAAGTGTAGAGGTTCTCTGTTTTAATGATTTCTAAGCCCGCTTCAACAATGGCTCTTTGCAGCTCAACCAGATCTCTGCCTTGAAGGCTCTGCCCCTCTGTATTGGTGAACCGACAGCGCCAATGATCGGTGCAAAAAGTGAGGGGGTTGCCCTTAGGATACACCTTCACCCCACGATTGGTGATCATCTCCAAATTGAGCCGGGACTCCTTGGTGGCCCCAACCAGCTTTTCGCCCAGCAAATTGGGGTCCCGCTGCTCAAAAGCTATGAATATATCTACCCCATCCAAAGTCTTTTCCACAGCAGGGTGCTGACTGAGACTCACTTGTATTTTCTTGCTCTCCTCCGGGTACTCCACTTTAGCGAACTTTTTAGGCGATTGACCCAGTCGGCTGATCACGGCCTCGGCAAACTCTGAGGTGGAAACCTTTTTTTGCGTGGTCTCCTCATCACAAATGTCCGCCGTGTGAATCCCATCCTCAATGGTGG
>SKLV01000084.1 GCA_007121385.1 Bdellovibrionales bacterium
AAAGTGAAAGACTCAAAGAGGCAGGGCGCCCCTCCAAGGCGAGGTGCTTGTTTATAAAGTCCATGTCAAACTCAGAGCCGGAGCCCAGCGATTCCCACTCTCCTCAGGCATAAAAGATGTGCTGATCACCGGCACATAGATCTTGCGCTTGTACTCCATCTGCTTTTCGTAAACAAAGAGATAGCGGTGAGTGAAAAACAAGGGCGATAGGGCGAGCAGGGAGCCCACCGCCGCATAGGTTCTGCCCGTCTTATCAAGGGAGTCAAACAGAGCCAGATTGGCAGCCAAATGAGTGCCAGCAGACAGGTAAATCAAAGGCTTGATCACTCGGGCTGGTTTTTCTAGGGCCTCCTCGGCCAGTCTTTCCCGCATCAGCTCCTGACCTCTTCCCTCTCCCCCGATGCGGCGAACAGAGTCAAAGCCCCGCCGGTAAGGGCGCCAAAAAGTCAGACCCACTGAGCCCGCCAACCAAGCCACTCCCAGCGTGGACATCACCGACTGCACCGAGTTGGCAAACATCAAGTCACTCTCACTTAAGTCATTGCGGTAGTGGCTCTTGGCCACCGAGGCCGTGTAGAGGGTGGTGAGGGCCGGCAGAGTCAGTCCCCAGTGCACATACCAAAAGTTGCTTCTCTCGTCGCGGGCCTCCATCAACAGCCTCTCCGAGGCCCGGGGCACCACCTGCAACTCAGGATAATCCAACTGATTGAGAATCTGCTGAGCCCGCGATGGAGGCTGTGCCGGCTCCGACTGAGCCTGAAGCTCCCCACTCAACAACACAAGTAAACTTACAAAAACACTCAAAGCTGAAGATTTCACGGCGGCCCCTTTTAAATAAGCTCAGCCCCAAAACTCTAGGAGCTTAGGCTCAAGTTTAAAGAAGACTCCTAGCAAAGGGCAGTCCATCAGGACTTGGGACCAGACAAATCTAGCAGTTTGTCCAAGACTGAAACGTCTCAAACTGAAGCCCAAGGCACTGGGTTTGCCTCCCGTCTCAGACTGAGGGGCAGCTTAAAGGCCCTCTGGCAGAGATTCCATTCCCAATTTGAGAATTACTAACATTAAGCAAATTTAACCTCATCTTTCAGGACCAAAGACCGATACAATATCAGACTATGGATGAGCTGAATGTAATGAATCCTATTTTATTTAAGCAGAGTACACCGGGCTTTACGGTGATCGAGGTGCTCCTCGCCCTCGGCGCTGTCTCCTTTAGTTTTTTTGTATTGGCCACAGGACTTAACCTCATTCAATCCCAGACTGTGCGCTCCGAGATTTATTCTCGCGCACTGACCTTGGAGAACCACATTCTCAGCAGTTTAGGCGAGCCTAAAACCTACAACCAGATTTTTGATCTCGAGGCGGACATCACCCACCGCGACCGACTCAATGCAGGACTCCAGCCCACCGGTCTCAATATTGATTTTCAGGGAAATGTCATCGCCACAGTGGGAAGCCAACGTCTGATTGATCTCAGCTTTGCCGAGTGCTCAGCGGGTTCCGCGGGCTGTCACTTTCGCATCGACTTTGATATTCAATGCCGTGAGCAAGACAATCGTCTTTGCTTTGCGGCCTACCGCATTGCCATCGAAAATCTTCCCCCAAGAATGATCTCCATGCAGCCCTTTGGGGCCAGAAGCCCCGGCCCCGGCTTCGCCTCCGCCGACTACTCTTATCCCATTCACTTTGAGAGAATCTTAAGACAACAGGTGGTCTCTTGCCCTCAAGAGTCTCCTATCATGATGGGCTTTGAGCCAGAGACGGGGGAGCCTTTTTGTGCCGCTCTACCCCCTGATGACTGTGAAGAGGGCCGCCTTTTTGCTGGATACTCCGTGGTCAATGGAGAGATTGAAGCGGTCTGCAATCCCACCCGTGGGGTCACTTGCCCCAACCCCTTTGCTCCCCTTCCCAACCCCTATGGCTTGGAGAAAGTCACATCTGGAAGGAAGGGTGGAGTTCTGGGCTTTTATGATGGCGTCTGTATTTTCATGACTCCCCCTCAAGCTCCTTGGGCTCCTGAGGCTCTGGAGCCACAGTTCCTTCCAGGGTCTGCCCTGCCCCAGTCCGTCAGTGTCAGCTTTAAGGCCTGCCCCGGCCCCTACTATGTGGCCGGCCCCCCTCCCACGGGCTGTTCAGTCACCCCCGTGGTGGAATTCAAGCCCGGTCCCATTTATCCCGACATCGATGATCTCGCAGCCAGCCTGGTTGTGATTCCCAAGCAGGGATCCATAGCCGAGGAGTATCGCTGTGATGTTTTTATTCCCGCCCAAACTCAAGCGGCCTGGCAGGTGGCGGATTCCTTTCGCGTCGAGCTGGTCGCCCCCCCCTCACCCCAATGCATCTGGGATCCGAGCATGAACATTCAGCAGCGAATTCCTGCCGTCGAGGAGGTTCATGGTGAAAATTAATGCATTTCTAAATCAAAGGGGAAGCGCAATCCTCATTAGTCTAATTATTGTCTCTATCTCCGCCATGACAGCCCTTTCTTCCGCTTTGATGGTTCAGCAGATTGAACGCCTCAATCGACAGGCTCGAGTTAAGAGCATGATGTCGGCTCTCAAAGCCAATTTGGTGATGCGCGCTCACCAAATTCAGGCCTATGTCAATTGCGATACGGTCCAGGGGCCCAGCAGCTGTGAACTCAACCAAAGCTATTTTGAGGACCTGCTGCTGATTCCCTTGGAACACAACCAGTGTCCCACCGGCAGCCCCACTCCGCCCTGCGGTATAGTGATCCGGGATATCAACTACTCCCCAACTCCCACTCCCACCTTGTCGGCGAGCATTCACTACACTCCCTTGGATATCAGTGTGGCTCCCCTCTTGGTGGACTTTGAAATTCCCTTTGACCTTTTACAGGGCGGCAACATGGCCAATCGATGTCTGGATGGGATTTTTCAGGGCTACAGCGCCGACACGGGGCAGATTCTCTGTCGCCCTCTTGAATCCTGTGACAGCCACCAATATCTATTCGCCTTCCGTCGCCAAATTGATGCCCTTTGCGCCAATGTTCCGCCTAACACTTTTCCCCTCGATGGAGCCGAAGAGGTTCTCCTCACTCATATAGCCTTTTTTACAGAAACCCACTATCCGGCCTCCCTGCCTCCGAACCTCAGCGATGCCCATCGGGAGGCCATCGATCAGGCTCTGGATGAATTGAATAACCCTTGGAACCACTCAGATCCGGACTTAAGAGGGCGAGTCAAGCGCAATGGCTCCGCCGACTATAAGCCTCTTTATGAGGTCCACGACTACTGGAGTATGGAATGATCCATCAAACACTGGCCAGAAATCAAAAAGGATTTAGTCTGACCGAGCTGCTTTTGGCCACTGGTCTTTTGGGCGTGGTGGTTTCTCTTTCCGGGCTGGCTGTGGTGCAACAGAAAATTTTGACCCAAGACCTTGAAATAAGATCGACCATTGAAACCGAAATAGCCCTGACTCGCTTGACTCTGATGTCAGAAAATGGAGTCGACATGGGTCTGCAATCCTCCCACCGCCAGCAGGTTCTGGCCTGCCTCTCTGGCTTTGGAGAGGGCTGTCTGGGGCTCAGCCAGTCTTCTTTTGCCTCGCCCTCCAGCAGTGCTGAACTTCAGGGCTTTGTGGCCAAGCCGGGCTTTGATTGCCCTACTGGAAGTGAGGCCGGCTGCCTGTTTAGCAAGGAAACCCAGTACAGACTGGACTGCGATCAAGACCACCGCTGCTTTCAGCTGGTTTTCACTGTCAACCTGACACCCCTTGGAAACCACAACCGCAACCTGGCGCCGCGATCCTTTTCCATTCCCTTTACAGATCGCTCTGTCCAGGCGCGCAACCAACTGGACTTTTCTTGTGCCCAGGAGGGGGGAGTGGTCACCGGCTCAAACTTCAATCGTCTTTCAGGGACCTGCATCTCCTTTGGCAGAGGACAAAATACTGTGCACAAGTGGCGGGTTTCTGGGGGCTCCTACCCCCCACCGAATAACTTTAGGAGCTATGACCTCACCTATGAGTATGGGGGGCAAACTCACAGTATTTCGACCACCTTTTGCCCCGATGGGGGCACCCAGTGCCGGATGGGACGCACCTTCCATGAGCAGCGCTGCGAGGAGGGTTTTGAAACTCTGGGCTATGTGCTCTCTGAGTGCGCACCTGAAATGGAAAACTAATTTGTTTGCTCTTAAACCGAAGCCTGGCTTTGGATCACAAAGTTCTCCAGCCAAATGGCGGCGGATACCGGACAGCCCATCTCGACTTGAGGCGGGGCAAATCTGGTGGTTTGTCTAAGAATAAAACGCCCCATTTTAAGATTTTTAGTACACAACGTTCCAAATCAGTTCTCACTGAAAAATCCCATGGGTGCAAAAAAAACAGTTAATTCAAAATCTCTTTAAGTTAATATTTAGTTTAGAAAGACTTAGGATTATGTATATGAAGAGCTTCAACCTTAACTTAATACAATCCCAGCAGGGACTTGGACTGCTTGAAATTCTCATTGCCCTCTCCATTTTATTTATGACTTTTTTCACTCTCCACATCAGCTTAGCCATGATTCAAGGACAAAAGATGCGCACCGACATCTTCTCCAAAGGGCTCTTTTTGGAAACCCATATCCTAAGCTCTCTGGGCGAGTACTCTATTTATGAGGGCTACTATAATTTTGCAGAGGGGATCACCTTCCGTGATCGACTGGCTGAGGGGCTTCAGCCCAGTGGCCTGACCGTTGGCCTGGGAGAAGTGCCTGTCGCCACGGTGGGAGCGGAGCGCAGACTCAACTTCGACTACCGCCCCTGCAGTGCCCAGGACTCCAATTGCCACTTTCGCGTGGAACTGGATATGCAGTGCCCTGATGGAACCGACAGCCCCTGCTTTGCTGCCTACCGGATTCAATTCGAAAATATGCCAGCACAGATGGTCTCACTGCGTCCCCTTGGAGCCCCAAGCTCCTCTCCGGGCTTTGCCCCCTCCGACTACACCTACCCAATCCATTTTGAGCGGATTCTTCGCGTCAAAGAAGTCAGCTGCCCCCCTGACACCCCCATCCTTATGGGCTTTGATCGAGAGTCTGGCGAGGCTTTCTGCATCAAAACGCCCGAAAGGCCAGACTGTCCAGAAGGAACTCTCTTTGCTGGATACGAAGTGCAAAACGGAGACTTCATAGGGGTTTGCAATCCTACCCGAAGCGTAACTTGTCCAAACCCCTATAGCCCGCTCCCAAACCCCTATGCACTGGAACAAGTCTGGGCCGGCTCACACCAGGGCATTGTCGGCTTTTTTGATGGACAGTGCATTTTTGCCACTGAGCCTGAAGGCCCATGGAGGCTGGAGCGCTCCAGTGCCACTCTTTTTGACGAGCCTTTATCGCAAAGTTTTTATGTGGACTTTAACGCTTGCCCAGCCCCCTACTACGCGTCGGACGTCAAACCCACTGACTGTGCTTTAGTTGACCCTCCCCTGACTGATGTGACTTTATCTCTGTCCCTGATCCCCAAAGATCAAATGACCAATGAAACATACAGATGCCATGTGTATCAGCCCGACCCGCCCCCTCCCGAATGGGAGAATTTGGATAATTTTGTCATTGAACTCGTTCTCCCCAGCGAAGCCAAATGCGTTTGGGATCCAGACATGAATATTCAACAAAGAATTCCCGCCATAGATGGAGTTGTCTATGCCGAGTAGATTGTTGCTTCTGAAAAAACAAAGAGGAAGCTTGACCATTGTGGTTATGATGATCGTAGCCATAACGGGAGTCACTGCTCTTTGCTCGGCGATGATGGTGCATCAGATTCAGAGAGTTAATCAGCAGGCAAGAATTAAAAGCCTTCTAAGTGCTCTTGAGGCCAATCTGAAATTGAGAGCTCACCAAACCTACGCCTATCTAGACTGTGACACTGAAATTGGCCCCTCCAGCTGTCAGCTCAACCTTAGTTACTTTCAAAACATCTTGTTTACCCCCACTTACAGCAGCCTCTGCCCTGAGGGCAGCCCTCCCCCTCCCTGTGGAATTGTGATTGAGGACCTCAGTTTTAGCGCTTTACCCTCTCCCCTGTTCACAGCTACCATCCGCTATACGCCCCTGGACCTGAGCATGGCCCCCATCCGAGTCTCCGTCGAGCCCCCCTTTGAATTGCTACAGACTGAAAATACGGGAAATCGCTGTAGGAATGGCCTCTTCGAAGGCTACAATCCCAACACAGGAGCTATTTCTTGTAGAGCTCCTATGGCATGCGGTCCAAACACTGTTTTGAGCGTCATCAACGCTCAAATGGACTCCCAATGCGATACGCTGCCTCCCAAGCATTTTCCGGACGATGGGAGCGAGGAGGTAATTTTAACTGACATCAATTACTTCATGGAACAGCACAACTTACCCGACCTAATGAACAGGCCTGCGGCTGAACAGCAAGCCATGATCTCTGTGCTGAATGAGTTTCGGCAAAACCATCAAAAGCGAATGGCCACGAGCAACTACCGACCACTCTATGAAATTGACTGGTGGAGAAAATGATGAAGCCGGACCTTTGTTTCTTCAATCAAAAGGGTGTAGGTCTGATTGAGTCCCTGATCTCGATTGGACTTATGGGTCTGGTGTTTTCAATCACCACAGTCACGATAATGCAACAAAAAATCATTCAGCAGAGAGTGACTGTCAATCAGATTGTGGAGTCGGAAATCGCTCTGGTCCGTCTCAATATTTTGGGCAACAACGGATTGGACAAAGCCCTGACCAGTTCAAAAAAGACGCCCGTATTGGATTGCCTCAAAGGATCAGGCAGCCAATGCTTAGCCCTCACTGGAGCTCAGCACCCCACGCAAATAAATAATACTACTTTAAATAGCTTTGTCCACTATCCCACTCTAGAGTGCAGCAGAGGAGATGAGCCCGGCTGTCTGTTCCAAAAAAGAACCACCTACTCCCTGAGCTGCGAAGCTGACCATCGTTGCCATCAGATTGAGTTCCTCATTGAGTTGATCCCCCTCTCCAACGCCTTTGGCCCCTTAGCGCCCAGGTCGTTTTCTGTCCCCATCACCGATCGCTTTGCCCAGGGGCGCAGCCAAATAGACTTCTCCTGCGCAGAACAGGGGTTGGTCTCTGGCTCCAATTATGACCTTCTCCGCGGTGAATGCTTCTCAGTGGCCTCCGCGCAAAGATTCCTTTCCAGCGAGACCTCCGCACAGGCCTACTCAGTTCCCGAAGACTTTGAACCAGCGACACTTCAATATGAGTTTGAAGGAAATCTGCGGACAGTTGAAACCACCTTCTGTGAGAATCAAGGCAATACTTGTCATACGAGCAATAGCTTTATTGAGGTGAGCTGCTCTGGGGGCTTTGAAGTGGCCATGATTGGAGGGCCTAAGAAGAATTACATCCACAGCTCTAGCTGCTTTGGCCAAGACGAGCTCTAAACCGAAGCCTGGCTTTGGATCACAAAGTTCTCCAGCCAAATGGCGGCGGATACCGGCGAGGACTTTAAGGCCTTGTCGGTCTGCTGCAGGGCTTTAAAGGTGTGGGCCATTTTGTCATCACTCCACTGGGGCAGCTGGGAGGTGTACTCCTGCAGGAAAAAGTGAGGGATGCCGGCCTTGGCACTGAGCTTAGGACCGCTGAGGCCCGATTTGATGCCCTGTTTTAAAGTGGCCAGAATCCGCATATGGCGGGCAATGAGGGCCAGGGCTCCCACTTCGTTTTGCCCCTGCTCCAGCAGGTTGGCCAAAGACTGCAGAGCCTGAGCCCTGTCACCCCGGCCAATGGCGTTGGCCAGGTCAAAGACGGTGTCCATCCGCGACTGGGACACCACACTCAGCACATCCTGGGCCTCGACCCGGGAGCGGTCGCCCAAATAGAGCTTGAGCTTTTTCATCTCGCTGTTGATCTCGGCCAAACTCGCTCCCACCAGCTGCTGCACCAAAGACAAAGCCTCGCGGCTGATCTCCAGGCCGTTGCGGTAGGCGATGTAGTCCACCCAGCCCGGCAGCTGGTTGTCGTAGGGGCGCTTGAGCTCCACCAGCACTCCATTTTCGGCCATCTTCTTAAAGTGCTTTTTGCGCTTGTCGATTTTTTCGGCGGTGAGAATAAAACAGCAGCTCTCCACCGGCTGCTCAAACAGGGGCAAGAGGG
>SKLV01000048.1 GCA_007121385.1 Bdellovibrionales bacterium
AACTCGGACTTACCCATTGTCTTTAGTCAAGGCTTTGCCCACAGCTTACTGGAAAGCTTTCGCGCCAAAAGCTTAAAAGAAAAACTTAAAGCCTTTTCTCGGCTCCGCCCCAAGGATCTAAAGCCTGTGGTGCCTGGGGTGGTGGAACCCCGAACCGGCCTGAGCATGGGCCAGAGCTGTGAACTGATGGCCCAACAGTGGCAAGTCACTCGGCAGGAGCAGGACCAGTTGGCCTTTGAAAGCCATCAAAAGGCCCTTCAAGCTTACGATGAAGGTTTTTACTCCGATCTCGTGAGCCCTTTTTATGGTCAGCAAAAGGACGCACTACCGCGCAAAGACACCTCTTTAGAAAAGTTGGCCAAGCTCAAGCCGGTTTTTGCCTCTCCAGATGTGGGCACCTTGACAGCCGGCAACAGCACCGCTCTCACCGACGGCTCCGCCGCCGTCCTTTTGGCCAGTGAAGATTGGGCCCGTGAGAGAGGGCTCCCTGTTCAGGCCTACCTGAGTTTTTCCCAAACCGCTGCGGTGAATTTTGTGGACGAGGAGGGGCTTTTAATGGCCCCGGCCTATGCCGTCCCCCGCCTGCTCAGCCAAGCGGGCCTCGCCCTTCAGGACTTTGACTTTTATGAAATCCATGAAGCCTTTGCTGCCCAAGTCCTCTGCACTCTGAAGGCCTGGGAGAGCGACGACTTCTGTAAAAATAATTTAGGTTTAACAAAGGCCTTGGGCTCCATTGATCGCCAAAAGCTCAATGTCAAAGGGGGAAGTGTGGCTTTGGGTCACCCTTTTGCCGCCACTGGAGCTCGGATCCTGGCCTCCTTGGCCAAGATGCTGCAGCAAAAGGGCTCTGGTCGGGGCCTGATTTCCATTTGCACCGCCGGTGGCATGGGCGTGACGGCCATCGTGGAGGCCCCCTAATGAAGCCGACACCTGCCCACCCCATCTGCGAGCCCTTTGATCAGGGGCGCCTGAAGGTTTCAGATCTCCATGAGCTGCACTACGAGCAGGTGGGCCATCCTCAGGGAGTGCCCGTCCTCTTTGTGCATGGAGGGCCGGGAGGGGGGATCAGCCCCCAGTGTCGACAGTTTTTTGATCCGGAGTTCTATAGGGTCATTTTGTTTGACCAGCGAGGAGCAGGGCTGAGCACTCCTCAGGCAGAACTGGAGGAGAACAGCACCTGGGACCTGGTCTCGGATATGGAAAAGCTCCGCGAGCACTTGGGACTGGAGAGCTGGATTCTCTTTGGCGGCAGCTGGGGCAGCACCCTGTCCCTCATCTATGCCGAGACTTATCCAGAAAGAGTGAGGGCTCTGGCCCTAAGGGGGATTTTTCTCTGCCGCCCCCAAGAACTTCAGTGGTTTTATCAGGAAGGGGCTCACCGCCTCTTTCCCGACGCCTGGGAAAGGTACTTAGAGCCCATCCCTCCCGCAGAGAGGGGAAATCTGATGGAGGCCTACTACAAAAGACTCACCAGCTCGGACAAGGAGATCCGTCTTCAATCCGCCCGAGCCTGGAGCCAATGGGAGGCCGCCACCTCCAAACTTCTCCCCGACCCGCAACTGGTGGATCACCATGGAGAGAGTGAATTTGCCTTGGCCTTTGCCCGGATTGAGTGCCATTATTTTGTAAATGGGATCTTTGTGGACTCAGACAACTACATTCTGGAGCAGGCCCATAAAATTCAACATATCCCCTGCCAGATTGTCCATGGCCGCTACGATGTGGTCTGCCCCATAGAAAATGCCTGGGATCTCAAAAAAGCTCTGCCTCAGGCCAAACTTCATATTGTGGCTGATGCCGGGCACTCGGCCTTTGAGCCCAGCATTCAAGCTCAGCTCGTCCAGGTGATGGAGGAGTTTAAGAAGCTTTAGGGAACTTTTTAGGGAAGCTTTGGGCTGTAAGAAGCTTTCGGCCCCTAGGAATTTGGAGTTTCCAGGGCCTTTGCCAAATGAGGCCCTTTTTACTTTTTGCCGTACTTTTTGCGGAACTTCTCGGCTCGACCCTCAGCGTCAATAAGTCTCTGCTTGCCGGTGTAAAAGGGATGGGAGTGACTGGAAATATCCACCTTCACCAGGGGGTACTCCTTACCATCTTTCCACTGGGCCGTCTCTTTGGCCTTGATGGTGGACAGGGTTAAGAGCTCGAAATCGCAGGAAACATCTTTAAAAATCACCGGGCGAAGATTGGGATGAATGTCTTTTCTCATAGTTCACTCTCTTGAAAAATTTGAGCAATTAGAGGGACTGAGTAGCATTTTGGGCCCTGAGATTCAAGGCCCAATTTACTAAAGCTGGGCCCCCGATGCCTTTTGGCCATTCTCCCTGAGTAGGGAGAAACTGGGGGGAGATAGCTTTGAGGATTCAGCATTAAAACGGCCGGGCAAATACTCCTCTTCTGAGAAGTCATCCACCTGAATGGCCTCCCAGCGAGCCCTTTCCGCCTGCTCCACCACCTGGGACTCCGCAGAGGAGATCACTCCCTTCTCCACAGCCAAAGCAATCAGGTCGCGAACCGGCTTCTTAGGCAGAGTTTTGCTGCGAATAGCTTTTTTTATTTTCTTTTCTGCCGCCTCGGACTCCTGAATCAGCTTGAGGGCATTTTCCAGGCGGGCAAAGTGCTCTCCCTCTTGGGTGGGCTTAAAGATTCCCTGAGTCAGACGATCTCTCTGCTCACTGTCTTTCACTAAGACCGAGGCCACTTCTCGCATCAACTCATCTGAGGGCTGAGTGGCCAAGCGGTTCAGGCTGGACCACCAATGCACTGGCCCCCTAAAGAGCCATCCCAAGACAGGCACATCCATATTTCTATAAATTCCATCAAAGGACTCCTGAATTTTGCTAAAGGCCACAGCCATTGAATAGCGCACCAGGGGCAGATCCTCAGCCCTTCGCCCCTCGGCCTCATAGCGCCTGAGAACAGCGGTGGCAATCAACATCCAGGACAGAATGTCGGCAAAACGGCCGGTGAGCATCTCTCGAGCCTTCAGCCTTCCGCCTAAAAGTCCCATGGCCAAATCGGCCAAAATGGCAAAGGAGGCTGAGGCCCAGGCTAGCTTTTGAAAATAGCGACGGGTGTGGCGATCCCCTGGGGTAAAGGCCAAGTAGCCTCGGGTGGCACTCAAAACTAGAGCGCGAAACTTATTGCGCACAATATGGCCAATATGTCCCCAAAAAGCCTGATCAAAAGCCGCTAGGTCGTTCTTCTCAATGGCATTGACCTCTTTAAAAGCGTAGGGGTGAGCCCGCAGAGCACCCTGGCCAAAGACCATGAGGGTGCGAGTGAGAATGTTGGCTCCCTCGACTGTAATGCCAATGGGCACCCCCACATAAAAGGTGGCCAAGAGGTTGCGCGGCCCCATGGAGATTCCCGCCCCCCCCATCACGTCCATACCATCCTTCATCACATCTCGGCCCAGTTCGGTCGCCATATACTTGGCCATGGCGGTGACCACAGGGGGCTTAATACCCTGGTCCAGAGCACTGAGCACATAGCGAGCCATAGCCTCAAGAAAGTAAGTGGTTCCGGCAATGCGAGCCATGGGCTCCTGCACTCCCTCAAACTGACCAATGGACACCCCAAACTGCTTGCGGATGGCCGCATGGTTGCCCACCACCCGACTGACCAGCTTAGAGCCAGAGACTGCCTGAGCGGGAAGGCTGATCCCTCGACCGGCACCCAGGGATTCCATCAACATCCCCCAACCTTGGCCGGCGCGGGCCAAGCCGCCGATAATGGCCTCCTCAGCATCCACCTCCACATTGCGTCCCTCCATGGGGCAGTTGTGAAAGGGCACCCCCAGAGGATCATGTCTGCGCCCCAGCACCACTCCTGGAGTGCCTGAGGGAATCAGAGCACAGGTGATCCCCACATCCTCACCCTGACCCAATAGATTTTCCGGGTCTCTGAGGCGAAAGGCCAAACCGATCAAGGTGGAAATCGAGGCCAAAGTGATCCAACGCTTTTTCCAGTTCAAGCGGATTTTGATCCGGCCATCCGGGCCGCGAAACAAAATTCCCTCAGAGACAATGGCTCCAGCGTCTGAGCCCGCCTGAGGCTCAGTCAGTCCAAAGCAGGGGATCTCTTTGCCGTTGGCCAAATTGGGTAAATACTTTTTCTTCTGCTCATCGGTTCCATAGTGAACCAAAAGCTCCGCAGGGCCCAGTGAGTTGGGCACCATGACTAAGATGGTGCAAGCGGCCGAGCGAGAGGCAATCTTCTGCAAAACCGCACTGTGAGCGGAGTGAGAAAAGCCATGCCCTCCGTACTCCTTGGGGATCACCAGACCTAAAAAGCCCCTGTCGCGAATGTACTGAAAGACTTCGTCAGGAACCTGCTTGGTTTTCCAAATTCTCCAGTCGTCAATCATCTGACAGAGCTCTTCAACAGGGCCCTCCATAAAGGCCTTCTCCTCACTGCTCAGCTCGGGATAGGGTTCGCTCATCAGGCGCTGAAAATCGGGCTTGCCAGAAAACAAATCCGCCTCCCGCCACACCACACCCGCTTCCAGGGCCGTGCGCTCGGTGTCCGAAATTTTGGGGATAAGCTTTAAGGCCTTCATGGTCTTCATCACCACTGCCGAAGGCAGAGCCTTACGCAAAGGGGGCACCACAAAGATCAAGGCCACCACCACAAAAGCTCCTATCACCCAGAGTGGTGAGCCCAAACCCCACAAAGCCGCCGTGACAAACAGAGCCCAGACCTTGAAACCAAAGCCCTGGTAACCCAAAATCAGAGCGACGAGCAGGGCGACTCCAAGGGCCCCACCCATTCCTAGGGTGTTGATCAAGAAGGAGTGTAAAGGCAGTTGTTCCAAAGCTGACCTCCTGGTCAAAAGTAAATTTTTAAAGCTCGCCCCAGCCTATTCATTAAGAGCGGCGAAGGATCTTAACCTCTTTGTTCTCAGCTTAAGCCATAAGAAATTGATTTTCAATCATTTGATTGAAAATATTAATCCAATGATTGATACTGAGACAAAGAGAGGTAATAAGTTGGCCAAAGCCTTAGCCAAATCCAAAGATTTAAGCTCTCGGCAGAGTCTGCTGCTGGCGGCCAAAAAGCTCTTTGCTCGCCAGGGACTGAGTGCCACATCCATCCGCGACATTGCCGCGGCAGCCGGGGTCAACTCCTCCCTGATCAGCTACCACTTTGCCGGCAAAGAGGGCCTGTACCGCGCCTGCCTTCAAGAAATCGGAGAGGCCCGACTGCAAGCCGCTCGCCAAATCCTTAAGCCCGCTGAAAGTCCAGAGGAGTTTCGTCTGCGCCTGGTCATGTTTTTGGAGAATATGTTTGAGCTCTACTTGAGGGATCGTGAAGCCGGCCTTATAATTATTAGAGAATATGATAGGGTGAACTCTCCGGCTGAAAGTATTTTTAAGGAGACTTTTTTAAAAGTTTATCAAGCCGTTGTGGACTTTTTTAGGCAGGGCCAGAAAAAAGGTTTTGTGAATCCAGATCGAGACACTTTTTTGTTGGCCAGTTTGTTTTTCGGCTGCCTATCCAGTCAAATGCGGTTGGACCCTTTAAAAGAGAAAATATTTGGTCGGAGCATCAAGGACGAAAAAGAACGCAAGCACCTGGAAGACCTTATTCTTGAGCTCTTCCTCAAATAGGAGATTTTATGTTCTCAAAATATTCACTGTCAGGCCCTAGAATTTCCCCAACTCAGGCCATATTCAGTCTTTTTGGAGGTCTGTTGATCAGCCTCTCTGCCCATAGTGCTGACCGAATTGAAATTCCTCTCGCAGAAGAGGGCCAAGAGGTCTCTGGGGCCCCCTCAACCTCCGGCATCAATAGAGAGCCCGCTTCGGTGAAGACTCCGCCCATCAGCCTCAACCAAGTGCAAGAGTTTCGCCTGCGCGGGCGCCACGACCATTTTCGCCTGGTGCGGGAAGAGGGCCGCTGGCTCTTAGGCTCAGAGGCCGTGCAACTAAAGGCTCTGGAAAACTTTTTCCCCGCCCTCTTCTTAGATCTGAGCCAAGAGTGCCCAGCCCTTCCCCCTCGCCCTGATATGACCGTGGAGATCCGCTTGCGCGAATCAGACTCAGGGGAAAGGCCTCGCCGAGTCACCAAGCTCCTGTACATCAGCGAGCGAGTGATCAGTGACAACACTCATTGTATTCAGGTGGATGGGGATGGACTCTTCTCCTTCCCTTTGCATCGCAGCTGGTTTGTGGGTGATCGCCAAGCCCCCCGGCTGCGCTTGGCCCGCCAGCTCACCTTGGAACTGAGCGAAAGCCGAATCGTTGAATTAGAACAAGAGCGAGGTCCCATTGAGAGCTCTCCCTACCACGGCCAATCGGCTGAGTACTTTTTAGATCATAATTTTATCAATCGCTGGATTGAGTCCCTAAGGGATGTCCGTGTGGACTCCCGCTATCACCCAGGGCTGGCAGAAAAAGCCACTCGCTCCATTGGACTGCGCTCGGGGACGGCGGAACTCAAGTTTTACTTGCTTCCCTCACGGGTTTGGGCAGTGCAAAGACCTGGAGTGGCTTGGCTAGAGGCCGATCACCGCTGGGGTTTTTGGCAAAACTTTAATGACGGGCTGATCTTTGATCGCCACCAAACTCAGCTAAGCCTTATTGTCAATGCGGGAGCCGAGGAGAGGGAGAGAGTGTTAGCCGTCCATGGCCTGGGGGATGCCTGGTCCGAGGGCATCCGGCAGGCCCTGCACACAGTCATAGGCCGTGCCCACGACTCCAGTGAGGTTAAAGCTGCTGCCATTCGCTTTTTACGCACCAAGCCCAGCGATCAAAACTTAGCTTTCTTGGTGCAGATACTGGAGCAGTCCACAGACCCTCTAATTCAAGAGTCCATTGTCAGCAATTTGCGGGTGCGCCACCCCTCAGGCTCCCAATTCACTGAGGACATGCTTCCCTCAGAAAGGGCTCCCATAATTGAAGAGTGGCGCAGCTGGTGGCGAGACCAAGAGCGCAAACCCTCGGCCAACTAAAAGGGACCGGCTCGAAGTCTCACTCAGACTTGGTTTTTTGATCGGTCAGGGGACCAACATAGGATGTCCAGCAGTTGCGCCCCTTGGCCTTAGACTCATAAAGAGCGTGATCGGCGAAGCGGACCAGCTTTCGCGCATCCATTGAAGGATCCAGTGAGGAACTGGCCAAACCTATGCTCACCGTCAGTTGAATCTGATCCTTTCCATCCACAAAAAGACGATCGGCCACTTTTTGCCTCAGCCTCTCTGCCAAAACCTCTGCCCCTTCAGGCCCCGTCTCCACCAAGACCAGCAAAAACTCATCCCCCCCATAGCGGGCGGCCAAGTCGGTGTCGCGAATGGTGTCTTGAATGATCTTGCCCATCTCCTTGAGCACAAAGCTGCCAAAGAGATGATCAAAGCTGTCGTTGACTCGCTTAAAGTGATCCATGTCGATCATCACACAGCTGCACTCCCCACCAAAGCGACGATGGCGCTTAAGCTCCAAATCAATGCGCTCGTAAAGAGAGCGCATATTCAAAAGGCCAGTGAGATAATCTCGATCCACCATCTCTTGAAGCCTCTGGTTGGCCTCCAGCAGATCACGGCGGGCCTCATTGTTGCGCAAACTGCACTCCACTCGGGCCAACAACTCTTCCACGCGAAAGGGCTTTCGGATGTAGTCATCCGCTCCAGCTCTTAAAGCCTTGGCCACCAGTCCCACGTCCCCCCGGCCACTGACAAAAATCAAAGTCACATAGTTCTTCTGCTGCCTTAAAGTTTGCAACATATCCAGACCCGTGCCCCCTGGCATATCATGATCTGAAACCACCAAATGGGGTTTAAATTTCTTAACCAGGGCCAAGCCTTCAGCGGCAGAAGTGGCCGACTCCAGCTGATAGCCCTCCCCGCCCAGGGCCTCAAGCAGGATCTGCAGGGAGTTGGGATCATCTTCCACCACCAAGATACGCTTGTCTTTCGCTGTCACTGGACCGCCTTTCCCCCTTCAATTCTCTGGCGCTGCCCCCCGGGGGCCCGAGGACAGCTCAACTGGCCATTCTCCTGACCTCGCATTAGATTGACGTAGCCACTGCCAAAGCCCTCAGGACAGCCGCCTTGGGAGCGATCGCGACCCAGCCGGTAACAGGACTC
>SKLV01000136.1 GCA_007121385.1 Bdellovibrionales bacterium
CCTGGAGCTCTGCTCGCCTTTCAAGCAGCTCCTGATATCTTTCACCGGCTTGGCTCACCAGAAGCTGGTCAAATTCCAGCCGAACCCCCTCCTCAGCCAACTCTTTTTGCCGAGCCTCAATTTCAGCTAGCCGCTGGTCGAGCAAAAGACTCACACAAATCCCCTCGCCAGCCACTTGCCCAAAAAGGGGGGCTGCGGCGGCCGCCAAGGGCCATATCAGACTCAAAAACCCTAAAAAGATCGATGAGAAATAGGTTTTTACCACTTAAATCACCTCGGACTTTCTGCCTATAAATTAAGCAACACAGCCTTATCGCCCTTGGTCAAGGAGGCTGTCAACGTCCCCTATAATTTTCACAGTGTGGGGGGCAATAAAAAGCCCGATGCCTACTCAAAGCATCGGGCCAAACAATCACAGAGCGGATCTTTTGAATCCTACTGGTCGGCAGAGACCACCAGAGCCCAGGGAACTCCGCCCTGAGCATTGGGCTCAGGCATCTGATGGATCAGGATCTTGACCTCAACTCCTCCCTGATAGCCATTGAGGCCTTCAATCACTAGGTGCTCAAAGGGGTTGATGCGGTCCTGGCTGGTGAATCGGCGCCCATCCTCCAGCGTCACGACCAAATCTAGATCATTGATCAATGTGCGGGCTGCATTGGGCAGAGCCGGAGCATCCAAAAACACCAGGGTTACACGCAGCTCATTGATGGGGGCAGGGGGGATGTAGGCGATCCCCTCAAGCTCCCCCAATGAGGCCAAACCCTGAGCCACCAAATGAAAGACCTCAGAATTGGTGGCCCGGTCAATGTTGACGCGACCAAATCCCTGAGCCATTCCAGGACCGGGATTGAGAATCTCCTGGCCACGAGAAGCTCCCACCAGGCCGTACTGGCCGGGGAAGAGGTCGTCGGCGGAGTGCATAAGGATGGCCTTCACCAGAGGAGCTGTTGGAGCCTCAATACCCCAGTCCTGCACCAGATGCTGACGCAAAACCGCGGCTGCTCCAGCCACCAGAGGAGTGGACATGGAGGTCCCGCCCGCATAGCAGTAGTCGTCGTTCATCTTACCCCACAGGTCACTGGCTCCACTCACTGTGGAGCAGTTGCTGACAATATTGGTTCCCGGAGCCACCACCTCAGGTTTAAGCCTGCCATCCCTGGCCGGGCCACGCGAACTAAAAGCCGCAAGACCGTTGGGGTCATCAGAGAGTAAGTCACTGGCCAAAGGCTCGGCCGGATAGCGCTGACCTCCAAAGAGGTCTCTGAGTGGACGCTGAATCCCTCCTTCCAGGAGGTAGTTTTCCGAGGCTCCCACGGTCAACACATTCTTGGCTGTGCCGGGAGCTGAAACCGTGCCCTCATCGATCCGCCCATTGCGGTTGCTGTCGGCCCCGTCATTGCCAGCGGCAAAGACCAAGAGGAACTCGGGGTGCTGCCACATGAACTCGTCCATTTGCGCCGAGAAGTTGTTGTAATTCCCATTGCTGTTGGGCATGCCCCAAGAGTTGGTGTGAATGCGGGCTCCATCCTGGTAGGCCGGACGGAACATATTACTGGCCTGGGGAGGCATGGTGATATTGTTCATCATGGGCGACCACAAACTTTGAGGGATCAGGTTGGCGGCAAAGGCTCCGCCGCGAATCTGCCCCTGAGAAGCCGCCCCAGTGCCTCCCACACTTCCCGCCACATGGGTACCATGGCCCTGAGGATCGGACCAGTCGCGGGCAAAAAAGCCGAAGTGATAGCCCTTAGTGACATTGCTGAAGTCGCGGTGGAGGCGGCGCAAGTCCCCTTGATCCAAACCTGTGTCGGCAAAGGAAACGACTTGCCCTTGGCCGGAGAGCCCGCGAGCCCAAGCGGCTTCAAAGCCCATAATGCGAGTGCCCGACTCATAGCCGGTCAAAGGAGGCAGTTGACCACTGGGCAAAGGAGCCCCCCAAGAAATGGCTCCCACCTGCTCTGGCCCCACCAACATGGTACTGATCTCCAGTAGTGGCTCAATCCACACAACCTCAGGCCACTGAGCCAAGCGGTGAATCTGACCTCTCTCCAAAATCATCATGAGATGATTTCCCTCCGCTCCCTGCAGAAGCCGAAAGCCTTGCAGAGCTCCCGGCTCTTGCCAGCGCTCCAGAGCTGACTCCAAATCATTCTCTGAAACCAACCGCACACTGAGGAATTCCTGATTTTTATTTGTCAGAGAGGAAAAGGGGCCAAAATCCGGGCTGATCTTCCACTGGGAAAAATAAGGGACCACGGCGCGCACCGGGTTGGACCGACTTTGCCCCCTTCGCATCAGCCTCACCGCCTGCTGAGGTCGCTGGGTTCGCAGCAAAAAGCTCTGATCGGGCAGATAGCTGATCACCTCAAGACCTTGGGACTCCAACCAGCCTCGCTCCTCAGGCTGCAGAGCCTTGGAGAATTGGACGACAAACAGGCTCTCATCCGCCCACTCCCTGTCCTTGGGCAGACGGCCTCTTTGCGCTTCCTCTCCCATAAGGCTGAGAGGGTCCACTGTGAGGCTCTGGAGTCGCAGCCATGCCAGCTCGCCTGATGAACTCGAAGCCTCTCCCACTCCCAAAGCCCCAAAGGACAAGCTCAAGCCCAAAACAAAAGCGAAAAGTGCTGCTAAATTTTTTGCACGGAAAAGTGCTCTCAATGGCCACTGTTTCATATTCCCCCTCCTTGGATATCCCAAAATTTAACCACGCCCCCCACGGCAAAAGCTACCGCAAAAGGCACCAATCCCCCTAAGAAGTGACGCGCCGCCACCCTAACCTAAATAGTTTTTGAGAGCTTGATCCAGATGCCCACGCAAAACTTGGTGCTCTGGCTTCTCCAAGTTGGGGTCGGCTTTGACTAAGGCAAAGGCGGCCTCGCGGGCCGCCTTTAAGAGTTCAATGTCGCGGACTAAGTTGGCCATTTTAAAACCAGGCAGTCCGGACTGGCGCTGGCCTAAAAACTCGCCGGGGCCCCTCAGCTCCAGGTCGGCCTCGGCAATGCGAAAGCCATCGCTGGAGGACTCCATAATCTCCGCCCGCTTTTGCGCCACCTCAGAGACCGCATAGCCCAGCACCAGAACACAGTAGCTCTTGTAGGGCCCTCGCCCCACTCGGCCGCGCAGCTGATGCAGTTGGGACAGCCCAAAGCGCTCGGCGTGCTCAATCACCATAATATTGGCGTTGGGCACATCCACCCCCACCTCGATAACTGTGGTGGAAACCAAAATTTGTGTGTCCCCTGCGCGAAAGGCTCTCATCACCTCATCTTTTTCTGCGGTCTTCATGCGCCCATGGAGGAGCCCCACTTTAAACTGAGGAAACTCCCCTTGGATGTGCTCAAACTCTTCCACCGCATTTTTAAGATCCAGCTTTTCACTCTCCTCCACCAGGGGGTAGACAATATAGGCCTGTCGCCCTTTTTCAATTTGCTCGGCCACAAAGCCCATGACCTGGGGTCTTTTGCTGGCGAAAGTCTTGCGCGTGACAATGGGAATGCGGCCCGAGGGCAGCTCATCAATCACCGACACATCCAGGTCCCCGTAAACAGTCATGGCCAAGGTGCGAGGAATGGGAGTGGCCGTCATCACCAAAAAGTGAGGGGACAGACCCTTACACTTGAGCTTTTGTCTCTGCTCCACCCCAAAGCGGTGCTGCTCGTCAATCACCACCAAACCCAGATTGTTAAATTCCACATCCTCTTGAATCAGAGCATGGGTGCCAATGGCCAGATCAATCTGACCCGAGCGCAAGGCCTCCAAGGTCTGACTTCTCTCCTTGGCCTTCATCATGCCGGTCAGCAGGGCCACCTTCAGCCCTAAAGGCTCCAGACGAGCCTTAGCGTTCTTATAGTGCTGCTCGGCCAGAATTTCGGTGGGCACCATAATGGCAGACTGAAAGCCACTTTCTTGAACAAAGCAGGCGGCCATCAAGGCCACCAGAGTTTTGCCACAGCCCACATCTCCCTGAACCAGACGATGCATGGGATGAGGCTGACGCAAGTCGGACAAAATTTCAGCCAAGGCTCTCTTCTGCGCCCCCGTCAGCTGAAACTCCAGAGAGGCCTCCAAAGCCTCCATCAGCTCTCCTGGGCCCGTCATGGCTGGAGCGGCCTCTTTCACCCAGCCCGACTTTCTCTTGGCCAAATGCAACTCCAGCCAAAAAAACTCCTCGAAGATCAGGCGCTTCTGAGCTGGGGCCTTGAAATTTAAAAACAAGTCCCCTTGATCCTTGGGCGGCTGGTGAATTTGTTCCAGGGCTTGAGAGTGGGTCATCAAAGAGTACTTATGCATCAGCCAAGGGGGAAAGGGTTCGGCCACCTCCCTCTTTTTGCGCTCGGCCAGGGCCGTGGCCATAATTTTGCGCAATTTAAAAGCACTGACCCCTTCGGTCTCTGTGTAGAGGGGAAGTAGACTGTCCTCCACCTCCTCGTCCTGATTCACCGGATGAATATCGGGGTGGTGGATCTCAATCCGGCCCCGGTACTCAATGACCTTGCCGCTGATCCTCACCTCTTGGCCGGGCTCAAAGCGCTCAAAGTAGCCTCGATAGGGAACACGAAAGTATTTGCAGGACAGGCGGCCTGAGTTGTCGGCCACCACCACTTCATAGATACGCCTTCGACTTTTACCTAAGGGGATGGAGCGCACCTGTTGCACTCTGGCCTTAAGGCTGACCAATTGATCCGGGCGCAGACTGGAGATGCTCAAGGCCCTTCTGCGATCCTCGTAGCTGCGCGGATACCAGTTGAGGAGCTGGTCCACAGTGCCCGCCCCTCTGCGACGCAGAACCTCCCCCAACTTTGGGCCGACTCCTTTGAGGTACTGAACGGGCGTGTCAATCTGAAACTCCATGTCCTGGACTTAGCCATCTTTATTTGGCCAGTCAACAAAAGCGTGGCAAGCTGAAAGCTATGAGCTTGCCTACTGATTTTTTTAAAATCCGCCTGAACTCCATTCACCCCGATGAGCCAGTCACCTTTGATGTGTACATTCCTCTGCAGTCGAGGATGGTTCATTACTTAAGAGCCGGAGATCAACTCACCGCCGAAAAGATCGCCAGCTTTGAGCGCAAATTTGTGACTTCGGTTTATGTGCACAACAGCCAGCGCCAAGTTTATAGAGATTATGTTTATGACAGAATGAACTCCAGCTCCCTCCCCGTCGCTGAGAAAGCCGTGATTCTCCGGGAGAGCTCCATGGCCATGCTCGAAGAGCTCTTTGAAAGCCCCGAGGTGGGCCCGTCTCTTAAAGAGGCTGGCAATGTAATCAATAACTTCTTAAGCTTTATGGACCAGGAGCCCGAGGCCATGGGCCACCTCATCAGCCTTTCAGGTCACGACTTTTACACCTACAACCACTCTCTGGATGTGTGTATTTACAGCATTGGGGTGGCCCAAGCCGTAGGCTATGAGGGGGCTGAACTCAAGGAGCTGGGCGAGGGAGCTCTATTGCACGACATTGGCAAGCGCCATGTGAGTGTGGACATCATTTGTAAAGATGGACCTCTGGATGACTTGGAGTGGGCGCAGATGCAAAAACACCCCGAGTTTGGCCTGGTGATTTTGGATGAACATGAAGTCTCTGAGGCCATCAAGGCCTGCTGCTTTGAACACCACGAAAACTTTTTGGGCAATGGTTACCCCCAGCAACTGGATGGACCAGAGATCCACCCCATGGCCCGTATTGTGGCCCTCACCGACACCTATGATGCCCTGACCACCAAGCGCTCTTACAACAAGCCCATGGCCCCCAAAGACGCCCTGCTCTTTATGAAGGAAAAGCTCTCCACCCGCTACGACAAAGATCTACTGGAGGCCATGCAACAGGCCTTATTTAGGCTTTAAGGATCAAAGCGAACCAGCACCTGGGCAAAACTCTGTGTACTCAGCGACTCAGAAGAAGAGCTGGTGCGGGTGAGAGCCTGACTGAACACCTGAATGCTGCTCATGTCCGAAGTGGAGGACAGCCGAGTCAGGGCTTGGGCAAAGACCTGAATGCTGCTCATGTCCGAAGTCGCCCCCAGCCGAGTGAGAGCCTGAGCAAACACCTGAACGCTGCTCATATCCGAAGTCGAGGACAAACGAGTGAGAGCTTGGGCAAAGGCCTGAATGCCGCGCAGATCCGAGCTGGAGGATAAACGAGTTAGAGCTTGAGCATAGGCTTGAACTCCCCGCAGATTGGAGCTGGCGGAGAGGCCAGCCAGAGCCTGAGCATAGATTTGCGTGCTGCGCAAACTGGAGCTCTCAGAAACACCGGTCAAGGCCTGAGCAAAGGACTGAACCGTCAGCATGGGGGTGCCCTGCTGCCGCCAAAAGCCAATGTTGTACTGCACTTTGCCTTGGGCTGAGGGCAGGGTCATGGGCAGACTCATCAAAAAGGGAGGCAGAGCCACAGTCTTGGCTGTCTTAAGAATAAACTCCCGCCGGGAGAGACTGTCCAGGCCCTCTGCACCCTGGCGGGGTTTTTCCATCACCTACTCCTGATTCCAATTTCCAGGCCGGACAGAGCGGCCAAATCCCAAGGTGCGCCCCCGGGTTGATTGGGAAAAATATCCTGACAAATCCGATAGGAGTCCTTGCGCAAGGTGCTCAACACCCCATCCACGGCTCCAGCGCCATTGGCCAAGACATTCTCCACTCGCCTTGGACCCGCATCGGTTTTCATCGAGCGATTGCCCACGGCCACAGCCAAAACCTCGTCGGGAGTGGTAGTCAAGGACTGCACTGTGTATCTGTCCAAAAGGTCCGCCGCATTGGCCGACACATAGGTGGATGTGACCGGAGTGGGGTCCTTCACACAGTCCCAGTTGTTTGGCAAACCGGTGGGAACCATCTGAGTGGAAGCTCCCGGCCCATTGGGAAAAAGAGTGTAAACATTCACCGAGCCCAAAAAGTCATTGTGCTGGCCGGTGGTGTTGTCGCAGATATAGATGTCGTCGTAATAGTTATGCGTGTTAAATGAAAATCCTGAACGGCCAAAAATCACTCGATTATAGCCCCCAGTCAGCCCACAGGCTGTATTGATCCCTGTCTCCGCCCCGACCTCATGGCCGTCTAGGTGAAGAGCCAGGGAGCCTGAAGTCCCCGATCCAAAGACCGCATTGATCTCCACATAGTGCCAAAGGCCCAAAGCAAAAGTGCCCACGGCTGTACTCAAAATCACACTGCTATCTTGAGCATTGTAGATCTGAAGCCTTCCATCACTCTCAGCATGAAGGACCATTCCCAAACTGTAATTACTTCTGTGAACAGGCTGGACCTGACTGCTGATAGCAACGGCACCGACCCAGCCACTGTCCATGCGCAGAGCAAAGCCCACAAAGAGGTTATCTGTCTGAGGAAAAGTCACAGTTGCCCAGCTTCCATTGCTAACCCCACCGCCTGTGCTGCTGATCCTCAGGGATTTCGAAACTCCCCCTGGCTGAATCGTATTCACCGGAGTTGTCCCTACACTGTGGGTGTTGCCCACCCCCTCCCAGCGGGCGGGCATGGCGCTCTCGGTTTGGTAAAGTGTGGACACCAACTCGGCACTCGTCCCATATTGCTCAAAGCCCTCCATAAAAAGTAAAGCCATAGACTTTTCCCCCTTCCCTCTATGGCTCAAAATTTAACCACGCTGATCTAAAAGATTCCAAGCCCCTTTTTCAGTAGCGGCGCGTTAGCAATGGTGGGATTTCATCTGTTGCAAAACTGGACAGGTGAGAGCTTAAAAGCGAACAAGGACTTGAGCAAAGCTCTGAATTCCACGCAACTCAGAGGACGAGTTGGTGCGGGTGAGGGCTTGAGAAAACACTTGGATGCTGTTCATGTCGGAAGTGGCTCCCAAGCGGGTCATGGCTTGGGCAAAGACCTGAATGCTGCGCATATCTGATGTGGCTCCTAGGCGAGTCATCGCCTGAGCAAAGACCTGAATGCTGCGCAGATCTGAACTGGAAGTGATGCGAGTGAGAGTCTGGGCATAAACTTGAATGCCGCGCAGGTTGGAAGTGGAAGAGATGCTGGTCAGAGTCTGCGCATAGAGCTGAA
>SKLV01000101.1 GCA_007121385.1 Bdellovibrionales bacterium
AGGCCAGTGAGAATTTCCTCACTCAAGCCAAAGGTTTCATCAATGGCCTGGCTGTTGTCCACCTTCCGGTGACTTATGGAGAAGCTGAATTTTTCGCGGCGTCCTTCCGTCAGGGCATAGACCAATCCCTGTTCACACTCTTGAGAACGGCCCAGTTTAATATCTTCCCCTTCCAGCCAAAGCTCTCGGCGGCTGCAGCTCAACTCCACTTTGCCCGAGGCTCTAGCCCCTCCGGCTCTGGAATCTGGGTCTTCGACTCTGGCCCTGTCAGGGTCCCAGAGCTCCTCCCAAAGGGGGTCATTCCACCACAGATGGTCGTCATGGTCGTAGGTCTCATAGGGGTCGGCGCCCACCCAGAGCAGGGCCTCCTCCTCCACCGCCAAAGCTCCTCCGCTCACACCGAAAAGGGTGATAAAAAACATAAAGAAAAAGTTAATTTTATGCATGAGGCCGGACTCTACAGATCCCTTCAGGGAAGGCCAAGAGTAAGTTTTTCAGTAAGGAGGCTCTAGACTGCCGAAAATGGGGGCAAGCATGAGTTTTTTTCATGGACTGGTGGGCCCTGGGCGCAAAAGGTCCAAGAGGGGCTGGAATTCAGTTTGCAGATAGACAGGGCCTAACCATTGCCAGGGAGGTTTTGGTGGCACCAAAGACTCTGTATTTGATTTGCGCGTTTTGGTCTCTTCAACTGCTCTTTTCCACCTCCGTCCAGGCCCAAGAGGTCTACTGTCTGGATCTGAGGGGACCGACCCAGTCTCCTCACTCCGCCCTCTGTGAGGTCTACCCAGTGGACGAAGAGGTCTGGGCTTCGGGAGCCTCTCAATCGGTTTTAAGGATGCTGGAGACCACAGCGGATGTTGTGGACCGTCTTGTTGGCTATTCCGATCTACAACCTATTTTAGTTTATCAAGACCCCTACAGCTCAAGGCTGTCTCGGGGCTTTTTAGTGAGGGGAGCTCCAGGCGCTTTGGACCTTTGGGAATTGAAACGCCAGCTTGAGTCGGCTGGCATTGCTCTGGGAGGAGATCCTCTGGTGGTCCCTGTCTTTGCCGATTTGGATTGGCTGGAGCCCGACTTCACAGTCAGCCTGGCCTTGAAAGTGGGGCGTCAGGCTCAACTGAAGGGTCACTTTCAGCTGGGCTCTGACGAGGACTCCCTAGGGGACTTTGACCTCCTGGGTGGGGGCATTAGTCTAGTGGTGCCTTTGCGCTGATTTTATTCTGAATCGCTTTATTGGATCGCCTTGGACCTTTGAGGGCTGGGGCCAGAGGGAGAGCCAGTAGGGGAGGAGCTATGGGGTTGGCACAGATGGGAGAGCCCCTCACTTCCCCCACAGCAGGCCTGGGCCTGAGCTAAGGCCATTTGGTTTCGCCTCAAGTCTAAGTAGCCCTGAGTAGCTGAGGATCCCCAGCTCTGAGTGAGAGTCTCCTCCCAGGACTTATCTTCAGGGCGAGTCAGGGAGTTGTAGGTTCTAGAGTTTTCAAACTCCAGGGCTCCGGGCTGAGCGGCCGATCTCCAGCCTTTTAGTCCTCTCACCTCACTGAGCTCCCCGGAGGGATTCAACAAAAAAGAGAAATTGGTTTCAACCCGAGCCTTGGGAGTTCCTGAGGTCAGAAGACGCACCCGCCGAATTTCCCCCTCTTCCGCATCCACCACATAGGACTTTGGCGTGCCTCCGCCCTTTTCTTTCAGGGTGAAGCCTGTGTGGGTACACTCAATCTGCCAGCGGTCGGCAGAGCCCTGTTGATGATAACTCTTGAGAGCTTGGCAAAAGGGCTCGCGAAGCTTGAGCTCGCGGGCGATCTCTTCTGGACTGGCCGCGCTCAGAAAGGCCAGAGTTTGAGGAGCAATCTCCGCCAGGACCTGGCAGTCGGGGCCGTGGGCCGCATAGGGCCCCCCCGGTAGATCGGAGCAGCCCATTGTGGTGGGGGTGACCAACATCTCTGCCGCCATAAGGGGGCCAGAACTGGCCAGGGCCAAAGCCTTGCCGCCAATGACTGTGGCGGCTGTGCGCCCTCCAAGTCTGTGTCCTTGCTGCCTCTGACCTGGGCCCCCCGGGGTGAGGTGATGGATCAGGTGGGGGTGAGCTGAAAAGGCCGGGGCCCGGAGCCCGGAGGGCTGATTGAGGTGAGGGAAGTGTCTCTGCACCCCCTGACTGAGTTCTTGAGGGGAGTTCATGGGAGTGGTCTCAAAGTTCAGGAGATTCCTGCGCGCCTGTGAGAGGGCAGCCTCTGAAGAGGTCACTCGATAGCGCTGTTCAGCGTAGGGCCTCAGCGAGGGATGCTCCCTCGACAAATCCATAACCTGAGTGTTCGCAGGGTATGGACCTACTTGGTCAAGTTGATCCATCTCGCGAAGAGCTCGTTGAACATCGGACATATCGGGACGAAAGGTGGCTTGGAGTCTTTGCACTACATCGGCCTGGGCCGGATAGCCCCGCATCAATCTCTCCTGCTGTCTTTTTAGGTAGTCATTCTGAGCTTGGGGGTTGGGTTGGCGCTCGGCCTCGTCCAGGATTTCTCGAATCACTCGCTGTCGCTCGGCGATCAGCTCATCCGGATTGCCGCGACGAGATTGGGATGGCAATACAAAGCGCTCTGGATTTCGGCTGAGATCTCTTTCCAGGGCCAGCAGGAGCTCCCGGCGTCTTTGCACCTCAATTTGCTCCAGAGCTATTTGCCTTTGGCTATTCATCAGCTCAACTTCTCGGCGGTGAAGGGCCTCCTGCTCCTGGACCATTTGCCGGGCGGAATCCACAATGGCTCTCTTTGCAAGCTGAGTGTTCATTTGGCAAGCTCGGGCCGACTGGGCTTGGGCCTCTTTGGACCTAAGCATTTCCAGCGGCCAAGGTAGGGGAGTTCGAGCGGACTGAGGGGCTCGGCAGTGCTTAAGCGCCTGGGTGTTGAAGTTGGCCCTCAGTGCGGCCGCTCCCCCAGCAGCAGCTAAGATGCTGCCTAAGTACAGTCGGTCCTGACACTCCCCTATAGAGGCTGAGCTCTCGCAGTCTTTGATGTCCAAAATCTCCTCTATGGCCTTTTGCGTGGCGGCCCAGTCGCCAAAACAAGTGGAGGCCTGTGTTGGGCCCGAGAGGAGGGTCACAAAGAGGACAGCAAAGGGGAGCATAAAGGGGATCATCCGCTTTAAAGCCAAGGTTCAACCTCTTGGCACTGAGGAGTCTGGGAGGCTCTGCTTTTGAGTGCCTGCTCCATACGCTTTCCTGCACAAACTCCAGCCCTGAAGGAGAGCTCGATCCCCTCGGCCAAAGCATTCACCTGTTGGGGAATCGGGAGCCGCTCGAGACAAAAATTGAGCTCCCGCTCCGCCATTCCTCGACACTGAGCCTGGCTCAAGTTCAGGCATGTCTGCACATAGCCCCGAGGTTGGCAAAGGTCTTGAGAGAACTCCTGGATCAGGTGTCTTTTCCAAACCTGCTGAGGTTGCGAAGCTTCAGCGGCTAAGGGGCCAATAAAAAAGAGAAGAATCATAAAAGCCCAGGTTTTCCTTAGGTTGGAATAGCTCATACACTCAATTCTGAATTTGAGACCCAAAGAGGTCAACCTCCGCTATTTGAATCCATTTTAACCTAGACTTACTATGGCTTTCTTGATCTCAATGGCTAAAGAGTTGCGTCGGGGCATTGTTTTCAGTAAAGTTTATTAAAAATTAAACTTTAAAGTAAAGAGGGTGGTATGTCTTTGTTTAAGCGGATTGGGGTATTGCTTTTTTCCAGTGTGTTTTTTTTGAGCGGTTGTGCCACCGGGTCCAAAAGGACGTTGAGCTGCCAACATCAATGTGCTTTAGAAGGCATGTTTTGTGGGGGAGTTCGGGTAGCCACAGGAAGTGACAGCAAGTCTGTTGTTAAGGGTGAAGATCGGGAGAAAGAGAGTGCTACAGCCGAAAGACGTGAGGTGCTGTGCAGACCGCCAAGATCCCCAGAAGAACAGGAGCAAGTGAGAATATTCCAGGCTCAAGCTCAGCAAATAGAGGAGGAGAACGCAAAAATTGATCAAACCAATGATCAGAACACGATGATAGGAATTGCTGTGGGAGTTGTTTTGGGCATAGTCGCTTTATTTGTCATCGGTAATGACAAATCGAACTTTTGAATCCACAGAAAAACTTGTACTATTTTCATAAAGCCCATGGGCCTATGAATTTTGGTGCCTTTGCGCTGATTTTATTCTGAATCGCTTTATTGGATCGCCTTAGACCTCAATTCGTCTGGGACCCACTATCATTGGGAGCGCAAGTAGGTCGAGTGACTGCGGCCTCGTAGAGCTGCAGAGCTCGAGGCATATTGCGTTCTAGGGTCTGTGAACGGGTGCCGTGAGAGGGGTGGGTGGAGAGGAACTCTGGGATGCCGGCTCCTCCTTTCTCAGCCATATTGGCCCAAAGCTTTAAAGACTGTTTAGGCTCAAAGCCAGCTGTCGCCATGAGGTCTAAGCCTATCACATCAGCTTCTGTTTCCTGTCTGCGATTGTGAGGTAGGATAATGCCGAACTGAGCCCCCAAGCCAAGGGCTGCCATTAAGAGCTTATAGGAAGGACTTTCTCGATTTCTGAGGGTGGCAGCCACTATAGCCAAGCCTCCCTCTACGACAAAATTTTCTGATATTCGCTCGTTAGCATGATTAGAAATAACATGAGCGATCTCGTGGCCGAGAACGGCTGCCAACTGATGTTGGTTTTCAGCCACCTCTAACATTCCGGTGTGAACGCCGATCTTACCCCCTGGAAGAGCAAAAGCATTGGCGCTGTCTTCACGGAACAACACCACTTCCCAATCCGTCGTTCCCTCTACATTTTTTATTAGAGCACTGCTGACACAGTTGATATAGGTCAATAGAGTCGGGTCATCTTCAATCTCCATTGTCTCTTTAAGATTGGCAAAAGCCTCTGCTCCCATCAGGCTCATCTGATGGCTCGGAACCAATGCCAGCTGTCTCCGGCCCACCGGTGTGGTCTGGCAAGATAAGACAGTGACCAGTGAGACTGCAAGCATCACAGGCCACCATCTCCGCCATCCAGCCTTAACTCTCTTGAATTTATCCAAAGGCTCTTGATTCATAATTAAGGCAAGTTTATCAAAGCCTCAGTCGAGGGGTCTTTTGAAGTTCTCATAGTTGAAATAAATAACAAATTCATAGGATTGTCTTAACCTTTGTGGCTGGTGGGCCCTCTTTCTTGACCCTCTGGGCTACCTCCAATAAGTCCAGACAGAGGGATTGCTGAACTGGTAAGAAAGAAGGCGTAAAATGAAGGTGTTGGTGACGGGAATCACTGGATTTATTGGACAAAACCTGGGAGTGGCCTTGACTCAGGCTGGGCACCAAGTTGTCGGCCTAAGCCGACATCCAGATGACTGCCAATCAATAAGCCCCTTTCCTCTAGAGTGCCATAGATGGGATGGGGTTTCAGATCTCGTCAGTCATAGGTCCCTGGATGGAGTGGAAGCTGTCATTCACCTGGCCGGGGAGTCTATTGCCCAGAAGAGGTGGACAGACAGGCGCAAAAAAGATCTTGTTAACTCCAGGGTTAAGTCGGCAAAGAACCTTTTGGAATCTCTAGCTGCCGCCAAGGTTTCGCCCCGAGTCTTTGTCTCGGCTTCAGCGGTTGGGGCCTATGGAGATCGGGGGGATGAAGAGCTCACGGAAGAGTCCGAAGTGGGGAAGGGTTTTTTGGCCCAATTGACTTCCCAGTGGGAAGCCGAAACCCGTCGTGTCACCGAGCTATTTCCAGACTGCAGACTGGTCCAGTTGCGTCAGGGCTTGGTGTTGGGCTGGGGAAAGGGTTTTTTAGGCCAAGTGGTTCCCATTTTTAGACTTGGTTTAGGCGGACGGTTGGGTGATGGAAAACAGTGGGTGAGCTTCATTCATATCAGGGATTTGGTTCGTCTGTTCACCCTGTGTTTAGAGAACTCGGACTACTCAGGAGTGATCAATGCGGTGATGCCGGAGCCAATGCAAAATAGAAAGATGACCTCTCATCTGGCTGAGGTCTTGGGCGTGAGAGCTTCGATTCCTGCCCCAAGTATCGCTCTTAAGCTAGGACTGGGAGAAATGAGTCAGCTGCTCCTTAGCTCTCAGAGGGTCTTGCCCCAGCGTCTAAAGCAGCTCCAATTTGAATTCGAGTTTAAAACCTTTTTAGAAGCTGTCCGGGAAGAGCTGGGCATTTATTCTCGAGGGCTGGAGCAGTATGAGGCCCATCAGTGGGTGCCGGAGAGTTTTGAGGGGGTAACCACTTATTTCAAGGATGACCGAAATTATCTAGAACTACTTCCTCGGGGTATGAAAACAGAAATTTTGTCCAAGCAAAAGGTGAATTTAGAGGGGGGAATAAAAATCAGATATAATTTAGACATTGAGGGCCTTCCGACTCTGAGTCATTACCAGGTGTTACTAAGCCTTGGAGGGGGGACTTTAATTCAGAACACCTTGGAGTATAAAATTTCCATGGGAAGATTTGGCCGCTTGGTGAGAGGAGCATCAATTGAAAACAGACTTGGACTGATTTTTTCTTACCGTCGAAAGCAAATTGAAAGCCTCTTTCAAGCCAAATAATATTCGAAGGGAAATTATTCGGATCAGTGAGCCCACTTAGTGACTCTTTGAAGGTCTCCCTTCCTCTACCAAGGAAATCTGCTCATGATTCTTTTCTAAAGTGAGATGCTCCACATACATGGGGTGAAAGTACTTGATTTTTTTACCATGGTGCTTGCGCATCAAATCAGCCACCTGATCTTTTGTCGACTCATCTTCAACAAGGACACAGATCAGACACTTATGCTTGCTATCTGATATCAAGTGCACGTCCCGAAGGAATTCAGGAATCCCCCCGCCAATGGCTCTTTGGAAAAACCTCTTGAGCTGTGTGAAAGGGCCACAATCCTCTCCCCCGAAGGGAGCTATGACCTTAGCCGCCTCCTCACCCGTAAATAAATGGACACAGTCCATATCAATTCCGAGATTCTCTCTGAGGTCCTCAACCAAGGCATTCCCCTTGGACCGAGGAAAAAACCCGACAATTCGATTGTTAAATTTAAAGGAACAGACCTCTGTGGGATCCATTGATCAGCCCTCCTCTCTTTGCTTTGGATTTTGAGATTACCTGAACAGACCCCCTGGCTTGTTAAGGCCTTGAGAATGTATTTTTTAGAAAACTAATCATTGTATGTGTAAGGAAGCAGTTTACTTTCTGCAGGGACTTCATTATGCTGCGCGGCAGATTTTTCACAGACCAATTGAGAGGAGCTTCTGTGTTGGGTTTTAGGCGCAGTTGGGCCAGTCGTTTGAATGGGGTTATCGGGGTCAGTGTTGTCCCCCTTTTGGTTTATTCTGGAGGTCTTATGGCTTGCGCAAGCACACTGACAGTTAAAGACCCTTATCTTTGGTTGGAGGAGGTCGATTCTCCTCAAGCCATTGATTGGGCTCGTGAGTTCAGCACTCAAACCCAGGAGAAGCTCTCCCAGGTGGCCGAGTATCGGGGCCTGTATGAGGGAGTGCTTGAGGTTTTGCAGTCGCAAGATCGTTTGGCCATGCCTCAGATCAGGGGTGCGCATATCTACAATTTTTGGACAGACAATGAGCATATTCGGGGGATTTGGCGAAGAGCCTCTATCGACAGCTACAACTCAGGACGCCCTGACTGGGAGGTTCTGTTGGACATAGATCAGCTGGCCAAAGAGGAAGGAGAAAACTGGGTGTGGGATGGAGCCACTTGCCTTTACCCAGGCTATCAGCGCTGTCTTATTTCCTTGTCTCGGGGAGGTGGTGATGCTTCGGTCATCAGAGAATTTGATATTGGCTCGCGCACTTTTGTCCAAAATGGCTTTGCACTGCCGGAGTCCAAAAGTGGTCTGCGATGGCTAGATCAAGACCGGGCTTTTCTGATGCTCACTTTGGAGCCTGATCAGGTGACCTCATCGGGTTACTCCCGCCAAGTCCGCCTGTGGACCCGCGGCACTCCCTACCAAGAGGCCCCAGTGATCTTTTCAGGTGAGGTTTCC
>SKLV01000129.1 GCA_007121385.1 Bdellovibrionales bacterium
AATTTAGGTGCCCGTCATATTTTTGCGTATCACCGCGTCATG
The DNA here is from genome assembly GCA_007121385.1 of Bdellovibrionales bacterium. Classification (GTDB taxonomy): domain Bacteria; phylum Bdellovibrionota; class Bdellovibrionia; order Bdellovibrionales; family UBA1609; genus SKYF01. The sequence continues at coordinate 43 of SKLV01000129.1, forward strand.
ATCGGATGGCCGGGAGCAAAAAAAATGGGAGTTCGATTCCACCTCTTTCCAGAGGGATGAACTCCCATTCCGATCCCTTAACGGGATCTGCTTGTGCCTGTTCGGGTCACCTTGCGGCCGACCACCCAAGCACAGAAGCAGTCTCTCACAGCCGGGGAGGAAAATATTCTGAATCCTGTGAAGATAGAATGGGAAAATCCACACAAAAAGCACTGAAACCCTGAGAGGTAATGACGCGGTGATACGCAAAAATATGACGGGCACCTAATGTTCTGCTGGGCCAAAGGCTAAGAGCTTGTTAGCCTTGAAAACATTACAGCATCGAGGGGGGAAGTTTTGCATCTCAGAAAAGCCCAGCACCCGATCCAGCGTCTTTTTTTATCTGTCCTTCTTGTTATCAGCCTCCTGCCACAACTCCTTCAAGCCCTGCAGATCCCGCAAGAGGAGAGGCTCTCCTACTACGCCCAACTCTATGACAAGCTGGAGGATGGAAAGGAGGGGCAAGATCTCCGACACTATCTCTACCAAGTTCTGGCTTCCTTTCATGTGCCCCAAGGCCAAGGGCCAGACAAATTGGTGAGCAGCTGTGAACCCTACAGAAAGCAAGGTTGTTATGGACACCGCTACTTCAGCTACCTAAGAGCGAGACGATTCCTCTTTGGCTATTTGCACTTGGATGAGGTCAATGGTGAGTACAGGGTTCGCTGTGTGTACTGCAACAGAGATTACGGGCCCCAGGACTTTCCCAAAGATCGACAACCAGGCCCTGGGCAAATTCCCGGCCACCTGACCATCAACACCGAGCACACCTGGCCCCAAAGCCGTTTTTCGGACCGCTATGCCAAGTCCCTGCAAAAATCCGATCTGCACGCCATGTATCCCACCACCCCCTCCGCCAACACTCAGAGGAGTAACTTTGAGTTTGCTGAAGTTCACCGGATCACCCACGACACCTGTGAACCCTCGCGCAAGGGAGAAAACAAACGTGGCGGTTCTCAGACCTTCTACGAGCCTCCTGATGAGCATAAAGGCAATGTGGCCCGGGCCCTGTTTTACTTTGCTGTTCGCTACAAGCTGCCCATCTCGGACATTGAGGAGTACTATTTGCGCCGCTGGCACTGGGAAGATCCGGTGGATGAGTTCGAGATATGGAGGCACGAACGGATCTACGAAAAGCAAGGGGTTCGAAACCCCTTTATCGATCACCCTGAGCTGGTGGATTTAGTTGACCGCTTTTAATCTCTAGCGCAGCCACCAGGAAAATTTTCCGGCACTCAATCTAAAAAAGTTTTGTAGAGAGTAGTGTCCACTCCCGCCAATAAAGGTGCCCACAAAGCCCATCATAAATAAAAAGGCCAGCTCTCTTTGAGCAAAGGGATCTGCAGCGTGGTGAATAAAGAAGGCCACGACCATAGTTATAATCAGGGGAATAGACATGAGACGAGTGAACAGACCAAAGGCCACAAAGAGAGCCGCGAAAAGCTCTGCACCCATGGCCAAGGTTAAACTCACCTGGGAGCCCCAGCCAATGGGGTCGGGAAAGCGATCCACCAAACTGGAGTAGTTAATCAGCTTAGGAAGTCCATGTGCATAGGCCATGGTGAGAGCAAAAGTGATACGAAATACCAAATAAGACACTTCCATCTGGACCTCCAGGTCTCAATAAAGGGTGAATGAGAGACATTGATTCCCACACTTTACTCCCTCTGTCCAGACGATTGCCAAGCCGACCCCGTGGTCCACAAAGAGACAAAACCCCAGCCCGCCGAGTGGGCCTTGACAGAAGGTGGCAATACCGGAAAATAGAAAAATGTCCCAAACAAAAAAGCCCAATCTCCTTCCAGTCCATCAAGATTATGGGATTGTCTTTTCCGGGGGAGGAGCTCGTGGAGCTTACCAGGCTGGGGCGGCCCGGGCCCTCTTTGAACTCTGTCAGCAAACGCAAAACTTTGCTCCCTTTGGCATCCTCTCTGGGGTGAGTGCTGGAGCCATCAATAGCACTTTTCTGGCCGGTGAAATGGATGACCTAGATCGGGGAACCAAAAAGCTGGTGGACCTATGGCGAAACCTCCAAGCTGAAAGGGTTTTTCGCACCGACTCCATTTCGATCTCACGCAATGCTCTGCGCTTAGTACGAGGAGTTTCTCTAGGCGGGATTTCGGGTCGTCTGCGCCCCATTTCGGCGGCTCTCTTAGACAATGCCCCTCTGGCAGAACTCATTAAAACCCAAGTCCGCTTTGATCAGATTCGCCGCCACATTGCTGAGGGCCGGCTCAAGGCCCTCTCTGTTTCCGCCACCAACTATGCCACCAGTCTTGGAGTGACCTTTGTGGAGGGAGCCCCTGAGGTTCCCATGTGGACCCGGGCTGCCCGACGCAGTGAGAGGGCTCAAATTGGCCCAGAACATGTTTTGGCCTCATCGGCCATTCCTCTGTTTTTTCCTGCAACCTGCATTCAGGATCATTACTTTGGGGATGGCAGCTTGCGCAACACAGCCCCCTTAAGTCCAGCCATCCACTTGGGAGCTCAAAATCTGGTGGTGATCGGTGTGCGCTCTTGGCGCCAGAAGGTGGAGCACCGCACAGCCGATGCCAAAGAAATTCACCCCACACTGGGTAGAATCTTGAGTATCCTTATTGATGCCATTTTTATGGATGCCATTGAGACCGATATGGAGAGACTGGAGCGCATCAACAAGAGTGTAAGCCTGTTCTCAGCTGTTCGCGAGCATCTTAAAGATCAGGAACTGCCGGCCCTCAATGTGATCAACACTCTTTACCTCTACCCCTCTCAGCGGCTGGCCCTTATTGCTGAAGCTCACCGCAAAACTTTGCCAAAAATGATTGGCTTTTTGGTGGACTCTCTGGGCTCACCCAAGGAGTCGGCCGAGCTTCTCAGCTATCTCCTCTTTGAGCCTGAATACTGCAGTGCTTTGGTTGATTTGGGCTACAAAGATGTGTACGACAAAAAAGATGAAGTTTTGGCCTTTTTGAGCCCAAAAGGATAGGTGCCCATGGCTAAACCCCTTCAATATGAGTTTCTCAACCGCGAATTGGAGTGGCTCAAGTTCAATGAGCGAGTTTTATTTCAGGCCCAAGACTCCCGCCTACCTCTTCTTGAGAGAGCCCGCTTTCTCAATATTTTCAACTCCAACTTAGATGAATTCTTTATGAAGCGAGTGGGAGGACTTAAGAGGCAGCAGCTCTCCAAGGTCTCCACCACCTCCTTAGATGGGCTCACTCCTCAGGCTCAGCTGGAGCAAATCCGCCAAAGACTTTTGAACCTTCACCCTCGCATTGATGAACTGATCCATGTGGATTTGGGACAGGCTCTCCGAGAAGAGGGCATTCACCTGCTGGAATGGCAGGAGTTACAAAAAGAGGAAAAACAGTGGGCCAACCAATTTTTTAAAAGTAAAATATTTCCCGTACTCACTCCCATGGCTGTTGATTTGGGACACCCCTTCCCTTTAATATCAAACCTGTCCACATCCCTGGCTGTGGCTCTCAAACTTCCCACGGAAGAGGACAAGCTCTTTGCGCGAATTAAGATCCCCCAGGTCTTTCCCGCCTGGATTCTGCTGCCCCCACAATCTGAAGAAGCTCCCACGAAGGCTGAGCATCGCTTTGTTTCCACCTTGGAACTGGTGAAAGAGCATCTGAGCGAGCTGTTTCCCCATATGGAGATCGTCGGCCTTATGCCCTTTCGCCTCACCCGGAACGTGGACATCGAGGCCGATGTGGAAGACGTCGAAGACCTTCTGGAGCTCATTGAAGAGGAGGTCAAACAGCGACGCTGGGCTGAAGTGGTGCGCCTTGAGGTTGGTCCTAACCCGGACCCCTGGCTCCTGGGCTTTTTGTTAGAAGAGCTCGACTTGGAAAGTGAGGATGTTTATGAATACCCATTTTCCCTTGAGAGCAAAGATCTGGAGGCGGTGGCCTCACTGGATATTCCCTCGCTCAAGTTTAAAGCCTGGCCCAGTGTCAGTCACCCGGCCCTCATTGATGAAGAGACCAATATCTTTTCACTGATTCGCCGTCAGGATATCTTAGTTCATCACCCCTACGAGAGCTTTAAGACCAGTGTGGAGAGGTTTATTGCCACGGCGGCGAAAGACCCACAAGTCGTGGCCATCAAAATGACCCTCTACCGCACTTTGGAAAACAGTCCCATAGTTCAGGCCCTGATTCAGGCTGCTGAAAGAGGTAAGCAAGTGGTCTGCCTGATCGAACTCCAAGCCCGCTTTGATGAAGAGCGAAATATTTTTCTGGCTCAGGCCTTGGAGCGAGCGGGAGTCCATGTGGTTTATGGAATTGTGGGGCTTAAGACTCACGCCAAACTGGCCTTAGTGGTGCGTCAGGAGAAGGAGGATTTCCGCTCCTATGTCCATGTGGGCACGGGCAACTATCATCCTCACACAGCTAAGATTTACACAGATATGAGCTACTTCACCTGCAGACCTGAGATCACCAGCGAGGTGATTGAGATCTTTCACTACCTTACGGGCCGCTCTTTAAAAAGCGATTACAAGTCTCTTCTTGTGGCTCCTGTGAACTTAAAAGAGTCTCTACTCCAGTTGATTGAAGAGGAGACCCGGCTGGCGCGAAAAAATAAGCCCTGTGGCATCATTGTCAAGTGCAATAGCCTGCAAGATAAAAACTTGATTGAAGCCCTCTATAGAGCCTCGCAGGCTGGAGTCCCCGTGCAGATGCTGGTGCGTGGTTTTTGCTGTTTAGTCCCACAAAAGCCAGGACTCAGCGAGAACATCTCAGTGATCTCTATTTTAGGCCCTCTCCTAGAGCACACCCGATCTTATTATTTTCGCCAAGGGCAGGCTGACCCTCTGGATGGGATTTTCCTAATGGGCTCTGCCGATTGGATGAGTCGCAATCTCAAACGGCGGGTGGAAGTTCTGGCCCCCATTGAGGATCGTCCTTTAAAGGAAAAAATCTGGGAATCCCTGCAGATGCAGCTGAAAGACTCTCGCCTGGCTTGGGATATGGACCAAAATGGAGACTATCACCTGCGCAAGAGCAAAAAAAACAGTCCCGAACTGGGCAGTCAACAGGCTCAGATGGAGAAAGCTCAAGCCCGAGCTCAAGCCCTGATCGAGTCTGCCATGGCGGGCCAAAAGTCCTCTCCCAATAGCCCTTGAGCTGAGCTGGACAAAATGGAGCTAAAGTCCTAAAGTCTTTCCCATGTCAAAAAAACGTTTTGTACCCGCAAATTTTCAAATCGAGCTTCCCTATGACCGCCTCATTCGCCGAGAGACCCCCGAAGGTGAAGATGTCGTACCTTTGGATGTGGTCTTTGTCGGAGCTGGCCCAGCCGGACTCTCTGGAGCCATTGAACTGGCCCGCCTCATTCAACAGGACAATGAGAAGGGCGAAGGCCTGGGTGATGTGCAAATTGGAGTGCTGGAAAAGGCGGCCCACCTCGGTGGGCATAACCTTTCGGGCTCCGTGGTCAATCCCATTGGCTTCCGAACCCTTTTTCCCGAAATGAAGGATAAAGATTTTCCTTTCCGCCGTCCGGTGACCAAGGAAAAAGTTTATCTCCTGACGGAGAAGGGCTCCATGCGTCTGCCCACCCCGCCCACCATGAAAAATCACGGCCATTACATCGGCTCTATTTGTGAGATGGTCCGCTGGCTGGGCCAGCAGGCCGAAGGCTTAGGTGTTAATATTTTTACCAGCTTTCCTGTGGAATCTCTCTTGGTCCAAGACGAGAGAGTGATTGGAGTGAGGACGACGGCCGCAGGCCTGCTGCGAGATGGGCAACCGGGACCTCAGCATATGCCGGCCACTGATATCACAGCTCAGGTGACGGTGCTCTCTGAAGGCACACGCGGCACTCTCACTCAAGCCTACAACAACTGGCAGAATATCAACTCTGAATATCCACAAATTTACGCTTTGGGGGTGAAGGAGATTTGGAAGGTCAAGAAAGCCCCTGAGGAGATTATTCACACTTTAGGTTGGCCGCTCAAAGACGCCTTTGGCGGCAGCTTTCTCTACCCCCTGGCCAACGACTTGGTGGCCCTGGGCTTGGTGGCTGGCTTAGACTATCGTGAGCACAACTTGGATGTGCACCATGCCCTTCAGAAAATGAAACAGCACCCCCTTTTCGCCCCCATATTGGCCGGAGGGGAAGTGGTGGAGTGGGGAGCCAAAACCATTCCTGAAGGAGGCTACCACGCCATTGGTGAAAGACTTCACGGCGATGGATTGGTGGTTTTGGGCGATGCCGCAGGCTTAGTGAATGTGCCTGCCCTTAAGGGGATTCATTTTGCCATGCTTTCGGGCATTCTGGCGGCCCGCTCCATTTTTGCCGCCCTCAAAGCGAAAGACACCTCTCGGACACAGCTTAAATCCTACGATCAAATGCTGCGATCGAGCTCCCTGTGGACGGATCTGTATAAGGTACGCCATATGCGCCATGCTTTTAAAGAGGGCTTTTACACCGGGGGTATCAAAGCCGGCCTGATGACTTTGACTGGTGGCTCTTTTCCCGGAGTTAAAGGCCCTCAAATGGAGGATGCAGAGGAGTGGAGAGAGGTCGCTCCAGCCCAAGAAAAGCTGGGCTTGAGCAAGGTCGATGCCGTTTACCTGTCGGGCAACAAGACCCGTGACGACATACCCCAGCACCTGACCGTCGGCAAAGACATTCCTGAGGATGTGGCTGACTTTTACACTCATATGTGTCCAGCGGGGGTTTATGAGCGCCAAGGAGATCAACTGGTGATCAATGCCCCCAACTGCGTGGACTGCAAAGCCACTGATGTGGTGGGACCTCGTTGGCAGCCCCGCGAGGGGGGAAGTGGCCCTGATTATAAGACCATGTAGACAACTTTGACAGGGGGCTAACAATTGGCCAATAGAGCCCTGTGGCAGACTGAGACATAGCTCAATTCACCTAGTTATTTCAATAGTTTAAGTCTTGGAACTTTCGGCACCGAGATTGCTATTTATAAAGCTATGAAATCATCAACTCAGCCTCCTAAGACGACCTCGTCCCCTTTACCCTTTCACGCTCTCTTCTCGGCTCTGATTGTTCTCAGCCTCGTGGGTCTCAGTGGACACTGGGTTTTTAGTGGTTCGGCGGAGGTGAAGCCCGCCTCCTCTTCTGCAGCGGATCAGTGGGAGTTCTCTTCCAACAAACCGGGTTTTCACCGTGAACCCATCGAGCTCAATGAAGCCAAAATCTCCCCCGACAAAAAGCGGCCAGAGAGCTCTCAATCAGTTCTCTTCAACGACCTCAGTGTACAGCAGAAATGGGGACTCTCCCTCACCCAGTCTGACCAAGCCTGGAGAGTGACTCGAGGCAGTCGTGAAATTATCGTGGCGGTGATTGACACTGGTGTGGACATCCAACACCCCGATCTAAAAGCCAATCTGTGGCGCAACCCAGGCGAAACAGGCTTGGATTCTCAAGGCCGAGATAAAGCCACCAACAATCTCGACGATGATGGCAATGGTTTTATCGACGATGTCTTTGGGTGGAACTTTGTGGCCCACAACAACGACCTTACAGACAACCATGGGCATGGCACCCATATTTCAGGTATCATTGGGGCCACGGGTGAGCAAAAAGGTGGAGCCCTGGGAGTGGCCCCTCAAGTGAGCCTGATGACCCTCAAATACTATGACCCTAAGGCCCCTGGGGCCAGCAACCTGATGAATACGGTTCGAGCCATCAACTACGCCATTGATCAAGGAGCGCATATTATCAA
>SKLV01000115.1 GCA_007121385.1 Bdellovibrionales bacterium
GTCGCGACAGCGAGTGAATTTTGTAATGGAAAGTCTGATCGTCAGGACCGGGAGTGATAATGATCTCGTTATGGATTTGGGTGGCCTCATAGCTTCCGTCACTGATGACCACTCGGGCTGGCCCCAGATCCATAACCTCAAAGGGGCTGCGCCCATCCCGCCGCACCCAATCCGTCATATTCACCTGCTCGTTGGTTAACTGAAAGCGTAGAGCCGCCCCATCCCTCTCCCTCTCCGAGGGCACAATCTCCGTATTTCTCACTGCATAGTGGTGGTACTCTAGAACTTCCAGACGATCGGGACCAAGAGCAAAGGAATACTCTCTTCGCGGACTCGGTGGGCGCACCAAAAAGTCCATCGATGCGTGGTGCAAGGCACGAAAGTCCCTCCCATCCAAAGAGGCAAAGATCACCATTTCATGATGGGGAATGGAGACAAAGCGATTGCTCTGGCCAATCTCAAAACGCATAGAGCCATCGACCCCATAGAGTCGGGTCACTAAACTGCCCACTAAGGTAATAATAATTCCTATATGGGCTAAAATAAAGCCCGTGTGATGCAACTTCCAGGGCCAGCGATCCACCATCACCGCAATCAGGTTGATACACAACAGTCCCAAGGTGAAATACATATAGGGAGAATGATAGACTAATTTTTGGGCATATTCGGCATCGTAGCGAGCTTCGTAGATGGTGCCCACTGCAGAGATCACAGCCAAGGCTATAATAATAATGACAGCCAACTTAATGGAGGCGAAAAAATCAAAGATATCATTCAAAATTTTCACAATAACTTTTCATAACCTATTGGGCTTTTAACTCCAAATAGAACCGGAAAGCCTCTGAGCAAAAAGACAATTTGACGCTCTGAGGCCAGTACCTTAGACCAGCCCCACTCGCTCAGCTTTAGAGCCAGACACTTAAGATTTCCTTGAGAGCTCTCCTGAGTTGAACCTGCAGAGTTTCAGCCTGAGGTCCCAGCCACTGCTTGGAGACTTCATTCATATAGAGGGCCCGATTGATCTCCACCTGAATGCAGTGTTGACCCAGACCTGGTCGCCCATAGGTTTGAGTGAGGCGCCCGCCTTTGTAAGGCCAATTGTAGGCCACTTTGAGCCCAGTGTGGCGAAAGGCCTCCAACACCAAATCCTTAAATTCAGAGCGGCAGCTAGTTCCATCCACATCACTGATCACAATATCGGCCCTGAGTTGACCCGGATCGCGGTGGGCCGCCGTGCCCTGTGAGGGCATGCTATGAGCATCGAGATGATAGATATCTGTATAGCCCTGCTCGCGAAAACTTTTGTACATGGCCTCCACCTGGTGGTGAAAGGGCCAAAAGTACTTGTCCACCAATTCGCGATGTAGGCTCATGGGCATGGGCTGAGCGATCAATCGATCCCCCTTGGTGGTCACCGACCAATGAAGTCCTGTGGGAAAGCGACCCGAGGGATGAGGCGCTCCCTCCACCGCATCCTGGTCAATGTCCTCAGGCAGCCGATTCAGGTCCACCACATAGCGGTGCCATTGGGCTACAATCCAGGGCAGCTCTAATTCCTCCACAGCCGGCGCATAAAGGCGATCTACATATCGATCCACATCGCACATCAACAAGGGCTCCGGCAATCCTTGGAGCCAAGAGACTTCTGGTGGAAGCTTTTCTCCCGAGTGGGGAATCGAAATAAACAGAGGCCTTTGAGAAGCCATAAAACTCTCCCATTTTCCCATAAGCTATGCCAAACTGGCGACCATGAAAGTTCAAATGCCGCCAAAAATCTACACCAAAACGGGAGACAAAGGTAAGACCTCTTTGTTCGGAGGGCAAAAAGTGCCTAAAGACCACTTGCGTCTTGAAGCTTATGGAAGCATTGATGAACTCAACTCCCACTTAGGCCTGATTCAGGCTCAGCTGGCTCAATTGGCTTTTGGCGAAACCTCGGAGCCCAAAGAGGGGCAGGACTGGCTAGAGCGACTTCAAGAGCAAATTGAAAGTATTCAAAATTACCTCTTTAACCTGGGCAGTCATCTTGCCACCCCCAAAGCGGAACTCCAGGCTCAACTTCCCCCTCTCTCGGAAAGCCCCATTGCCGACCTGGAGCAGAGCATGGACCTGATGTCTGTGGAGCTGCCACCTCTTCAACAGTTTATTCTGCCTGGAGGCTCTCCCTTGGCCTCCCACCTCCATGTGGCTCGCACTCTCTGCCGACGCACTGAAAGAGCGATTGTTCGCCTCCACCAAGTGGAGCCGGTTGAGAACTCCATCTTGCAATACATCAACCGACTCAGCGATTGGCTTTTTGTTTCGGCCCGCTACGCCAACCTCAAGCTGGGCTTTAAGGACCAAACTTGGTCCAGTTGATTTTTAAGCTGGGATGGCAGACTCTGCTGGCCTCTTCTCAAAGCGGGAGGCAAAGGGAATCAGCCCCACTGCCAACAGCACCAACGAGGCCCCAATCACCCCTTTGGGCGAGAGAAACTCAGCAAAAAAAATCATACCAAAAAAAGCACTGAACACACTCTCGCTTAAAAACACCAAACTGACAACATGGGCGCGAATTCTCTTTTGCGCATAAATCTGAATGGTGAAGGCGATCATAGAGGAGAAAAAAGCAAGAATAACAAAACCCAAAATAGGAGAGGGGCTCAACAGGCGCGAGAACTCAAAAAGCGGCCACAGAGGGGGCATCCCCTGAAGGCTGAAGGCCATGGCCGAAGCCATCAAGCCGACCAAGAGGACCTGCTGAAAGTTAAAGTCCACGGGATGCACCTTCTGCGCATAACTGTCTACAGCAATAATATGTAATGAAAAAAACAGAGCTGAAAGTAGGACCCATGCATCTCCCCGATTAAATCCCTCCCAACTCAATTCACAGAGAAAAGCCACCCCTAAGAAAGCCAGTCCCACCAGAAACCAATAGGTCTTACGGTAGTTCACCCCCGTTTTGAGATATAATAAAATAGGGGTAAAGATGGCATAGAAAGCGGTCAAAAAACCACTTTTGGCCAAAGTGGTCCCCTCAATACCTATTGTTTGGGCCTGAAGTCCGGCAAATAAAAATACTGAACAAAGAAGAACGGGCCGGTTGAACCTAAGAGCCCTTCGCCACAGAAGGATAGGAATAGTGAGGGAGGAGGCCAACAAAAACCTGAGAGCGTTGGACCAATAGGGGTCATAGACTTCAAAGGTCCAGCGAGTGGCGGCAAAGCCCAACCCCCAAATCATACAGGCAAAAGTGAGCAGGAGAATTCGGCTCATTCGACCGGCCCGGCAGATCTCAGGGAAAACTGCTGCTCCAGAAACCTTAAAGACCTTAGGCCAAACCAGCTGTAGACCTCCCCATCCACCAGAGCTGAGGCAAAGGGCTGCTGAGCCAGGTCTCCTTTTTTGCGGGCAAAGGGGTAAGGCTCAGAGGAAAAGAGGAGGCAAGTGGTTTCAGGGTCAAAGTCCTTCAATAGGTCCACAGTGGGGTAGCGGGAGTCTCCTTGACCTGAGGGAGCTGAGATCAGCGAATAGCCCAAGAGATCAAAGAGGGAGCCAATAAAGGTGTCGGATCGAACCACCATCCAGGGCTGAGACCAAATGACGTAAACATAGTTCAGCGGCTCTGTTGTGGGAGTTCGCCACCACTCAAGAACCCCAGGGAGCTGACGCCAGCTGGGTAACTTTTGAGGTGACTGACTCAGACCCTCCACCACGCCCTTCCAGCGCCTCGATAAATCCCGAAGAGCCCGGCGCTGAAAGCGCTGAGCCATCCCCTCCAGAGCCGGCCCCACATCCCGCACAGAGGTGATATGAGTGACATGAGTGGGCCAGGGACTCGACTGGTGCATTGGTAGGGTGTTTTCCTCTTTGTCCAGAAGGACCACTGTGGCCCCCAAGCCTTGAGCTTTTGACCAATCCACCGACTTAGTCCCCCCCACCGCAGGAATGGACCTCAGGGCCTCAGCCGGATGAATACAGAAACGAGTGCGCCCCACCACCTGAACTCCAGCCTCCAGCAAGGTCTCAGTCCATGAAGGCACCAAGCTGATCACTTTCTCCCCATAAGGGCAATGGCGACAGCCGGACTCGCAACAATAACCCCGGCGCTTTAAAAAGTGAGCCGTGAGCACCATCTTCCCCTCTTCCCAGTAGTAATCCCGCTCAGGGTCAAGGGGCGTCATGGCTGGCTTGCCTTTTTTATCCATGCTCGTAATATATCTCAAAACTTTCAAGGAGTGCACAAAATGACGGAGTTGAGAGCCCTTCGCGAGATCCCCGACACAGACGATTATGGTCCTCAGGATGCTCTGGTCGTCTTTGGCGAACTCTTTCAGCGCGGCTATGCCAATGGTCTGGTGGACGAAGCCAAAAAGCGAGGAATGAAGGTGATTTACTCCACCGTGGGTCGTCGCGATGAGGCCAATCAGCTCCGCCTCCTGAGCGCTGAAGAGATCGGTGAGAAAGCTCAAAACCCTCTGATTAATCAAGCTCTCGAGGCGGGATTTGATCTGGAAGCTGACTCTCAGGGACGGACTCCCGTGGATCAGCTTCAGGGCCTTAAACTCAGCGAGTGGGACAAGGTCAAAATGGACTGGTCGAGCTTGGAGCAGTCCCGCTCTTTCGGTGTAAAGAGATTTCGTGAAAATCTTGAGCTCTACCTCAACGACCTGCGCAGTCATCTTGAAGGCTGCCGACATGTGATTTTTCTCCACACTATGGCCGGAGGAGTGCCCCGGGCCAAAATTGCCATGCCGGCCATGAACCGAGTTTTCAAGGGTTTTGGCGATCGCTATGCCTCCAGTGAAGAGTTTTGGTCCACAGACCTAGGTCGCTTTTGCGCCGCCAATTTTGAAGAGGTCACCGCCAACACCTTAGCCCATTTGGTCGAGCTGAGCGCCCCTTTGCGCCAAGAACTGAGGGCTGCTGGAGGCCGAGTTTCCTACTTGGCCTACGGCTATCATGGCACCGAAGTTCTGATGGGCTCTCAATACCGCTGGCAGTCCTACTCCCCCTATCTGCAGGGCTTTGCCAAATTGAAACTGGAGGAGATAGCTCAAGAGGCCTGGGAAAGTGGAACTCAAGTCACTGTCTTCAACGCTCCAGAAATTTTGACCAACTCCAGCAGTATTTTTTTGGGTGTGGAAGTGTCTCTCTACCCCCTCTTGGGAGCCCTGCAAAAGGAGGTCTCTGAGGACCCTAAAGTTCAAGCCCTATTGAGCAAAGCGGCCTCCCTTTTGAAAGAAGAAGGGGCCTTAGAGGAGGTGATGGACTACACTCAAAAATATTTTGAATCTGAAGTGATTCAGAGGTGGTCTCGCTTTGAACTCTGGCCCCAGCACAACGGCCCTGAGCAAATGGCTCTGATGCGCGAAGCCTCCACCCACCTGATCCATCTCCACAAGGACAGCCGGGAGCTGATGACGGCCGAGCTGAGTGAGCTGGTTTTCCGCTCCTGTGGCCGGCTGATGATTCAAGAGGCCTTTGCCCCTCGCCAAGCCGTCTGGTGGTTGGGCCATGATATTGTTGCCCGCACCGCCCCTCAGGTACTTTAAGCCTAGTTATTGCAGCCTCCCGTGGCTTGACCAGAGGTGCGAATAATCTCACCAAACACTCGCACCACCTGCATGCGATCCAGCTCCAATGACCACCAAGGCCAGCGCATCATGGCCAGCCTTGCCAAGCTGACCGGGTCAAACTTGGGTATCTCCGCAAACCTGAGAATGTAAAAGAAAACCGTTCGCGTCCTGGCTTCATTCAGATCGTAGCACATATCGGCCGCTAGCCGCTTGATAAACCCCGAAAAGACAGGCAGGGCCTGGAGAATCTCCTCATGGTTTAACACCAAATCTCCATCCAGATTGTAACGAGTAAAAATGGCTTCCGAATAGTGAAGAATCATCGCCATGGTATTGACTTCACTGCGCTCTACCAAATGCTGAGGACTTTCTGAATAAATACCTGCCGCCACCAGCATACGAACAAACTCTCGGCCTTCATCTCGGGTCAACTCTTCCTCAAGGTAATTTTGCATTCCCGGCATATTGCCGATCAAAGGCAAAAGCACATCCAGCAGATGTCGAGTGAAGCAGTCGCGATTGATCATATCGCCGCCAAAAACATCTTTTTGCACAAAGCGTGGCCCCAGAGGCTGACAGAGCTCAAGAACTCCCTCATAGAGACTGTGAGCCAAAAGGCCTCCGGAAAATAGGAGCGACAGGAATTCAATCGCCGTTTCCATCTCCAAGATATCGGGATGGCGCGACTGGCCATTGGCTGAAGTCGGAGCACTGACCCCCTGACCGGAATAGGTGAACAAACTCGCCTCGATAAAACTCCGTCGGCCAGAATCGGCACTGCGGGGATCCATCACCCTGAGATCGATGCCCAGAGGCCGAAAATCAGTGTAAAAGTCCTGCAGCTCATCTTCAGTGATTCCACCAAGAGCGAGCGCTCTCTCCAGGTCCTCGCTATAACCGCGAAACATCTGACGAATCAGGGCTTTGAGAAAATTCATCGCGGAGAGATTAAAGAACCCATGAGCCACAGAGTGGCGTTCAAAGTGAACTTCCTCCACCAAAAAGATCCGCCCCAGCTTTGAACTGAACAGAGGCCTCATCTCCTGAACCATCTGTCGGAACTCGTGGACAGCCAAATCCACCTGATCCTCGGTGGTTTCGACAAAGCCGCTCAACTGATCCAGGGGACTGCGCTCCCTCTGCCCCTGCACTCTTTGGGAAAACTGTATGTCCAAGTGATGTTGAATCAGCGCCCAACGATAGAATTCTGCACCCATTTGGTGCAATTCAAAGTGGCCAATACCCAAACTGGCCTGGGCCCGCTCCTGAGGACTTAAGCTCATATCACCAAACATCTTCCCCACGAGAGAACGAGTCACCTGATCCAGAGCTTGGGCCGTGACCTGCCCTGGCAAAAGTCTTAAATTCTCAAGAACCACAAAAACTTCATTGAGTCTTTCATACTCCACTCTCAGAGCTCTTTGGTTTTTGACTGCCTGATGAGCCAAAAGCATCCCGTCATCGATGAGGGAAACAAGAGCTGCAAAACCCTCACCATAAAACATACTGGGTCCCACCAGATCGTACTGATAGCGTAACCAAAGACCATACCAGTCAGCCGCTGACCCCAGGAATGGGGTCCACTCTTCGGGCGCCACCAAGTTCCGAGATTCACCAAGATTTAGCTCTTTAAACAGCCGCAGGAATTCCACCCAGTCCTGAGGCTGACGCGACTCAGAGAAAATCTCATTCCAGCCGGCAAAGGCCCTCAACTCCTCCATCAAAGTCACCAAGTGATCAAAGTAAAAGCTCTGCGAACCCCGACCCAAAATCTGACCCAAAGACTGAGCAGAGGCCTTCAGAGCTCTGCGAGCCTCTTCTCGATCCACAGCGACATCAGAGCCGAGAAAAAAGCCCATAAAGGGCCTCATCCTCTGTGCCTCTTGTTTCAACTCACCCAGAAGCCCACGCAATGAGTCCAACTCCTCATGGGTCAAGCGGTCCAGCTCCCCTCCCACAAAGAAAACCTTCAGCCGCATGACCTCTGACAGAAGAGAGTCACTCAAGCTTCGGTCCCGAAGAAAGTAGCGGTGAACAAAACCTCTGAGCTCTTGAGCCCAGTAACTTCTCTCTTGCTCTCCTCTGACTCTCTGAGCGAAGGCGACAAGGCGCGAATCCAAATGGTCAAAAAGAACCTCTAGCTCCTCTTCAGCGATTTGCCCTTGAGCAAAGGCCTTTAGTTTTCCATGCAGGTCCAGATCCTCAGCCATATCTTCTAGCTGCACCACCAAGGGTTGAGGAGGAGGCTCAAAGATTCGAACTCCACAACCTGAGACAAAAAAGACAGCTCCACACAAAGCTAAAGCCAGCCCTTTAAAAAACATAAATGACCTCCGCCCTGATCCGGTCATTGTGTCCATAGCGCTGAATCAAGCCCCCAGCCTCTTGCCTATTTGGCGCTCCCAGCACATCCAGAGCTAAACTCCAGTGCAGCTGAGCGGAGGCCTGAGCTCTGCTCTGCAAACTCACCAAGGAGCCTCTTTCAGAGAAAGAGTAAGTGTGACGAAAACCCAACGAGAGACTCTGATCTTGGGCCCAACTCCAGGTCGAGGCCAAATCCCAAGCCAGAGCCTGGCGAAAAGGATATCTCTGACTTTCCCCTAAGGGGGAAGAGGCCTCCCCTCCACTGGAAGAAAAGTCCCCTGCGGTCAAGGGGGTGTCTTCAAAATGCCCCAGGTAGGAAACCCCTGAAGAAAGACCTCTTAAGCCCAAGGCGGACCAGTCTTGACGATAACCCACACTGGCAAAATAGCCTGACTTGAGAGGTAGACTCTCCCATTCCTCTGGCCAGTTTAAAGGGCGAACCGACTCACGAGTGAGAGAAACCCAGACCTGAGCCTCTTCTTGACGATAGCCTCCTTCAAGAGACACTAAGCGGTGACGAGCCACTTGAGGATAGACTCGCACCCGACCCAAACCGGAATCACTGGCTAAAGAGATATCCAAGAAAGCCTCAAAGGGCAGCTGAAGTTGGTTGAGGGGTTTATCAGTCCCTGTTACCGCTAACCAAGGCCCCTTGGCCGACCCAATTTTCAGCTGCCCAGCAAGACTGGTCTGCTGAATCACCTGCCAAGCGCTGGGCCTGTCGAGCTCATAAAAAATTTCTGTTCTGTCCTCTCCGGCAGGTATCATACTCTGAGGTGGAGAGGTGAACCAACGGCTTCCCGACAGAAAACGCCCCTCCTCAAGGGCAATCTGAGCTCCCTGATCAGGCAGAAAGAGAGGAGAGACAAAGAGGGTGGTCTCGATCTGAGGAGTCTGAGAGCTCAAAAAAACACCCGTCAGTCCCTGCTCTAAGCGATGGATCTCGTCCCAGCGGACCAAGGGCTGCCACAGGCCTATCTTCCACTCCTGGTCCATAGCACTCCACAAATGGCGCTTTCGCCCCAGGCTGAGATCCCACTCTCCCATCGGCCCTAAGGACAGAGAAGACCACAGCAGGTAGAGCTCGGGAAGAGCCAGATGATTTTCACCGCTGCCGTCAAGGGCCAGCTGACCGAGAGATTCTAGGCCGAAGTCCCCGCTGGCCAACAAGTTCTCCCAAGTCCGAGTATAATTCCAGCGCAATTGGGAAAAGGTAGAGTCGACGGCCGGATCAACAGCTTCAGAAAAAAATTGCTCCCGGCTAAAGGCCACAGAAGATCGGGGCTCGACCGACGACTGAGCTTGGAGAGGGGTTGACATAAGACTGAGGCCAAAACAGACCCCGAGGGCCTGCCACAGCCCGACTAAAACTCGGGCACACATAGGACAAGATTTTACTCTTGGACCCAAGTTGAACTCAATAGCAGATCAAAACCCTGTAATCCTTTCAAAAATTGACTTAAAGTTCTACAAGTTCGGCCTCTCAGCTAAGGGGTGGTCAACAGAGACAAGGAGGCCAGAATTCGCGCCAGAATCAAGCGGTCGGCTTCATACTCCCACAGATCGGGCTCGTCCAGCCAGTCCTCAAAACTGTCGGGCTGATCAAAGGGAGTCCTCCCCTCTTTGAATAAAAAGGTGAAGAAGGCCAAAACCTCCTCTTCCGAGGGCTCAAAGCCAATGGCCTCAAAGAGAGCCTGGAGAGTGGGGAAAAACAGGGGAAAGGCCTCAAGGCTCTCGGGGAGATTAATGGTCCCGTTGCCATTTTGGTCAAAGCGCAAAAAGAAGGTCTCAATGTACTTCATTAAGACCATCATCTCTGTCAGCTCACCTGTGGAAACGGGTTGCCGAGCCCCCGCTCCCGGCCGAACTGTCAGTTGAAGTTGGCGCTCAAAGAGCTCCCAAAGCCGCAAGTCTCCCTGATCCAAATATTGGCGTAAATGGGGCAAGTGCTGCAGATACTGATCACGACGGCCAAACAAGAGAGGACGCAAACATGTGACCGGATCCAACCCCAAAAACTCCCCCTCCGAACTCCAGCGCGGACAGTGCTCCACTTCCTGAAGCTCCCTAAACACTTTTTGGCTCGCTCGCAATCCCGAAAGGGCAAAACTGGCAAACTCCACGAGCTCGGGGAGATGAACTCTATCTCCGCCTTGACTTCGCGGCATAAAAAGACTGGCATCTCTCATCACTTTGCTGACAAAGCGGTCCATCGCCGCCTCGTCTCCAGACTCAAAAGAGATCAGACCCAAACTCTGCCACAAGGGGTGAAGCTCGGTAAAAGCCCTCTTCAGCTGAAGGCGATCCATGCTGAGAGGCTCTCCCGAAGGGGCGGCTGCATAGGCCCCCATGAGTCTCTGCAACAAAAACCCAAGGCCATTGAGAGTCTCCAAATCCCGACGTCGATCAAAAACCCTCGCCTCAGTGGTCAATTGTAAGCGGCCCCACCGATCCTGCACCAAGGGCCAAGGACCGGCCAATAGTTCCTGCAAACGGGGGTGAAGAGCCGAGGTCTCCCCACCCCTTTCGGGGGAGCGCATCAACCTGTCCACCGAAGCCTGCCCTTGCCGCCAGTCTTCATAAAGAACCCTAATTTGAGCCAAATGCTCTAAACCAAAACCCAACGAAGGACTGCCGGTCCCCTCCCCTTCACAGTCTGGCTGTAAAAAGCGACAGACCACTGTTTGCAGCAATTGTGACCACTGAGGCTGATCCATGGCAAAAGGCAAAAAACCTAAGGACTCCAACTCTGCCCAAAGAGACTCCAAGCGGTTCCAAGAGAGAGTCTCTTCGGGCTGACTTCTGAGCAGACCCGCACTCAAAGATAAGCTCTCAGCCATCCATCGGTCCCAGCGGCGCAAGGCCTGAGGGCTGGAGTTTTCTCCTTGATCGTGAATCAAGTTCCATAAAACATATTGACCATAGGCCCGCGAGAGCAGACCCAAGAGAGGCTCCCACTCCTCCGCCTGCATGACCTCTGCGGAACCGCCCACCACCACTTCCTTAACCTGGCCCCAGAGGGGAAGCCATGGGCTCAGGTTGAGGCTGAAGATTCTGTCCAACTCCCCCATCAGGGCCTCGAGGCGCAACCGAGAATAAGAGAGCTGGGTGCGGCCCAAAAGTCGCCCAAGGCCCCCTGCCGCTTGATTAAGGGCTTGACTGGCCTCCACAAAGACCTGTTCTCCAGACCCAAGATCTAAATCCTCTTTTTGCCCCCAGGGGCCAGTGGAGTCCCTCTGAAGGGCCAACATATGGGGATTCAACTGCAGAGAAATTCTTCTTAACTCCTGCATCACCCCCCGCAAGCGCCCCCATTCGGCCAAGGTGATGTGCTCTACCGAGCCCCCGATCAAGAGGCGCTTGAGCTCCATAATTTCAGCAAACAGGGGGTCGGTGAGTCGGTCCCCAGAGACAAAGTAGCGGCGTAAAAACTCGCGAATCTCTTCAGCTGAATAAATGCCCGGCTGCTGACCATAGGTAACGTGGTAAAACTTTTGTAAAGTGACATCTAAACACTGCCAAAATTCAGCGACTTCAAGGGTGCTGGCCTGGCCCCTAAAAAACTGCTCTAGGGTTGACCCCGCTTCCCCCAAGCAGCCCCCCTTCATATTGAGGATGGGGGCGGGCCTGGACACCGGTTCACGATAACTTGAACAGGAAATGCTGGCCAACAAAAGCCCCAGTGCTCCCAGCAGCCCTCCGAACACCCAACTCCATCTTCTTATACTAAAAGACATAGCTGACCCCCAAAGCCAGACGATCATTGGCCCGATAATCCCGCAAAAAGCCATCCCCCACCTCAGGGCTTTTATTATCCACCAAGGTCAACAGGTCAGCCTGAAACAGAAAGGACCAGGATTCATCCAGCAAGTAATCCCAACGCAAATTCCACCAAAGCATTCTTTGCGCCACCTCATAAGTCCAGCGCTGATCCCACTGCCAACGACCGGCGGACTGACGCAGTCCAAGAGCCAAGGCTCGTTGATACTGATAGCGGCGCTCAAAGAGACTGCCACCTCCAGGAGCAAAGCTCCCTAAGTCAGGAGCATCCCCTCCCTCAACAGAGAAGAAGGCTCCATAAATATGACTTTGCCCCCCCCTCCAGCTCGGCCCATCTCCCTCAAGAAAGCCACTCAGCAACCAAGCCGGAGCAAAGGCCTTCTGAATCGCAAACACCTCCACCTCTTGCGGATCGGGAATTTCACGAGTCACATTCAACCAAGCTCTCACTCCCTCGACCGACTCCACTCCCCCCTCTAAGGCAAGAAGTTGATGGTAAACTACTTTAGGGTGGATCACCAAGCGCACATGGGGGTCTTGAGCCTGTAGAGCAAACTGCAGAGGAAAGCTCATCACCAGCTGATTCATGGGCTTGTAGGCATAGGTGCTGCGCAAAAACCAGCCCTCGGGGCCTGAACGATGCTCTAAGGACAGGGCCAGAGAAGGATGATTGACCAAATCAGACTCTCTCACCTGAGCCAAGTCATAGCGGACTGGAGTCGGCACTGAATTAAAAACAATCTGGTTGGCCGGAGGGCGAAACCAAGGGTTCGCAGACACAAACTGCTCCTCTTGCAGGCTCTGCTGAGGGCCAAACTCAGGGATAAAGAGGGGGGAGGCGAAGATCAGACCTCGCCAATTTCCATGAGAAACCTCTCCCCACAGACCCATTAAGCCGGCAGATTCCGGGGTCAGCTTTTCATGAAAGGCCCGCGGCTGCCACAGGCCCTGACGCCAAAACTCATCCCCTCGAGACCACAGGTGACGACGTCGACCAATAGCCCAAGCCGAATTTTTCTGTTCTTGCGCAAAATAGAACTCGTAGGGCAAAAAATAGTGAGCCCTTTCCGCAGCCGAGTAACGACTGGCCACATCGACTTGAAAGAGGCGCCCCTCCCCCAGTCTCCAACGGAAGTTCCCCCGCAACTGCAAGGCCGGCAGCTGAGAACTGGCCCCGGAGCGAAACCCCAAAGACTCCCCAGCAAAATAGTCCTCTCCCATTAAATTGAAACTCAGATTTGTGGAAGACTGAGATCCAAAGAGACTGTCCCCCCTCAGCGAGTCCGAGGAAAATCTCAGGCTTCCGGCCAGGCTCCCACCTTCAGCGAATAAGCCTCCGCTCCAAAAAATCACAACAAAAAGACTGGTGAAAAATCTCATCCCCTCCCCCAATGCTTGAGTCCCCCAACTGGAGCTGAAGCCGATCATGAAACAAGGGCAAGCTCAAGGGCAAGAGTTTTAAGCTCTGGGCTGCGAGGCACTCAGCGTCATCACCTCATTCCACCAAGAGGCAACCTGTTCGGCCACCCAGGGACCGTCATCCAAAGTGATGTCGTGGCCAGCCCAGGGATGTTGACGCAGAGGCCAGCCAAACTTTTTATGGAGGGCCTCACTGCAACTGGGCTCCACCAGCCGATCCCCCAACCCACATAAAAGCAAAATCGGGTGAGTGTATGGCCATTCATCAATGTCAAAGCGAGAAGCAGCCAGCACTTGGCGCAAGACATTAATGCGCTTTACTGGACGCCGTCGGTAAATTTTGCCCCATTCGAGAGCCACTTGCTCATGCACTTCTAGTCGCTGCGAGATAATCTTAAGAATTTGCCTTTCCCGGGCCTCGGGATTTTGCGCCACCAAAGAGCGCAAAAAGTGAGTCCACATCTGAAATCGCAACCTCTCGTGAGGAGAGCTCAGGCTGCGCAAGCTGGAGTTCATAATCACCGCCCCAGAAACCTCTTCCGGAGCTTGACGAATCCATTCGAGGGCCACCATGGCCCCCATAGAAACCGCAACTAATCCCACGGGCTGGGCATCCGGCTTTTGCTGTTCCCATTGCCGCCGCACAAGGAGGGCAATTTCCGCAATGGAAGAGGGACTGGGAGTCTTATGAAACTCTCCAGCTCCGGGCAAATCCAAACTCAAAACCCTAGCCCCCTTGAGCCTTTCGCTCAACTGTGCGGGAAACTCTCCCCAATGATCCTTTTCCCTGGCCAAGCCCCGAAGCAGAATCCATACGGCCGGCTCCACGACCCCCTGTCCTTTAGGTCCCTGCATACCACAACTCCAGTGCAGCCTTTTTACTCTGCTCAAGCTGCGACGCTTCCAAAGTTAACCAGGTTTCTGGTGCCAACAGAGCCCGATGAAAAAAATCAAATAAGTTCAAATGGCGGCGAAGAATCCTCTCTCTCCGGTGAGGCTTAACCGGATCAAAAGCCCCAAAACGAGAGAAGAGCTGACTGGGATTTTTTCTCAACCACATCCAAGACCCCATTTCCAAGGTCCAGGGAACAAAAGTTTTACCTGAGTCCTCCTGTTGATGCTCTAAGTAAAGATAGTCCCAAAGGTCTCCATGAATCGTGTACTGCCGGCTCACAGGTTCAATAGCATAAAAGTGGTGGGGATAGCTCTGATCAAAGATCTGCTTTAAAGCGTGAATAGGACCAATATGCGGGCAGGGACGACGAGAGTGAGCATAGGGAAACCAAAGACGATCCCGCGACCCAAAACCTGAATGCACATCGACAGCAAAACCAAGTCGGCTGGGCAAAATCCACTTTCTCACCACTTGGCAGAGAGCCTCAGCCTCAGGCTCCAACTGGCCGTAGCCGCGAAACCACGGCAGATGGGAGGAAATATAGTGTCCCTGATAAATCCGAGAAGGGCTCACCGGCCCCTCCGCCTCCAGAGGAGCATTGCGCATCAGGTCCACTCCTTGCCCGTTGGAGCGACGACGCAAAACAATCCCAACCGGATTCACAATGGGCATAAAGACCAAGCGACTCGTCTCTAAGCGCTGCTGCAAGCTTTTGTCCCAATCCAGCAAGCTGGCGATGGTGCTGAGATGGGAGAGCACCACCTCAGAGCCAATTTTTTCTAAACCATGAACGCCGCCAAAAAAGCCTAAGGTGGGGGCCTGGGGATCAGTGCTCCCTATTTGTAGAGCATAGAGAGGAAAGCGGCGGTTCTCAAAAGACACCTCTCGGATCACCTCCACCCGGGCTCTTGCGCCCAGCTCCTCAATCAGCGCCTCAAGGCGATTCATCTCCGGAAAATGCTTTCGAGCTAAAAATTTGGGCACTCTGCTCCCCTCTCCGTTTTGTCAAGATTATAAAAAAGTGTAGCCCACAAATCATGCAATTTTTTTGACGCTTTTTCTATGGCCCTGCGCCTCAAACGTCAGGGCCTTGACTGAGTTCGGTGTCAAAAGAAAGTGGATTGCTTAACCCAGAGCTTCTTGCCTAGAATTTCAGCATGGAAAGGAAAATAACTCACCTCCGCCATGTGGCTTTGACAATTGACACTGATCTTTTCGCCGAGATAGCGTCAGGGGTGAAGGGCCCAGTTGGCTCTGACTCAATTTTAGATTCAGCGATAGCTCCAGTCCTCCTCAGGACCAGCTTAGAAATAAGCTGAGGGCTTTGCTGTCGCTTCAGTCTAAGAAAGAGTGGGGGAAAGTTTTAAGAATCACCGGAGCAAAGGCACCGCAGAAAAGAGACAAAAGGGAGACGAACCACATGCAGACACAGCCCATGGAAACCAGCACTGAAAAAACCCCAACATCCAAAGACATCCCAGCCGGGAATGATCTGACCACAGAGGTGGAGGCGTCTGACACCCATGATGGACCCAAGATCATGAGAGTGCGCAAACGCAATGGCCACCTTGAGCCCGTCAATGTAAACAAAATTGTCAACGTTGTGATCGCCTGCTCCTCTCACCTCAAAGAGGTCGATCCTATGCGAGTGGCCACCAAAGTGATCAGCGGCCTCTACGACGGAGCCTCAACTCAAGAGCTGGACAAGCTTTGTATTCAAACGGCTTCCCTGTTGATTGGCGAAGAGCCCGAATACTCTAAGCTGGCCTCTCGCCTACTGGCCCGATTCATTGATGAAGAGGTGGCCTCGCAAAACATCCGAAATTTTTATGACTCAGTCACTCGTGGATTTGAAAATGGCCTTATCTCGGAGGAGAAATTCAACTTTGTACGAGAAAACAAAGAAGCTTTGAACATCATTGTCGACGACACCAGGACGCAGAAGTTTGAGTACTTTGGTCTTCGCACGGTCTACGATCGCTATCTGCTTAAAGATCCAGTGAGCCGCCAAGTCATAGAGAATCCTCAGTACTTCTTTTTGCGCGTGGCCTGCGGACTGGCGCAAAACTTTCAAGAGGCCAAGGAGTTCTATGAACTGATTTCCAGCTTGGATTATATGCCCAGCTCTCCCACTCTCTTCAACTCGGCCACCGCTCGTCCCCAGCTGTCCTCTTGCTATCTCCTGGACTCCCCAGTGGATGACCTCACCTCTATTTATGACAAGTACAAGGACATCGCCCTGCTCTCTAAATTCGCTGGAGGCATTGGGGTTTCCTTCACGCGAGTGCGCTCAAGAGGTAGCCTGATCAAGGGCACCAATGGCCATAGCAATGGTCTTGTGCCCTGGCTTAAAACCCTGGATTCCTCAGTGGCCGCCGTCAACCAAGGGGGGCGACGCAAAGGGGCCGCCTGTATTTACCTTGAAACTTGGCATGCCGACATTGAAGAGTTCCTGCAGCTCAGAGACAATACAGGAGACGAGGCGCAACGAGCCCACAACCTGAACCTGGCCAACTGGGTGCCTGACCTGTTTATGCGCCGAGTGGAGGAGGATGCCACTTGGTCTCTCTTTGACCCCAAAGAAGTCCCTGAGTTCACCGACCTCTTTGGTGAGGCCTTTGAAAAAGCCTATGTCCAGGCCGAGGCCGAGGGCCGCTTTGTACGCCAAGTGAAAGCCCGGGATCTCTATTCTCGAATGATGAAGACTCTGGCTCAAACGGGCAATGGCTGGATGACCTTCAAGGATGCCAGCAATGGTAAGAGCAACCAAACGGGGCGACCCAACAATGTCATTCACCTCTCCAACCTCTGCACCGAGATACTGGAGGTCACTTCCGATGATGAGACAGCTGTGTGCAATTTGGGCTCGATCAATCTTGCTAACTATGTCAACAACGGAAAGTTCGACTTTGCAAAGCTCGCGCAAAATACCCAGACGGCTGTTAAGTATCTGGACCGAGTGATCGATATCAACTTTTACCCCATCGGGTCGGCCTCTGGCTCCAACAATCGCTGGCGCCCTGTGGGCCTAGGCTTAATGGGCCTCCAAGATCTCTTCTTTAAGCTAGGACTCCCCTTCGACTCGGAAGAAGCGAAAAAGCTCTCCGCAAAAATTTCTGAGGAGATCTACTACAACGCTCTTGTCACTTCCTGTGATCTGGCTCAGTCCTTTGGAGCCCACCAGTCCTTCCCCGAGACCAGGGCGGCTCAAGGAGAGCTACAGTTTGACAGTTGGGGGGTGGTGCCGGAGGACCAAAAAAGGTGGGGGGCTCTCAGAGAAAAAATTAAGAAGCATGGTCTGCGCAACTCTCTGATGATTGCCATTGCCCCAACAGCCACCATTGCCTCCATCTGTGGAGTTTATGAGGCCATCGAGCCCCAAGTGTCCAACCTGTTCAAAAGGGAAACTCTCTCTGGAGAGTTCATCCAGGTGAACAAGTACCTGGTGGAAGCCCTAAAAGCGCGAGGGCTCTGGAACGAGAGGGTCCGCAACCAGATCAAAACACAAGAGGGCTCCATCCAGTCCATTGAGGAAATTCCTGCAGATGTTAAACTGATGTTCCGCACAGTTTGGGAAATTCCTCAAAAGGCCTTGATTGATATGGCCGCCGCCCGCGGGGCCTTTATTGACCAGAGCCAGTCTCTGAACCTCTTCATTGAGAGCCCGACCATTGGCAAACTCTCTAGTATGTATATGTACGCTTGGAAGATGGGCATTAAGACCACCTATTACTTGCGGTCTCGTCCTGCGACCAAGATTGCCAAGGTCTCTGGCTACGATACAGAAACAACAACAACGAAGACCTACACCGACGAAGAGGCTTTAGCCTGCTCTCTGGAAAACCCCGAGATCTGCGAAGCCTGTCAGTAAAAAGGAGAATACACATGATTTTAGATCCCGGATTTGACCTGACCCTAAGACCCATGAAGTACCCGGTGTTTTATGAGATGTACAAAAATGCCATCAAGAACACCTGGACAGTGGATGAGGTGGACTTTAGCTCTGATTTGGTGGACCTCCACAGCAAGCTGAGCCCTGCGGAGCGCCATCTGATCGGTCGGCTGGTGGCCTTTTTTGCCACCGGCGACTCCATTGTGGGCAACAACCTGGTCCTCAACCTCTATAAGCACATCAACTCTCCCGAGGCGCGGCTCTATTTGTCTCGCCAACTCTACGAAGAGGCCCTGCATGTGCAATTCTACCTCACTCTGCTCGACACTTATATTCCCGACATCAACGAGAGAGAAAAGGCCTTTGCCGCCATCGACAACATTCCCTCCATTAAAAGGAAAGCTCAGTTTAGCTTTAAATGGATGGACTCCATTGACCAACTCAACCAACTCAACACCATCGAAGAGCGCCGCCGCTTTTTGATGAACTTGATCTGCTTTGCTGGCACCATTGAGGGACTGTTCTTTTTTGCGGCCTTTGCCTATGTTTACTTTTTGCGCTCCAAGGGACTGCTGAGTGGACTGGCCACAGGGACCAACTGGGTGTTCCGAGATGAGAGCGCTCATATTGATTTTGCCTACAAGGTGATTGAAGTGGCCTTAAGTGAGCAGCCCGAGCTGATGAATGAGGGCATGAAGGACATGATCATCGCCATGATGAAAGAAGCCATTGAGTGCGAGATGGACTTTGCCCACGACATTCTGGATCAAGGAGTGGCCGGCTTGAGTGCGAAGGATATGCGCACCTATCTACAGTTCATTGCAGACCAAAGACTTCAGCGCCTCGGCATTGCTCACCAGTTCAATGTGCGCAATCCCTTTGACTTTATGGAGCTTCAAGACACCCAAGAGCTGGCCAACTTTTTTGAGCGAAGAGTTTCAGCTTATCAGGTGGGAGTGTCTGGCAAAGTGACTTTCGACGAGACCTTCTAGTCCCTCCTAAGACACAGGGGGCTTTTCTGAAGCCCCTTTTCTTTTGTCCATTTTTAGCTTTAATTTTTTAGATTCTCTAGAGCCCAAAAGGGGCTTGAGAACCTACTCAGAGCCAGCCTCAGTTGGACTGACTGCCTCTCACCACCTCGATCAGGGCATTCAAGGCATCCGTCACAGTGAAAATACCTAAAAAGTTATCCTTTTCATCAGTGACCACCACGCTGCCGATTTTTTGCCGAGACATTTCAAAGGCCACTTCATCCAAAGGAGCTTGGCAGTTAACAGTGACTGGATCTGGAGCCATGAGATCACTGGCGCGGACCAGAGTCTTTTCCGCCCAGGCCAAGCCAGAAACCAAGCGCACATCTCTTTCACTGATGATCCCCACCACTTTACCCCCTCTTAGGACAGGCAGGTGACGAATCCCATTTTCCTTCATTAAGCGCTCCACCTCTTCAATGCCGGTCTCTTCGCCGGTAGTGATGGGGTCCGGAGTGGTGTACTCCTCAACGGGCAGTTCCAACTGACTCATAATTTTCTCCTTAAAGTTGATCCTGGTTTCCCATAATTAACGCTGAATATCAAGGCTTGTGGCCCTCAAGCTTTCCAGCCCCCCAAGGGCTTGGCTTCGCGGCGGATGGTCCACCACAATAGGCCCACAGCAATGAGCAACATCACCACCGAGAGCCACTGCCCCCGGGTCAGCCCTAAGGCCTGAAAGCCAATGTGGGCGTCAGGAAGACGAAACTGCTCGCCCACAATACGAGCTATGGAATAGAGCACTCCAAAGCTGGCTGCAATCACCCCCGGCTTGCGCGGCCGAATCCACAACAGGGCCAGCACTACAAAGACCAAAAGACCTTCCAAGAGAGCTTGAATCAGCTGAGAGGGGTAGCGGGCTACCAGGTGAGGAGCCACTAGGTGAGTGATCTGCTCGTTTCCAGCTTGGATAGCGGCAATCATCTGATCAATGCCCCCCCTTAGAACATGAACTGTGCCCGACCCATCCCGATAGAGGCCTCTCACCCAGGTGACCCAGCTCTCCTGAGTCACCTCAACCCACTGACCACTTCTCAGCTGGATGCGCCCCATCTGTTCAGCAGCAGGGGCCAAAGCCTCCAACTTAAGAAGGGAAGCCCGGTCCGACAACCAAGTGTACATCTCCTGAGGAAATTTGACCGCCCAGCGAAAGCCCTCGGGAGCCGCTCTTCCGTAGAGCTCCCCATTGATAAAGTTGGCAATGCGGCCAAAGAAAACCCCTAGAGAGCCTCCCACCACCACCAAATCCAGGTTGTGCAAAAAGGGAACTTTACGCCACCAGGCATAAAACAGGCAGGCCAAGCTGATCCCAATAATCCCTCCATGACTGGCCATTCCACCTTCCCAAACCCTCAGAAAACCCCAGTAGGGAAAGCTTCCTCCCCACTCCCATAAAAGACTGGGAGAGTAAAATAGGCTATAGCCCAGGCGCCCTCCCAACATGGTGCCAACGGCTACAATAAAGACAAAGTCCTCCACTTGATGCACGCGAAGAGGGCTGCGGCCCCGCGCCGCCAAATAACGAATCAAAAGATAGCTGATCACAAAGCCCGCCAGATAGGCCAGGCCGTACCAGCGCACGGCTAAATTTTCTAAACGGGAAATACCAAAATTGGGCAGAGCAAAAATAACCGGATCTATGTTATGAACAAAAACTTCTAACTCCATAGGCTCTGGGGGTATCATGGGCCATGCCACTTTGCCACCATAAAGTTTTTATCAGGTGTCAGCCTCCCTCTCTTTTAAGAGTCCCGCAAAAGCCCTTCCTCTCCACAAAAACAGTTTAATGCAGCGAGCCAACCAGGGGTCGAAGCTCGAGATATCAGCCTAACTCGGTGCCATTTTGGACCTCTTTTTCCTGGCACGCCCTTCGCAATTGTCTTCCTGTGGGTTAACAACCGTGGAACGTGAGGTGGATTATGAAGCAGATCATAAAGTGGAATGGGAAGACAGCAGAATCAAAAATCATCACCCGGATCAAAGCCTCTCGGATTTTGCAAGTGCCCACCTGGCCCCTACTTTTAGGGGTGAGTGTGGGTCTCTCTCTGGCTCTTAAACTTTTGGCTCTAGGAATTCTGCCCTCCTCCCTGTGGCAGTCCCAGGGAGGCCAACTGGCTTTTGCCCTGTCTCTAGGCTTGCTTCTTGGAGTTGTGCACCTGGGCCTTTATCTCCACTATTTGGAGCCTCGTCTTCACCTCGCTCTGGCCGAAGCCCGACTCAGCCAGCAGCGACACCAAGCTCTGCTCCAAAAGGTGAGCCAAGTGGGCCATGATATTCAGTCTCCACTGACAGCTCTCAACTTGATTCTGGGCCAGTGGCCTCACCTTCCTTTGGAGTCTAAAAAGCTGCTGCAAAACACCATCTATCGCATTCAGAAGATCGCCAGCGATCTTTATCCCACCTCGCACAAAAAATCTTCCTGGCTCAAAGTCTCGGACCAGCAGGTTCAATCACAAGCTGCACCCACAGACCTCAACAGCCTGTTGGAAAGCCTCACCCAGGAAAAACAGGTGGAGTACCAGAGGCAAGCCAATTTGCAAATCACCTGGGAGGATCAAAGCAAAGGAGCCATTGCTCTTCAATGGGAGAGCTGCAGCTTCAGTCGAATCCTATCCAACTTGATCAACAACGCCGTAGAGGCCGGAGCTCAGCAGGTGAGCCTGATCTTGAAAGAGGAGGAAGGCCGTATTCAAATCCTGATCCAAGACAATGGAAAAGGTCTGCCAAAAAAACTAAAGCTGGGCCTGGGCCTCAGTCATGCTCTTAAAGTGGTTGAACAGTGGGGGGGCAAACTCCAATTTGACAGCCAACTTGACAGAGGAACCACAGTCCGCCTAACTTTGCCCCAAGTTCCCGAGGAAAGTTCGCAGCCCTGGGAAAGGAAATGCAACTCCCACAGACAAGGAAGAGACCCTGTTGAGTTTTATCCTGGCCAGCCAATCTCCCTATCGCCGAGCCCAGCTCGAATCTCTTAAACTCAAGTTTGAAGTTTGTGCGCCAAGCTTTGACGAAGAGTCGGCAAAGAGTCTTGGCGGGTCTGCCCAGGAACTGAGCCTCAAGCTGGCTGAGCAAAAGGCCTTAAGTCTTTGCCCCCAATTTCCTCAGCAAGTCATTGTGGGCAGTGATCAAGTCCTGGCCTTTGGCCCCAAGACATTGGGCAAGCCTGGCTCTCGCGAAGAAAACATCTTGCGCCTTCTGGAACTGCAGGGGCAAAGTCATCAACTCTACACCTCAGTGGCCATTGTTGGCCCTGGCCAAGAGCCCTTTCTTCACACTGACTGCACCAAACTGAAAATGCGCCCTCTGAGTCGCCAGGAAATCGAAACCTACGTGGATTTGGACCGGGCCTGGGACTGCGCCGGTGGCTATAAGTTTGAAAGCCTTGGTTTAAGCCTTTTTGAAAAGGTGGAAACTGAAGACCCCAGCTCCATCATCGGCCTGCCCCTGATCGCCACCTTAAGGGGACTCAGGCTTTGGGGCATTGGTCCGCTTCAACACTCGTCGCCATACTCTGGATAAAGGTCAGCGAAGTCGTACATTTTAGAGTTAGGCTGCTTTGAGAATGCGAGCCACGGCCACTTCTTCTTCGGGCTTTTCTTTACCTAAATGAGGCCATAGTTCTAAAAAAGTTTTAACAAAGGCGGGGTCAAACTGAGTGCCCGAAAAATCAATCAGCTCTTTTTTTACTTTTTCCATGGGCAAGGCCTTGCGATAGGGACGGGTATTAGTCATAGCATCAAAGGTGTCTACCACAGCAATCAGGCGTGCGGCCATGGGAATCTTATCCCCCTCAAGCCCATAGGGGTACCCGGTGCCATCGATTTTCTCGTGGTGGTAGCGAATGCCCGGCTGAAGCAGACGAAAAAAGGGAATATGAGTGAGAGGTTCAATAATGGACGCACTCTTAATGGTGTGGGATTTCATCTCCTCAATCTCTTCCACGGTGAGCCGCCCGGGCTTAAGTAGTACGGAATCAGCAATCCCCACCTTGCCCACATCGTGAAACATGCCGGAAAACTCCAGCACCGCCTGCTCAAACTCATTGAGGCCGGCGGCCTTGGCCAGACGGCGTGAGCCTCGACCTACACGAAGGCAATGGTAGAAGGTGTGAGGATCCTTCTCCTTGATGGTCAACATAATGGATGCCGCCACATCAGCGGCCCAGCTGGGAATATCTTCCCAAGACACTCAAGCTCCTCCCGGTGCACAGTTGCAACTCTCACTTCAC
>SKLV01000144.1 GCA_007121385.1 Bdellovibrionales bacterium
CGAATTGCCTCAAAATTATCGGCACTTAGACATGGTGCGATAGTTATGAAAAACGGCCTGGTTGCATCAAAACTCCGTCACTGTTTTGATTTGAAACGGTTTAGCCAAACCATTTGTTTCCAATCGACACACAGGAAGGGGCTACACATGACGAACCAGACCGTCAAAGAATACACCTTAGCGATTCGAGAGGATTACCGCAAGTTGGACAAGAAGGGAAAGTCCGAATGGCTCAACCACGCGGTGCGCGCAACCAAGAGGTCACGAAAGACATTGATTCGAAGGCTTTCTGAAGCCAGTGATCAGGGAATATCCAGCAAGGCCAACGGAAGGCCTTGTGTCTACTCAAGGCAGGAGCTTTTGCCCCATATCCAGTACTTATGGCAACAGATGGAGAGGATCTCCGCTCGTCGCATGAAGGCCGCCTTTGCCGATTGGTTGCCGCGCTATCAGGGCTGCCCCTCTCATTTGCGCCTTCAGTTAGAGCGAATGAGCAGCGCCACTCTGGATCGCTATCTCAGGCAAATCAAGTCCAGTGAGCTCACCCAAAAAGGGTTAAGTGCAACTTCTCCAGCGCGGTACATGAAGAACAAAGTGCCGATCAACACGCTGAACTCTCAGATCACCAAGCCTGGCTATGTTCAGACAGACACTGTAGCCCACTGCGGATCGAGTGCTGCAGGCCCCTTTATCAGCTCGATTACGGTGACGGATGTGTTCTCCACCTGGACCGAGAATCGAGCTCTTGTGAACAAGACTGGATACGCGGTGACCGAGGCCTTTAAGAGCATTGAAAGGAGTGTTCCTTTCCCACTCCTTGCTATCAACTCGGACTCAGGATCTGAGTTTCTGAATCGCCCGATGTTGCGATTTACAAACTACGGTCAGAGAGTGACCTTTACTCGGTCAAGGCCCTACAAGAAAAACGACAACTGTTTTGTAGAGCAGAAGAATTTCACTCATGTCAGAGAGCTTTTTGGCTATGAGCGTTTTGAGGGACAGGCCCTTGTGGATCTGATGAACGAGATTTACACTGAGTACTGGAACCCATTGCAGAATTTCTTTTTACCCAGCTTCAAGCTCAAGGAAAAGATCCGCATAGGGGGCAGGATCAAGAAGAAATACGATGCACCTCAAACTCCCTATCAACGCCTGATTCAAAACCCTTGCCTCTCCTCACAACAGAAGGACTATCTTCGAGATAGGAAGGCCAAGCTAGATCCCTTTGTCCTAAAAGCAGGTTTGGAAAAAAAGTTGCAAGAATTTTTTGATCTTGTCCGAAAGAATAATATTCGAAAGGTGGCATAAAATGGCACTACGCTCCTTAGTGACACTCATTTATGAGGTAATACGAAATTTGTTAAAAAATTTAGAAATTCGAATTGTCTCACGAAAGGCGCGCCTCAAATTGCGACACGGATAGCGCAGAGCTTCGCCGGCGCCGTGGGAGAGAGGGGCTGAGGGCTTAGTCTTGCCAGCCCAGGCTGTCCTTCACCTTTTTTTCTAGGAGTTCGATGGCGGCGGGGCCGGGCAGGCCCCCACTGCAGGCCAGCTTGCGGCCGTCGGAGCTGTGGGCCACCAAGTGGTAGAAGACTTCTTGGCGCCCCTGCTGGCGGGAGCCAATTTGGCTCCCCGATTTGTGGCTTAAGCTGTGGATTTGTGAGCGCGGCAGCTGCCAGCTTCCCACCTGCACACCCAACCAAAAGCGCTGCCACTCCAGTCCGCTGGTCGAGACAGTCAGGCGATAGCTGAAGGGGAGCCAAAAAACCGGGAGCACCATAAAAGAGCCAAAGGCTAAAAATATAAGGGAAAAAAACAAAGGGGGAGCCTCTCGGTGTCCGATGATGTTGAGCCACAGCATGACGGCTCCGGTGAGTCCAAAAAACAGCAGGCCAAAGGCCGCTAAACTCAGTTTGGTTTTAAGGTGACGAAAGGCAGGGAAATAAAAAATATTTCGTCCGGGAGCCCACTGCTCCTGCACCCAGCCGGGGGGAAGCTCGGATTCAGCGGGGCGACTGCTGGTCAAAGCCGACCTTTGCAGCTCAGGAGAGCTGGAGCGGGGAGTGGAGTCCAGGGGCAAGATGAACTGCCGGTGCAGGGCTTGGCCCTGTAGGTTGGCTTCAAGGTGAAGGCGCCAAACTACTTGCTCAGTGGACCCATCTTGAGAGGGGGAAGAGTCGGGCGGGGGAGCAAAGCGCATGACCAAGCGGCTGCCCCCGCCTCGGTTAAAGAGCTCGGGGCGTCCCTCGGCCTCCCACAAAACGCTCTCCAGCCAACGGCTGTCTGTTCTCGAGTTGTCCCGTCGCCGTCGAAGGCACTGGAGGTGGAGCTTGACTCGGTCTCGCTCGCTCAGTCGAGTGGGCAGGTCAATCACTCCGCCCACATCTCCTCCCACTCCGGCGGGGAAGGGGTCCATTTGCAGGTGGGCAGGTCCCAATAAATTGTAGTTTCTGAGGGATCGCCAAAACACTCCAAGGGCTCCCAAGCTGATAAGGATGGCCACTCCGGTAGTGAAGCTCTGCCAGTTCTCCCCCTCAAGGCCCAGGGGCAAAGGGCCGGGCAGCTCCTTGCGAAAAACAGACCACAGAATCCACACAAAGGAGGATAAAAGCAGTCCGATGACTCCAGTGACGGCCACTTCCGTGAGTCCCGAACAGGAAATGCGCCCCTGCTGACCTGGCGAGCCGCCGACCGGTGCTCTTGAAGAGGCCGCCTTCGCCAATTTATGAGCTCTCATCCCCCTCACCTCCCTGTGCAGGACCCAAGTTCACCTGTCTGCTTTATAACAATAGCTCATCGCTTTTGCGGGACTATGTCAAACCCGCTCCCATAAACTAAAAACTAATAGGTGCCGTAGCTGGAGGGGGATTTTCAGGCAGCTTCCACCCTAGCCAGGGTGGAGGAGTTCTGGAAAAGGACAATCTACCTCTTTGGGCTTACGAATTATGTAGTGAGAAGAAATTTCGAGCTCGCTCAGGCATTTCATCCAGACCCCGACTGGAGGCCTGAAGAGGAGTTTGTCAAAATCGGACTTTTTAAGTTGAATTATCATGATAATTCAATTTAATATAAGCAAATGAAAAGGTACTCGAGGTCCCTTAACTTACCAAAATTACTTAATCAAAAGTCCCATTTTTTGTTTGGAGCAAGATCAACCGGCAAATCCACTCTCATTAAAGACCAACTGGAGTCAGCCCGAGTTTACGACCTGCTGGGAGCAAGTGATTACCGCCGCCTGCTTAAGAGACCGGAGACCCTTCGTGAAGAGCTGAGCGGTTATGAGGGGCTGGTGGTCATCGACGAGGTTCAAAAACTCCCCTTAATTCTCGATGAAGTGCACTGGATTCTTGAAAACCGCCCCAACCGCTTTTTACTTACAGGCAGTAGTGCTAGGAAGCTCAAACAGGGCGGAGCCAACCTCCTTGCTGGCAGGGCTTGGCTCGCCTACCTGTTTCCCCTGACCAGCCATGAGATCACTGATTTTAATTTGCTTCGCTACTTGAACTACGGAGGTCTGCCTCAAGTCTATCAATCACAAGATCCCCAGAGGGAACTTGATGTCTATATTGATTTGTATCTTCGGGAAGAGATCAAAGCCGAATCATTGACTCGAAACATCGGCGTCTTCTCAGAATTCCTTGATCTCATTGCACTTTCAAACGGGGAAGAGATCAATATGTCCAGTCTTGCCAGTGACTGTGGTGTTTCTCCAACCGCCATTAAGTCCTATCTCAGCATTCTCGAGGACACCCAAGTCGGATTTACAGTGCCAGGGTTGACTTTGACAAGGAAACGGAAGGGGATCTCGCGAGCCAAATTCTATTTATTTGATGTCGGAGTTTGCGGATTTATTGCCAAACGGGGGACGGTTAAAGAGGGGTCCGAGTTGTTTGGAAAAACCTTGGAGCACTTTATAGCTTTGGAATTGCGAGCGGCCCTGTCCTATCACCAAATTCGTGCAAATCTGCATTATTGGCGGTCTACATCGCAAATAGAGGTCGATTTTGTCATCCCAGGACATATGGCTATTGAGGTCAAATCCACCACTCAGGTCAGCAGCAAACACCTTAAGGGTTTAAGGGCCCTCAAGGAAGAAAATCTGGATATCCCCCATCATATCACCATATCACTGGATTCACGCCCAAGACAGACCAGCGATGGGATACAAATTTACCCAGTGAGGGAGTTTCTAAAGGACTTGTGGTCAGGAAAGCTCTGGGCCTCTTAATAGATTTACCGGTGCTTTAAGGAGGGGAAGGTGGCGATTTTTTATGGCGCTGTCGTTTTTTTCGTGAAAGGATTTTCGAACCAGAACTTTCTTATTATAGGGGGATTCTTATGAAGAGTTGCGTTTTGAAGGCCGCAGTCGTGCTGGTGGCCGGTCTTGTTGTTGGTGCCTGTTCCAAGTCCAGCAGCCCTGGAGGTGGAGGAGGAGATGACTTTGGGGGAAGCATCCAAGGCACTTTTGTTGACTCCCCTGTGGTGGGATTAGGTTACTCTGTGGGATCGAACAGTGGATTCACTAACAACGATGGTCGCTTCACCTGCACCCTGGGCGAGACCATCACCTTCCGACTTGGCAACTTGGTGCTGGGTTCCGCCGAATGCTCTCCCGTCATCTTTCCTATGACTTTGACCGGCGAGGGGTCGATTGATGAAGATGGTCCGGCAGTCGCCATGGCGGTTTTGTTGCAGGCTTTAAACGATGGCTCTGCATCCAATCGCATTGTGATTCCTGCCGCGGCCCGCACTCGCACCGACTATCCAGCGATTGACTTCAGCCTGGTGGGCTTCGATCCCGCTACAATTGCAGATGAAATCGAAGAGGCTTTAACGCAGGCTGAAGTAGACACCTCTGGGTTTAACTTTGTAACGGCCAGAGAGGCCGCTCGGGCTCACCTAGAGGACTCACTCACCAACCCAGACTTTGTGACTCTGCCCCCAGGGTTGGCCAACTATGATGGGAAGTACTTTCTGCTCACCGGCGATATCAACCCGGGATTGAGTGATGATTTCTGCAGCGAACCAAGAGTGATGGCCCGCTCTCTGTCTCCCGCTTTTGAGGAGGGAGAGGGTGATGGTGACGATAGAGATGGATTGCTGATTGGGATCAGCAGCCAGACCATCACAGTGAGTGGTCAAGAGCGCACAACTTACTTGGCCAGCCTCTACGACCCCTCCGAAATCGGCGGTGAGGGTGACCTCAGGCCCGCAGCCACCAGCTTTATCACCAGCGACCGGATCACTCTGTCTTTTTTCGTCGATATGGGTCTGCCCTTGCCTCCAGGAGATGGGGGTGGTGATAGCGATGGCGGTTTTGGAGTGTTGGGATCAGGCCAAGCTCCTCTTGGGGAGTCTTTTTCCATACGCATCAGCTTTCTGGGTCGCCTCGCCCAAGTGAATGGGCAAATCGGCATAGAAGGTCGTGCCACTGAAGAGATAAACATAATTGGTGAAAAGTTTAAGTGCATCTACGATCTCTCTGGTGGCGAATTCCAGATGGAAGAAGCACTTTAGAGCCAGGGGCCTTTAAAGCCCTTCAGCTTTTAAAGGCCTTTAACTTTTAAAGGCCAAAGCTCTTGCAAAGGCCATAGACTTTCAAGGGCCCTCACTCCAAGGGTCCTCTTTTTTCAACGCAGGGCTTCGCCGGCGCTGTGGCCAGTGATTTTAGGCTGGAAGAGGGGACTTTTGGGATTTGTGGGGGATGGTGCCTAGAGGTAGTCTCTATTCGTCGCTGCAATGGGGGAGAGGAGTGGACTCAACCCACAGCACCTGGAAAAAGCCAGAGTCCTGGCGGATCAGGCAAACCAAGGCTTGGGCGGGAGCGGAGGAATCAGAGTCCAGGTCGATATCGGTGGCAAGGGCCTCCACCAAAAAGTGGCAGTCGCTGGGGGCTTTGCTCCAATCCAGCTTCCAGCTTCTTTCATTGATTTCGCCGCAAAAATGTTCCCAAAGAGCTTCCCTGACTAAAAGATCAATTTCCTTCATGCGCCCAGCTTGGGCCGGCGCTGTGGCCAGTAGGGTGGCCAGTGAGCTGAACAGCAGCAGACCAAAAAAACCAAAAGCCATAAGAGAGCTCCAGAGGCTGCGGGCTAAAGAAAAGCGGGCTTTCAAGTGGGTGAGAGAATCTTGTTTAATCATAAGGCCCTTAGGCATAGGCGGGGTGGGGCAAGAAGGCAATCTTTAGCCATTGATCTTATTGAGAGGAGCTTGGGAATAGCGCATCGCTTCTCCGACGTTGTGGGAAAACCGCTTATATTGCCGGACAGGCCCGGTGTGCGGGTGTGCCGGATATGCGGCTGGATGTTGGCCGGAAGAGGCAGCGGGGCCTTTTGATGTTGGGAGCACAAGATGGAGAGACAAGAAGCGACGGGGGGACTGAGGCGCGAGGTGGGCCTGCCCGGAGCGGTGATGATGGGTTTGGGCTCCATTGTGGGGACGGGTGTCTTTGTGAGCCTGGGGTTGGCAGCGGGCTTAGCCGGATGGGCTATGCTGGGGGCCTTGCTCTTGGCGGCCGGATTGGCTCTGTGCAATGGCCTGTCCACGGCGCAATTGGCGGCGGCTCATCCGGTGAGTGGGGGCACCTATGAATATGGCTCCATCTACATTCACCCCTGGGTGGGCTATATGGCGGGCTGGCTTTTTTTAAGTGCCAAAAGTGCTTCGGCAGCCACAGCAGCCATTGGCTTTGGTCACTATCTATGGCCCTACTGGCAGCTTCTTTTGGGATCTTTAGGCTCTGTGGGAGGGGTTGCATCTGCCAGATCTGCCAGCGGCGTCCGCCTGGCTGGATCAGCCGGACCTGCCGACGCCAGCCTTGCCGACGCTGGCCTTGCTGGATCTCTTGACCTACCGGTCGTGAGCGGCGCCCCTTGGCAGCTGGGGCTGGTGGCTCTGGCCCTGGTGGTGACTTTGTCCCTGCTGGGGATTCGCCGCTCCAGTTGGGCCAATGGGCTGATTGTCTCGGTGACTTTAATGGGCCTTGGGATCTATGTGCTGGCCTTGGCGCCAGAGCTGTGGACCCAGCTGTGGACTGCAGCTGGGTCTACAACCCAGTCGCCAACCGGAGGGCAGTCGCTGCTTCAAGCTCTGGGATCCCCTGCAAGCAGCAGCAACGGCAGCGATGGCAACGGCAGCAGTGCCCCCGGCGGCCCGCCTTTGAGACTTTTTTTAGAGGCCACAGCTTTGATGTTTGTGGCCTATACGGGCTATGGACGGGTGGCCACCTTGGGCGCTGAGATTAAAAATCCAGCCCGCAACATTCCTCGGGCTGTGGGCTGGAGTTTGGCTCTGGCCTGCGCCCTTTATCTTTTGGTGGCCGCGGTCTCTTTGGCCGCCGCGGGAGCTGAGGGTTTTTATCAGGCCACAGTGGCCGGAGCCTCAGGGGGGCCACTTCAGGCCATTGCTCTGGCCCAGGGCCAGCCGGTGGTGGCCCATGTGGTGGCCTTGGCCGCGTTAACGGCCATGTTGGGCGTGCTGCTCAATTTAGTCTTGGGGCTGTCCCGAGTGATGTACGCCATGAGTTTGCGCGGCGATCTGCCCCGGGCCCTGGGGCAACTCGGAGCCTCCGCCTCTCCCACGGCGGCCATTGCGGCCAGCGGAGTTCTGATTGGCCTGATGGTTCTCGCTCTTAAACAAGTTCAGTTGGCATGGTCTTTTAGCGCCTTTACGGTTTTGCTCTACTACTCCATCAC
>SKLV01000142.1 GCA_007121385.1 Bdellovibrionales bacterium
GCGCAGCGAAAAAAGCCACTAAAAAAACCACCGCAAAAAAAGCTGTGAAAAAAGCCACCAAGAAGGCCGCAGCGAAAAAAGCCACTAAAAAAACCACCGCGAAAAAAGTCCAGCCAAAGGCTCCCGTCAGCAAAAAACCCAAAGTGCCCTCTCTTGAGGACATTATGGAGTCTCCATCCACAGGAGACTTTCGCAACAACCCCTTTGCCACGGCGGCACTCGCAGGAGTTGTTGGAGCCACCTCTCTCAAATCCCCAGCCAACCCCGAAGACTTGGAGTTTGGAGATGTCAGTGAGGACCTTGAAAAAGAACTGACTGAATTTCAAAGTTTGGAAGACAGCTTGGATCAAGACCTAGAGCCTATCGATGAATACCATGAGCCAGAGATGGAAAGCTTTGAGGACTTGGAAGAAGCTGGGGAAGACGATGATGGTGAGGGCTATTTTTAGGCCTCCCCTCTTGAAATCGAAAAAGGAATAAAAAAAGCGAGTTCCTTGGGAACTCGCTTTTTTAGTTAATCCGGACTTTAAGTACTTTTAAGCTTTCGGCTTAGAGTGAACCGCATAACGCTCAAATTCTCCGTACTCATGAAGCTTATTATACAGAGTCTTAATGGTGATTCCCAAAGCGTTGGCAGCTTGAGTTTTATTCCCATCAAAATAGCCCAGGGCCTTTAAGATATAGCGCTTTTCCAGCTCATGGAGGCTCAAAGTTGGATCATAGTCGTCAATAATGACCTTATTTTCTGGATTGCGAATATGCTCCGGCAAATCTCCCGGCATAATGGTTTGTCCTTCAGCCAAAATCTGTAGCCGCTCACAGACATTTTGCAACTCTCGGATATTACCCGGCCAATCATAGCGCATCAGAATTTTCATCGCCTCTTCACTCATTTGTCGGCCTCGGCCCATACCCTGAGCTTGAGAATTCTGCGACAAAAAGTACTCCACAAGACTCTGGATATCTTCCTTGCGGCGTCGCAGAGGGGGCGAGTGGATCATAATGGTGTTGATGCGATAAAATAGATCTTCGCGGAAGTTGCCACGCATAACCTCTTTGTCCAACTCTTTGTTGGTGGCACTGATCAAGCGGATATCCACTTTAATGGGCTCTTTGCCACCCACACGAAAAATCTCACCCTCTTGGAGAAAGCGCAAAAGTTTGGCCTGGATGCCCGGGCTCATCTCACCAATTTCATCCAAAAAAAGAGTTCCCCCGTTGGCGGCCTCGGCCAAGCCGATCTTACGGCTGTAGGCTCCGGTAAAAGCTCCTTTTTCGTGGCCAAAGAGCTCACTTTCCAGAAGTGTCTCTCGCAAGGCTCCACAGTTGATGGCCACAAAGGGCTTGTTGCGGCGACTGCTCCGCTGGTGAATGGCATGAGCAATCAACTCTTTACCCGTTCCACTCTCACCTAGGACCAGAACTGTGGCATTGGAGGGCGCTACACGATCCACCATCCGCATCAGCTGGCGCATCACTTCGGACTTATATACAATCGTCTTATCAACAAGTGATTTATTGTTGAGGGCGGCCACCCCAGGTAGACTCTCCTCGGAGGAGGGAATATTGGAGGGCAAATAGTTTGGTTTATCCATATCTGTCATACGTACAACCCCTTACTTAAGCAGTAGGTTATTCAAATTTATGAAACAGCTTCACGACCGTCTCATAACGATACGCGGCAATAACACGGTGTTCTACCAGATGCCCTGTTTTTATGCAAGTTTTTTTTGCATGGCGCCATGTAGGAATTTTATATCTTTCCAGGAGCCGCAAATTGTTGCCTGAACAGGGACAAATACTGGCAGAATATGCCTCTAAGTACCTAAAATATCTAGAGGACGTGCAGTCTGCCTCAGCTTATACCATCAAATCCTATGCCAAGGACCTACAGCAGTTTTTAGGCCCCTTGGGGGCAGGAAAAGAATTATACCCCCCTCTGAATTCACAAAAAGTAAGGAAAGTTTTTCCCAGTGATTCTGAGACCATGGAGAACTTACTCAGGGATCTGAGCCGTCGAGCCCTCAAGAGTTGGGCTGGCCTTAAAGTCTCTTCCCGCCAGCGCAAAGTCGCCTGCCTAAAGAGCTTTTTTCGCTGGCTCTATGAAAAGGGCCATACCCCAAATAACCTCTCTTCCCAACTCAGGTCCCCTCGAAGTGGAGGACGTCCTCTTCCCCACTTTTTATCCCTGGATGAGGCCCTAGCCCTGATTCGATGCCTGGAGCAGGCCGCCCCTGACCACCAAGATGGCCCTAAAGCCGCTGCTCTGATCCTGTTACTTTACGGGGGAGGGCTCCGAGTTTCAGAGGCCTGCCAACTGCGTTGGGCTCAGATTCATTGGGAAGTGAAGGCTGTGCAGGTGCTGGGAAAGGGTGGACGGGAAAGACTTGTCGCCCTGCCCGACCTGGTGTTTTTTTGGCTGAAGAAATTGAGCCCTCAGGGAGAGTTCATCTGGGGTTCAGCCCCCCTGAACCCCAGAGTGGCTTACAGTTGGGTCCGAGCCTGGGGGGAAAGGGCCCGACTTCTTAAGCCCCTCAACCCTCACGCTCTGAGGCACAGCTATGCCACCCATCTTTTGTCGAGCGGCATGGATTTGCGCGTTCTCCAAGAGTTGTTGGGCCATCAGTCCCTGGTGGCCACCCAAAGATACACCCACCTGAGCATCGATCAGCTCTCCCGAACAATGGAGGAGTATCACCCCCTTGGAGAGGCTGACAATCGTGTGACAGCCCCTTTAGGACCTGCTACAACCAAGGGAAAATGAAAAATAACTCTTCTAAAAGTAAGGCTGTTTTCCTAGACCGAGATGGAACCCTTATTGAAGATAAAATCTACCTCAACGACCCAGATCAAGTGGTCTACCTGCCCGGAGTGTTTGAAGCACTCAGGCTTCTTCGTGACCAGGGCTTCATTTTTTTAATTGCCACCAACCAATCGGGAGTGGCCCGAGGGATTGTGGACATCAAGAATCTCTACGAAATTCATCGCCGGATCAGGGCTCGCTTTGCCCAAGAGGGGGTCGACCTCCTGTCCTTTTACTATGCCCCCTATATGACTCACACTGATCACCCCCAAAGAAAGCCCAATCCGGGAATGCTTTTGCGAGGAGCTTTGGACCACAATGTGGACTTGAGCCAGAGTTGGATGGTGGGAGACCGAATGATCGATGTAGAAGCTGGACACCGGGCGGGCTGCCGCTCGGTTTTGTTGGCCGGCCGCGAGTCCCCTGAGGACTCTTCTTATTCGCCCCCAGAAATCTGGACCTCGAGCCTGCTTGAGGCGGCCCCTAAAATGCTCCATTTAGATTTAAGCTCCCCCCGAGAGCTCAGCGAGTAGCTCCAACCCAACTGTCTTGATTTGATGCACTTTAAATAAAAAACTCTTCGATTGTATTTGAGAGCTGACCCCTCTTTCCCGATAAGACTATGCGCTTCACTAGAGCCGGTTTAAAGACACTTTTGACAAGGAAAGCTTATGACTTTTCAACAATTGGTGATTTCTCTATTCGCCCCAAACCTCTTTCTCATAGGATCTCTGGGGCATTCAGTGGCTCAGGCCAATGAGAATTTTGCAGTCTTTGAACTGGTCAAAGGAGAGGTTCAAATTCAGTCTGCCCGCAGCGGACAGCTCAGTCCAGCCACTGTCGGAGCTCAAGTCTATGTTCAAGACACTCTTATTGCGGCTCAGGACTCCAGGGCGCGAATTCGCCTAGGAGAGGACCTCATTCACATTCTTCCCGAAACCAAAATGAAACTAGAACAGTATCTTCAGGACCCCGCTCAGGACCGCCGCCAGGTCCTTCTCAATGTAATTTCTGGAAAAGTCAGGGCTAAAGTAGAAGAAAAATACGATGGAGAGGAAAATCAATTTCAGATTCGAACTCCTACGGCGGTGGCCGGGGTGCGTGGAACTGACTTTTTAACTGGCTATAACAATGGGATCACCGAGGTTCTCACCTTCTCTGGGGAGGTGGAGTTCGGTCTGCCGGGGCCCGGGAATAGCATTCTGGGTGCTCAAGTGCTAGGACCAGGAACAGTCTCTCGCAGTGTTCGAGGAGCACCGCCTTCCCGCCCCCAAGCAGCTCCCGCTGATCTCCTTGAAGCCATGGAGCAGGAACTGATTGAACTGGAAGAGGGCAGCCTTGGGCTTGTGGACCCCTCAGGGACCACTGAAGTCCTGGAAACCACTGAAAGTGAAGTGGAGTCTGAATCTGGCTCTCGAGAGCCGGCCCAGGCCAGCCCGGACTCAGCTGCGGACAGTGGGGAAATGCTGCTGGCTGAAGATCTTCCTGGGAGCCAGTCAGCTCCCCCGCCCCCTCCCCTTGCGAACTTGACTCCACCCAGCCTCAACACTGAACTTCCTCGCTCTGTGACCGACACCATCAATCAGTGTGAGTTCTGCAACAGAGTTATCGAAGAGGGCACCGATCGCCTTATTATTCGCTGGACTCAACCGAAATAGAGGATGTCCTAGATCAATAGGCCGACCTCAAGAAAAGGACTGCCCAAGTCCGGAGCTCTCCGCTATCCTTTAATCTCTATTTGCAGCAGGGGGCAGGCACTTATGAGGTCACCGACTTTTGTCTTTTGTATTAGCTTAAGCTTATTTATGACTCACTCACTGGTCAGCCAGGCCTTGGCCCAGGTTCAACTGAGGTCCCAGCAGGCTCTGCGCATCACTTATGCCTCATCCTCTTGGAATCAAGATAGCAGCCAAATTGACTCAGCCTATTTATTTATTCGCGAGGCCTCTACCAATCGGCTGGCTCGTATTTTACTGCAGGAAACAGAACCTGACTCAGCTATTTTTTCCGGCCACTTTTCTCTTGACCTGGGTTCAGGACAGGATCTGGCCTTAGAGGTCTATGTGCCACCCCTAAATCTCAGAATGGGTGAAGCCCAATTGGAGCAGTTTTCACAAATGATTCAACAGAATCAGGTGCAGCGCCGGCCTGTGGTCATTCGTCAGGAACCCAGTGGGCTATATTTGGTCGATGTCTACGACAGCCAGGAGCAGGCCGAGCGAGCTATCAGGGCCTTGCGACAACAGGCCCAAATGGAGCAACAGGCCCGGCTAGCCCAAAAAGCCCTGGAGGAGGAAGCGCAAATTCGAGAGGCCACTCGCCAAAGGGCCGAAGAGGAGAGGCGCCAGAGGGAGCTCCAGCGTCTGGCCAATGAGGCCACTTTGCGCCAACTGGAGCGCCTTCGTCTAGAGCAGTTGGAGGAACAGAGAGCGGAGGAGAGAGCTCAAAAATCTCGAGCCCTCAGCCAAGAGGGCCGACGGCAGCGCCAAGCTCAGGCGGCTCAGCTGAGTGAAGCAGCTCTGAAGCACTACCGAGCTGGGGAGTTTGTGGAAGCGGAAGAGCTTTTTGCTCAAATTCTGGATTTAGACCCCGATGACACCTCTCAGGTCTTTCGCTACGGGGTCAGTCTCTATCGCAACGGAAAATTGGATGAGGCCTTGGTGCAGCTGAGACGGGCCCAAGTGGAGGGAAATAGAGCCCGCGAAAGAGATTACTATTTGGGCCTTATTCACTATCGCCTCCAGGAGTACGATCAAGCTCTTGAGAGCTTCACTCAAGTGCGGCAACAAAAAGATAAGGTCCTTTACCCCTCTTCCGCCTTTTATGTGGGTCTTATTCACTTTGGCTATCAGAACTTTGAATCGGCCCAAAAGGCCTTTGAGCAAGTGATTGAGAGCTCGGAAGATCCTCGTTTGGACGAACAGGCCGAAGACTACATTCAGCGCATCGCCCGAGCCCTGAGGTTTAAGAAAAGACAGGAAAAACCCTGGTCCATCTCTGGCACCGGGGGATTGATGTATGATTCCAATGTCCTGCTGGCCCCAGACAGAGCTTTTGCTCAGGGAGCCGTTCAGGACGAATCCTTTCGCTGGGTCGGAGAAGGCAGCTTGGAGTACAGAGCTATCTATCAGGAGCATCATGAGTGGACAGCTCGTCTTGCTGGCTTTGGCCTTTACAGTTGGAAGGACCAGGTCTCCAATGCGGACCCCTACTTGGTTAATGTCAGTCTTCCCTACCTGTACAAGGGTACCTGGGGAAAGCGAGGCTGGCAATTGGGCCTCACTCCGGGCTTTGAAGCTTTGTTTATGGACCCACTGCAGACAGGAACTCCAGACAACATTCTCAACTCTCCCTACCTGGGGATCACCAACACTCTCACCATGAGCCCTGAGTGGTTTGCAGCCTACAACCTTGAATTGCGTCAGGACCTCTCACGACTGCAAGACTCCATCG
The DNA here is from genome assembly GCA_007121385.1 of Bdellovibrionales bacterium. Taxonomy (GTDB): domain Bacteria; phylum Bdellovibrionota; class Bdellovibrionia; order Bdellovibrionales; family UBA1609; genus SKYF01. The sequence goes on from SKLV01000142.1 coordinate 6,257, forward strand.
GGGACAATGATGCCAGTGCCCTCATGATCCGGCTCTCCACCCATCAGACTCACCTTCTGGATCCCCATGGACGACGCCTCGTTACGGGTCGACTGGGAGCTGTTCTCAATCAAGCTGAGGGAAAAAATAAGGTCTACCAGCGCTACGAGCTGGGCGCCACATATCTGCGTCCGGCTCCTTGGGGCAGCCTGTGGAGCTTTGGCGTTTCAGCCTATCAACTGCACTTCCCCAAAGCCGAAGACCGACGCGAAGACACCAATGTCGGAGTGAACTCCTCCTTCAGCAAGCCTCTGCGGGAATGGCTGACTTGGAGTGTGAACGCCAGTTTCATGAACAATAAGTCGACCTCAGAGAACAACAATTATGACAAATTCACAGTGATGACGGCTCTGAGCTTTGACCAAATTTTCTAAAACTGCCCCACTTTCCTGTTGATAAATTGCGCTATCATCCCGATGCCACGCAGCCACTGCCACACCCTCAGAAAAAGACAGTAACTAGCTTTAACCTGTGCCCTCCTTGCAAACCGCCCAATCACTCGCTGACAAATTTAATCTAACTTTTGTGAGTCTGGAGAACCGACCTTCGATGACCAACCCCTCTCCCGACCCAGGGGAGACAAGAGATAACAGCGCAAGATCCTGTTTGACCTAAAGATCAATACGCCTTTTTCCATGACTCTGCTTCAAGAGCACTCGGTTGTGATAGAGAGCGTAGAGCTCAAGGTGATCGATCAGAGGCTGGATCTTTTTTGTCGTGCACCAGGTTTTTCTAAACAGGCGATTGACGTTGGCTCGGAACATGGCACAGGTATGGTTGAGACTAAAAAGAGGGTCAAAGCCAACTTTTTTAAGCTCCCCCTGGCCCGTCACAGCTCCCCTTTGCCCCTTGCAGGTCTGGTAGTGGGCCTTTGGAAAGAAGCTCTTAACAAGTGGAAAGTAGGAGGGATTTTGATCCGACTCAATGCGGGCATACTCAGGCACCACTAGCCTGATTCGCCTAAAGAGTCTCTCTCTTGACAGAGGTCTTTCATCCCTGCGGGGGCCATATTTTTTGAGAGATTTCTTGGTCAGCAAGCCCTTGGCCGGCATGCGGGCCACTTCAAAGGCCAGAATTTGGCGTGAGCCCTTTGCCACCATCAAGGTGATGGATAGGGGTTTGAGCTTGGTGTGTTCAAAGGTCTCTAGATCATCAAACTGCACCTCGTTCACTTTGGTAGTTTTAAGTCGATCGCAGTGGTTGATCCATCTGGCCTGCTGTCCAAGGAACGCCAATTTTCTACTGACGGTGGTGAGGTGGCATTTGAGCAATTGGGAAATTCTTCTTTGCGAGACCCC
>SKLV01000092.1 GCA_007121385.1 Bdellovibrionales bacterium
AAAAGGCCATGACCATTTACCGGAAGGCCTACAACAATGCTTGGGATCAATACAAAGACCCAGAGGATCGCCGCGGCAATGACTCTCGCGAGGAGACCGCACACCGTGTGGCCTGGTCGGCGGTGAAGAACTCCTACGAGAAGCGCGGAGACAGGTGGGTCAAGAAAGACGACTGAACTCAAGGGCGCTTGAAGCGCGGAGTCAATCGCTGCTAAAAAAATTGCCTTGCCAATATGTCCCTGTATGAACTCTTTAGCAGGCGCGGCTTTTTGGCCAAGGCTCAACAACAGTTCGAGGGAAGGAATTGGCTTTAGGGTTTTGTCACTTCAAATAGGAGGAGATCGGGTGGAAAGAGGATATTTTGTGAGGGCTCAGGTGAGGGAAGTGATAGTCGCAGCAGTGATGCTCTTTTTAGTTGTGGAAGCCGGAGCTCAGGAAGAGGGGCAAGCTGAGGTTCAGCCTGCGGTGGAGGCGGCAGCCGAAGCCCGGGCAGCCACTGAGGCCCTTGAAAGGGGCCAGGTGCGCCATGAGAGGAAGGCCAGCCTGGGGGCCAATATTTCCCTGTCCAGCAATGACAATGTGGTGGGGCAGGTGGATGGCAGCAGCCAAACCTATGGAGTGAATATGGAGGCGGGCTTTCAGCGCATCACCAAGCGCTCGGAGTGGCGCCGCGACTTCTCGCTAGTGGGAGCCACCACCCGGACACCCTCAGTTCCAAAGTTTATAAAATCAAAAGATGAGCTCAATTTGAGTTCCATTTACTTTTACTCCCTGGAAAGTAGGCCCAATGTGGGTCCTTATGTGAAGGCCTCAGCCAAATCACCTCTGTTTAAAGGAGAAGATGTGCGGCCCGATGTGGTCACTTATCGTTTTTTGGAGGCCGATGGCAGTATGCGAACGGCCTTGGGCGACAGTGTTCGTCTCACTGACCCACTGCGACCCGCTCACCTGACGGGATCGGTGGGGGCTCTCTATCGCCCTATTCAAGAGCCGGGGCTGAAGGTAGAGACCCGCCTGGGTCTTGCGGGTATGAGAATTTCAGCCAATGGTCAGTATGCTGTTAAAGAAGTCAATGAGGCTGGAGAGGTAGTCCTTGAGGCCTTAAGCTCGGTGGAGCAAGCCGGTGTGGAGGCCGTTGTCACTGTAGAAGGGCGACTGCAGGAAAAGTCCACCTATCAGCTGAGTTTGGAGGCCTTAACTCCCTTGATCAATAATGCCGAGGAAGGAGATGACCGCAGTGCCTGGGAGCTGACCAATATTATTGGCTCTTTCAAGTTGACCAGTCCGGTGACGAGTTGGGCCGCCCTCACCTATGACTATCAGCTGAAGTTGCAGCCCCAGTTGGTGCGAGGTCCTCAGCAAAGTCATATGCTTTTGCTCAGTCTCAACTACAGTTTATTTGAGTAAAAGTTTTGCTCCTTGCTCAAGGCCGGTGCTAGTATCGAGCCATGGACGTGGAGTTAAAAAATATTCGAGTGGAGATCCCACCACAGGGTCAACTGTTGTTTGAGCTGCCGGAGCTCAAGGTGGCCGCCGGCGAGCGAGTCCTGATCCAAGGGCCCAGTGGCCGGGGCAAAACCACTTTGCTGCATATTGTGGCTGGCCTTCTGCGTCCCCAAAGTGGCTCGGTTAAGGTGGGAGGGCAGGACTTGGGTCAAATGACCGAGCCTCAGCGCTCGGCCTGGAGGCGAGATCATCTGGCTTTGGTATTTCAAAAACTCAATCTTTTGCCCCATCTCACCAGCCTTGAAAATGTCATGTTGATGCGCCGTCACGGGGAGTTTGTCTCCCGTGAAGAGGCTCAAGAGGCCTTGGCCCAGGTTAAGATGTCCAGCCGAGAAAGGGTGCTGGCCGCTCACCTCAGCTTAGGTGAGCAGCAGAGAGTGGCGGTGGCCCGAGTGCTGGTGGCCTCGCCCCAGCTCATCTTAGCCGATGAGCCCACCTCCAGCCTAGATGACTTTCATACTCAGGAAATTATAGAGGCTCTATTGGGCGCCACCGGAGGCTCTGAGGGTGTGGGGCAGAATAAAGCTCGTGGGCCACAGGCCACTCTTGTGGTGGTCAGTCACGATCACCGCTTGCGCCAGAGCTTTACTCGACACCTGGACTTTGACCAGATGGTGAAGGCATAAGGGAGGGCTGTAGACTGTGAGTAGGAAGCTGAGCTTTTTTAAGTTAGCCTGGCTCAATTTGTCCCGACGGGCTCTGCCGGCAGCTATTGCCGTGCTGGCCATAGCCCTCGCTGTGGCCATCAGTGGAGTTTTACTGAAGCTCTATGTGCTGTCTCAAGCCCGCTTTGCCACCTTGGCCCAAGAGGGGCAATCGGTGGTGGGAGCCAAGGCCAGTGGGCTAGACATTTTGTTGGGGTCTTTAAACTTGGAGGGCCCCTATCCTGACTTTTTGCCCTATGCTCTGTTTGAAAGTATAAGTCGCCAAGAGAGTGTAAAGTTTGAAGATGGGGCGGTGACCCATACCCATCAGGTTCACGGAGTGGTGCCCTTACTTTACTTTGCCCAGATGCCGGGTCTTTCGGGTTTTCGCGTGATGGGCACCAACGCCGACTTTTTGTTGCGACCCGGGGGCGGGCAGGGAGAGGCTCAGGGGTCTTTGCAGCTTGCTCAAGGCCGGTGGTTTGCCGGCGGCGATGATGAGCTGGTGCTGGGCTCGGAAGTGGCGCGGCGACTGGACTTAAAGGTGGGAGATCAGGTGTCTTTAGCCCTGGTGAACCCGGTGGCCGCTTTGAGAGGGCCGGCTGAGAGTGGAAGAACTGGAAGACCCATGCCGAGTTCGGCCCGGGCAGATGGGGCCACGGCGGAGTCGCCCTCTTTTCAGGTGGTGGGTGTTTTAGAGCCCACTGTGAAAATTTGGGACTTTGCCGCCTTTGCCCCCATTCAAAGGGGTCAGCACTGGCTGGGGCAGTTTGATTTAAACCCTATTTCTATTTGGAGTAACAATGTGCTCCACTACTTTTTAGCCTACCATGAGCCAGGGGCCTTCGCCCCTCTACAATCTTTGATCAACCAGCGAACCGTGGCTCAGATCATCTCAGTGGAGCAGGAAGTGGACCGGCTCAAGGAGCTCACCGGATTGGGCGAGCAGTTTGGCTTTGTCTTTACTCTCCTGGTTTTGTTTATGGCCGGAGCCTGTGTGGCGGCCATGATGACCACTCGCTTTGAGGCCATGAGTGTCCAGCTGGCTATTCTCAGAGCTCTAGGCTACACCAAGGGGGAAATTGCTGGAACTTTGGTGTTGGAGGGGGCTTTTTTGGGTTTGATGGCCTGTGTATTGGGCGGAGCTGTCGACTTTGCCCTCTTTCCTTGGGTGAGAGACCTGGTGGGCTTAGATTTTCATAGCTTTGTGGCCAATCCCTATTGGCAGAGCTTAAAGGTCTGGGGGGCCGCCATGGTGGCCAGTGTGGCTGCCGTCAGCATTCCAGTATTTAGGCTGTACAGACAAGATGTTCATCAGTCATTAAAGGGCCTGTAGCCTCGAAGGGGCTTAAAAGAGGTAAGATGCTCTCGGCTTGGCGATCTTGGTAGTAGATACAGCTTAAGTTTTGTTGGCGGATGGCCTGCAAAATGGCTTCGGGGTGGCGCTCGCAATCAAGTACAGTCTTCCAGGAAGTGAGCTGTCTTGGGATATGCAAGTCACTGCTGGCTAAGGCAGGAAGACCGCTTTGCGCCACCTCTTTAAACCAATTGTCTCCACTGCCCACCTCCCAGGCATCAATCAGGGGGCCCAGCTCTTTGCGGCGATCCCACAGATGGCGAGTCTGTAACTCCAGTTTTCCCGTGGGCAAGGGATGAGCCGCCACACAGAGAGCCCCTTGGTGCTTTATGGCCTGGGCCAGCTCAAACACATCCCCATCTGCGGCAATATAGTCGCTCACTCCTATACCCAGCAGATGGGCTGAGCGGTGGTGAAGTAAAGAATTCTTGGTCAGCTCAAAGCCGGCCAAAACCACCATGCCATATTGCTCCCAAGCGCGAACTCTCTCTTCAGCGATTAGGGCCATGTAATCGGGAAAGCTTTGCCGAGTGAGAGTTCTTTGCAGGACCTGGGCCGTCATCCCCAACCAGGTTTTTTCCTCGCAAAGGTGATCAGTGATGGCAATGGCGCCAAAGTTTCTTTGGCCATAGAGGTCAATCAGCTCAGGGATGGAGAGCTGGCCATCACTAAAGTTGGAGTGGATATGAAAATCAGCCAAAAACATATGCCCTGAGTCTAGCAGGGGCCTTGAGCTGGAGCTGTCAAGATCAGGTCAGCGGACTGTCGGGATTCTGTTAGAGCGGGGGGCTTGCAAGAAAGCTTGGCTTTGGTCGAGATTTGGTTCACTTTATGAGTCTATGTCTAAACTTGGGAAGCAGTCCGCAAGGGCGCCAAAATCAACAAAGGCTTCAAAGCCCCATCCCCACCACAGCCTGATTCCGGGAGAGTGGCGCCATGGGGATATCCATTTGCTTGGCCATTCGGTGGCGGGAGTGGGAACTTGTTTGGTGTGGCCAGAGCTAAAGTTGGCCTTTGATGTGGCCCAAGGCCTGCCCTATGCCTTTAATTGCCAACATTATCTTTTGTCCCACTGCCATATGGACCATGCCTCGGGCATTCCCTATTTGATCTCCCAGCGGGCCCTAATGGGGTTGCCCCCAGGGCGCTTTTATATGCCCCAGTCCATGGTGGAGCCCATGCATGAAATTCTGAATGTCTGGCAAAGGCTGGATGGGCATAACTATAGCTATGAGTTTTTAGAGGCTCAGGTGGGGGAGGAGTACTCTTTGGGCGGAGACTATTTTTTTCGCCCATTTAAGACTGTGCACCGAGTGGATTCTCAGGGCTACACAGTCTTTAGACGGCGAAAAAAGCTGCGCATGGAGTTTCAGGGCTTACATCCCGATCAGTTGTTGGAGATCAAGGGGCGGGGTCAGCCTTTGGAAGATCTGTTTGATGAGGCCCTTGTCAGCTTCACGGGGGACACCCAAATTGAGTTTTTACCCATAGCCCCCACTTGGGTTAAGGAATCTCGGGTCTTGGCAGTGGAGGTGACCTATATGGATCAGGAGCGGGGGGTGGAGAAGGCCCGTCAGTGGGGGCATATTCATCTGGATGAGCTTTTGGCCCATCGTGAACACCTCAGGCAGGAAAAGCTTTTGCTCATTCATCTGTCGGCTCGCCATCAGCCGGCTGAGCTAGCTCAAGCCTTAAAACAGAGACTTGGTGGGCCTGAAAATCAGCGCTTTGAGGTCTTTCCCCGCAGAGCATAATTTACTCAAGGATCATGTGCCGAATGGGGATTGACCACCTTGGCGGGCTGTGGCTAGAATTATGGGGTCCACAACGAATAAAGGAGTAGCAACAATGATCAGACAGCTTTCCCTCGTCACCCTGTCGGCCCTCGCCCTGACCTTTGCCGGATGCACTAAAAAAGAAGAGACGAAAATTGAAACCGACGAGCAGAAGTACAGCTATGCCATTGGTTTTAACTTTGCCAACAATCTGAAAAACCAGGGTCTTAAGGTGGATGTGCCCGCCCTAGCTCAAGCGGTGAGCCATGTTCTCGAAGGTCAGGAGCCAGTTCTGACTCAGGCTGAGATGGAAGAGGCCATGCAAAAGATGTATCAGGCCCAGCAAGAACAGAGGCAAAAAGAGGCTGTGGAAAACAAAGAGGCCGGACAGAAGTTTTTGGAGGGCAACCGGGAGAAAGAGGGAGTTCAAGTCACGGACTCTGGGCTTCAGTACAAAATTATCGAAGAGGGGGAAGGGGTTAGCCCTAGAGCTGGACAGTCGGTGAAAGTTCACTATCGTGGCACTTTGATTGATGGAACTGAGTTTGACAGCTCTTATCGTCGCAATGCCCCAGCTGAGTTTCCCGTGGATGGAGTGATTCCCGGTTGGGTTGAGGCTTTGAAAATGATGAAGTCTGGAGCTAAGTGGGAGCTCTACATCCCTGCTGAGCTGGCCTACGGGGAGAGAGGTCGCCCCGGCATTCCTCCCAATTCCGTACTTATCTTTGAAGTGGAGCTGCTCGAGATCAACTAAGAAGAGAGCTCATAACAGAGCCCCCAATATTCCGAGAGGGGGCTCAATGGGGCCTAATTCTTTTCCTCAGATTGACAATTTTTAGTAAAGAAAATTCTTAAAAGTGGCAACGACCGGATAGTGATCTGAGGGGAGTTGCCACTTTTCTTGTAAGGTCAGCGGGTGGTTGGCCGGCACTCCTAAATCACTTTCATAGGTGCAGACAAAGCAGCGGTCGGGAAGAGCCCAAGTTTTGAGCTCTGGAGAAATCAGAATATGATCCAGCTGCAAGCCCTGAATTTGCCCGTAGCGGGACACCTGAACTTGGGTGTAGCGCTGAGGACCTTCAAGACTTGTTAAATCCAACACATCGCAAAGATCGGTCTCCAGGAGGGGGAGCATTTCAGGGTCTGGGAGGGAGCGCTTGCACTCAGCATTAAAGTCGCCGGCCACCATCACTGGAGTTTGCAGGAACTGTTGGCGTCTCTCCTGGTAGAGTTCCACTAGAGTTTTTAATTCGGCTGAACGGCGGGCATAGCCCTGAGGGTCAGTTCCATCAGGGTCCAGCTTGGATTTAAGATGAACTAGGAGCAGGATGAGTTGAGGGTCTGGGTGGCCATTGGCCCGCACCTGAAGCTCAGCCACATCTCGAGAGAAGTAAAGAGGCCGTTCGGGAGCCTTTTCTTCTACAGAGGTCGGCCAAACAAGAGGCCGATCTTTGTGACTGATCAGCTGAACCTCAAGGGGCTGGCCTTTTCTCACCAAATAGCCAATATCAATGCCTCGATCCGAGTTCCCCTCTTGCAGGTGGACCTCAAACTGGTCGCCTAAAAAGTGGCGGTTGAAGTTCTCTAGGGACTCCACTCCCCCTACTTCGTTAAGCAGGACAAAATCGGGTTGCAACTTGAGGAGATTGTGGGCCAGAGCCAGGGTCTTTTCCAAGGGCTTATTGCTCTGACTGGCGGAGGAGAGTTCCTGCCACTGCTTTTCACTGAGTGACTTCAGATCCTGGCCCTGATAGAGATCCATAAAGAGAAAAAGATTTTCTGCATTGATTTGCACAAAGCGCAAGAGCTGTTGAGGTTCAGATTCGCTCATTGTTTTATGTTAACCGAATCTAAGGGTGAAGGGGAGAGCTAAGATCTATGAAAAAGCCAAGGTCAAAAAAAAGGACAGCTGATTCTAAGGAGCAGAATAGGACCCAAGACCTTGGGGCTGGTATAGACAGAGCCATCCAGAGTTGGGTGGTGGAGGGCCTTAGGCCTTCTCAGGCCACCAGGCGAGGCAAAGGCTCTTCGATGGCTCGGAGAGCCATGGGTAGGGTCCCAGAGCCTGCCCTATCAGCTCGGGCTATCCTCTGGAGAGCTGAGGCTGCAAAAGACCTTCAGTCTGTGGCGGGACTTAAGTCCTGGGAGCTGGGTTTGGTCACCCAGGGCAAGGGCTCTTTTTTTAGTTTCAGTCGGGATTCAGGCCCTCTGTGGGTTGTGAAACTGAATGGGCTTAAGGAGTCCGGACAGAGCAGTCTTTATGGGCTTTATCGGGATGCCATGGGGCCTTTGGTGGCCCAGGCTCTCAGCACTCAAGTGTCCCAACTGGAGGTGGAGCTGATGGGGGCCGAGAAAGAGGAGGCCTTGGGGGCTCTAGTGGGCTTGGATGTGGCCGCCTACAGCTACTTAAGAGTACAAAGGCAGAGCTTTCCTTTGGCCATTCAGCTCAACATTCTTAGTCAGGGCAAGGCTATAAGCCCAGAATGGGTCAAAGAGGCCTCTTGTTTGAGTCGGGGGGTCAACCTCAGCCGACACTTGGTCAATTTGCCCCCCAATCGGCTTCATCCCCAGAGCTTTGCCCAAGAGGTGAAAAGGCTCTTTAAAAGTCAGAGGGATGTAAAGGTTGAGGTTTGGGATGTGGAGCGCTTAAGGCAGGAGCAGATGGGGCTTTTTGTGGCCGTGGGTGAGTCGGCTCCCCACCCTCCCTGTTTGGTGAGGGTGAAGTATAGACCTTCTGGCTTAGGCAAAAAGGCTCCTCGGCCCTTGGCCTTTGTGGGCAAGGGGATCACCTTTGACTCTGGCGGGCTTAACCTTAAGCCGGGCTCCAATATGCGGCTGATGAAAAAAGACATGGGAGGAGCGGCCAGCGTGATGGGTCTGGCCTATTGGGCCTGTTTAAGCGGTTTAAAGAGGCCTATGGATTTTTACCTGGCTCTGGCTGAAAACTCAGTGGATCAAAAAGCTTTTCGCCCCAGTGATATTTTAAAGTCTCGCTCAGGCCTGGAGGTGGAAATTCACAATACCGATGCCGAGGGGCGCCTGGTTTTGGCCGACACTTTGGATGTGGCTGTCACCCAAAAGGGAGCCGATGAGCCATCTATCGTGATTGATGTGGCCACATTGACAGGAGCTATCAAGGCCGGTCTAGGGGTGGATTTGGCCGGTCTGTTTAGCAATCGAGAAGACTTAAGCCAAGCATTGCTGGAGTCCAGTCGGCGGATGGCCGACTTGGGCTGGCCCATGCCTCTGCATCAAAAGTATCGCCCATCCATGAAGTCCACAGTGGCGGATATGACCAATGCGGTGGACGGCTTTGGTGGGGCGATTACGGCCGCTTTATTTTTAGAGAGCTTTGTCAAGTCCAAGCCCTGGGCCCACTTGGACATTTATGCCTGGAAGGACTCGGCCGAGGGAGCCTACACCGAAGCGGGTGCCAGTGGTCAGGCTGTGCAGTGGTTGGCGGACTTTTGCACTTCATACAGAGACTAAATGGGTTCGCCGCTTCCAGGTTCGGCCGATGGAGCTGGCGAGGAGAGGAAAAGCTTATGGCTTTTAATATAGTCTCGCACGGCGGGGGGCACTAAGGCCTCCCACTGGGTATCGCCCCGGATTAACATGTTCCGCACATCGGCGGAGTGGATGGATGTGTCCACATCGTCACATCCTAAGATGTCCTCAATCCACTGGTTGTCCATCAGATGCTTAAAGAGATGGAGTTGTCTGGGTTCGGGAAAGAAGCTCTGAGCCGTGCTGCAGATTTGGTCAGACTTATAGGGAAAGACAAACATCTTAGTGCGCTCGTCAAAGAGACGGGAAAAGCCTTCAAGAATCCCTCCAGGCAGTTCTCTGTAGTGCTCAGGGGCAAAGAGCTTTTCTAGGTGAGCCGCTCCAATCACTTGGACAATCCACTGGTCAGTGCGCTGGCGTAAATAGCTCTTGAGTTGGTAAAACAAGAAGAAGTCAGAGATCAGGACGGGATGTCCTAACTGACCCAAGGAGTCCACGCGATTGAGGAAGTCCTGAGGGTCCACTTTTCCCTCTTCTTGGAGGTTCTTCATGGTGATCTCAAAGAGCACCATCAGAGAGTCTTCGCTGAGCTTCAGCTTCTGTCGCATCTGCTCCAAGCCTCTCTCCAAAATCTCCACATTGGTGAGGGTGACGGGGCGAAAGGCCCCTCGTTGCACCAGCAGATTTTTGCCGAAAAAGGCATCGGAGGCATGAAGAACCTGTCCGTCGGGAGCAAAGAGAACGGCCGGGGAGAGCTTTTGTAAGACCAGCTCCAAGCTGAGGAGTCGATTGTCCAGATGGGCAAAGGCCGGCCCACTGGTGCGGATCATATCAATCTCCATGCGCCCCTCACCGATGCTGTCGGTGAGAGAGGCGACCATCTCTGAGCCATTTTTTTTGAGATAAAAAGCAGCATAAAGAAGGTTTACCCCCAAAAGGCCTAAGACCTCCTGTTGTTGAAGGCGCTGGCGCTCTAGCATGCGCACATGGATGACAATATCGTTGTGAGGAGCTCCGGGTTCTTCTTGAAAGCGCACCCCCATCCAGCCGTGACAGCGCTGAAGGTTATGACTGCTGGTGCTGACTGTGTCGGCAAAGGCAAAAAACTGGGTTTTTTGTCCCCTCTGCTTTTCCAGCCTCTGCTGCAGTAGGTAGAACTCATGTTCCAGCATTTTGACCAGCCGTCCCTGAGAGACATAGCGATCGGCTTTGCCATAGATCTCATCGCTAAAAACCATGTCGTAGGCCGACATGGTTTTGGCCACGGTCTGAGAGGCCAAGCCGGCCTGGAAAAAGTGGCGGGCCACTTCTTGGCCGGCGCCAATCTCCGCAAAGGTCCCGTAGCGGCCCTCGTCAGCATTGATTCGTAGGGCCTTCTTTGGGGTGGACCCGATCTCTGAAATCTTGCGGCTCTGACTCAAATAGAATCCTCCTGAACTTTAGGTCTTTTTCTCACTTCAGAGCCCGACGCAGAATTTTCCCCACATTGGTTTTGGGCAGCTCCTCGCGGAACTCTACCTGTTTGGGAACTTTATAGCTGGTCAAGTTTTTGCGGCAGGTTTCAATAACCTCATCGGCGGTGAGGCTGGGGTCCTTGCGAACAACAAAAACTTTGACCACTTCACCAGACTTCTCGTCAGCCACACCGACAGCAGCCACTTCCAGGACCTTGTTATTGCTCATTACCGCTTCTTCCACCTCATTGGGGTAGACATTAAAGCCGGAAACGAGAATCATATCTTTTTTCCGGTCCACAATTTTAAAGTAGCCCTCTTGGTCCACGCAGGCCACATCCCCCGTTTTCAGCCAGCCTTCTGAGTCCAAAACCTTGGCGGTCTCCTCGACCTGCTGCCAATAGCCAGACATGACTTGAGGCCCTCGCACACAGAGCTCACCCGGCTCGCTTAAGCCCTCATCTCCAGAGATTTGACTCACATTCACCTCTTGGCCCTCTTCGTTCACCAATTTAACCTCAGTGGAGGGGAGGGGAAGGCCAATAAAGCCCACTTTGTCCTTGCCATCTATGGGGTTGCAGCAAACCACTGGTGAAGTCTCAGTGAGACCATAGCCTTCAACAATCACACTCTTGGTGAGGTCCATCCAGCGCCGAGCCACAGCCGTTTGTAGAGCCATGCCTCCGGCTACACTGGCTTTGAGAGGAGTGAAGTCAATTTGCCGAAAGTCAGGATGGTTCATCAGAGCATTGAACAGGGTGTTTAATCCGGGAAACACAGTGAATTTATTTTTGCGCAGAGTCTTGATAAAGCCCGGAATGTCTCTGGGGTTAGTGACCATTAGATTGGTGGCCCCAATCTTCGTCATGGCCAGGCCATTCACTGTGAGAGAAAAAATATGGTAGAGAGGCAGAGCACAAATGGCCACCTCCTCCCCTTCTTTGAGCAGGGGCTTCATCCATTCCCCAATCTGCAGCATATTGGCCAGGATGTTTCTATGTGTGAGCATAGCCCCCTTTGACACTCCTGTAGTACCTCCGGTGTACTGGAGGAAAGCCAAATCCTCTTGGGAAGAGATGACGGGAGTGTAGGTCTGGGTAGCTCCTAACTCCATGGCATCCCAAAAGCTGTAGGCCTCAGGCAAGCTGTAGCGAGGCACCATTTTCTTCACATATTTGACGATGGAGTTGACCAAGAGAGACTTGGGAAAGCCCAAAAGGTCTCCGACTTCAGTGACCACCACAGTCTGAATATCAGTTTCGCTGAGAATCTCCTCCAGGTGGGCCGCTGAATTGGCCAGGATCACAATGGCCTTGGCCCCTGAGTCCTTAAACTGGTGGCGCATCTCTTTGGCTGTATAGAGGGGGTTGGTATTGACCACCACCAAGCCCGCTCGCAAGGCGCCGAACAGAACGATAGGATACTGCAGGACATTGGGCATTTGAATGGCAATGCGGTCACCCTTTTTGAGCCCCGCTGTGTTCTGTAAAAAGGCGGCAAACTGAGCACTCATATAGTTGACATCTTCATAGGTCAACTCCGTGCCCATATTCACAAAGGCCGTTTTTTCACTGAACTTGCGACAGCTCTCCTCAAACAGCTCCACGATGGAGTTGTATTGGTTGAGGTCAATCTCGGGTTGTACTTCTGGCGGGTACTTTTTGAGCCAAATTTTTTCCATGGGCCCCCCTCTTTTTTTTAGAAATTAGTTCTCTTGAGCCACCTTGGGAGCTGCTTTAGGTGCTTTTAGAGCCACTTTAAACTCTAGGGTCACCTCGTCTTGAATGATTTGGTCAGCGGCCACTTTCACAAAGTTCTCTGAGTTGTAGGTGATACCGAATTGAGTGCGATCAAAGGTCATAGTGCCCTGATAAATTCCTTCATTCTGGGTGAATTGGATGGTGATGGGCTGAGTTTGCTCTTTGATGGTGAGTTGGCCGCGGACAGTGGTGTCATCCACTTGCTCTTCAATCACCAGTCGAGCTGTGGGATATTTTTCCACTTCAAAAAAATCTCCACTCTTCACATGGTTCATAAAGCGCCTCTGCATCCGTCCTCTGAGGTCAGTGACCGTAAAGGACTTCATATTCATGATAAATTCCGCGGATTGGATTTTTCCATCCTTTATTTCAGCAGTGGCTGACTGGAGAAAGATATTTCCATAGTGACCACTGCCAATCTTTTTATTGGCTCTCCAGGTGAACTCACTGTTTTTAAGGTCGATGGCTGTAGCAGTGCCTTCGATTCCGGCTTCCTGATTCTTTTCCGCAAAGGCTATTGACGGGCTGATGGATAAGGAAAAAAGCGCAATCACAAGTCCTAGGTACCCGGGCTTCATAAAAACGTGAGTCATAGTGGAATCTCCTCTTAAAGTTGGTTCTCTGAGTTGAATTATCTTAAAGGTTCATCGAGAATTACATAGAGAAAGCTCTGGGGATTCAAGCTCTTTTGCCTGAAGAGAGACTTCGTTAATGCGATGCCCCAAAGGAGCTGGGTCACCTCTTCGCAGCTGCACGACTTAGGAATTTAGCTTATAAGGGAGCTATTATGAACACTTCAGCTCTTGATCGCAGTCCTTGGCCCATGGCTTACACTCGAGAAGTCCATTTTAGCTGTGGTCACCGATACCACAGTCCACTTTTATCCGAAGAAGAAAATCAAAAAGTCTTCGGCGAGGACTACAGCCCCCATGGACTGGGCCACAATTTTGTTCTAAGGGCCCAGATTCTAGCGGATTTGGAGCCCAAAGAGTTTCATTCCCAACTTAAAGCGGTGAGCGAGCTCTTGGATCATCGTTTCTTGAATGAGGATGTGGAGAGATTCCAAAGGACAGTTCCCACTGCTGAAAACATCGCGGTTTTTTTATTTCCCCAGCTCAAAGAGAGGCTCTCTTCGGGGGTGGAGTTGATCGGTGTTCACCTCAAGGAGAGCCGAGATTTTTGGGTGGACTTTTGGGGAGACAGCAAAGAGGGGCGCCCGGTGGTGGACTTGTCCCGCCGCTATTGGATCAACTGTCTGCACCGCCACCACAATCCTGACCTGAGTATGGAGGAAAACCAAGCTCTCTACCACAAGTGCTCAGCAGTTCACGGCCACGAGTACAAAGTGGAGCTGACCCTTGAAGGAGTGGTGGACCCCGTGACTGGTCTGGTCCTTCCCCGCTGGGAGCTGGATCAGTTGGTCAAAAAAACTCTTATAGACCCCTATCATGGTCAGTTCCTCAACGACCACTTGGGCAACACCTCTGGCGAGATTATCGCCGAGAAATTTTATGCTCAGCTGAAGGCAAAGTGGCCAGAGCACTTTCCAAAGCTGAAGCGGTTGACCTTGAGGGAGACCAAGAAGAATTCCTTTTTTAAACTCAGCACCGAGCTCGAAAGATAAGCCACAGCCCCTCAGCTTCGAATTTGCTGGGCCTCCTGCGGCCTCGCCTGGGGGCTAGGCTTTGACAAGGTTTAAAAGAGCTTTTTCAGCCAGCGCAGCTTGTTGGTGTAGGGTGGATAAATAAAGGTCGGGTCCAGCCAAGTGGGGCGGTGGAGGACTGTTTTTTTGCGAGAGAAAGTCTCAAAGCTGTAACGGCCATGGTACTGACCCATTCCACTGTTGCCCACGCCTCCAAAGGGCAGGGTGGCAGGACCCGCCTGCTTAATGGTGTCGTTAATGACTCCACCGCCAAAAGAGACTCCTTCAATAAATTGGCGAGTCACTTGTTTGTTTTCCGTAAAGAGATAGAGGGCCAGTGGCTGGGGCCAACGATCAATGAGCTCACGAGCCTCACTGATGTCCTTGACCTCAATAATAGGTAAAATAGGCCCAAAGATCTCCTCATTCATTAAGGCTGTGTCCAGGCTGTGAGGGCGAATCAGGGTGGGAGCTAAATAAAAATCTTCATCATTGAAGTCTCCGCCGACCAGAATCTCCCCTTGAGTCAGGTAGTTTTTGAGCCTTTGGTGATGGTGTTGATTAACAATCCGCCCATAGTCCCAGCTGCGCTGAGGCTGGGGCCCGTAAAACTCATCAAGGCACTGACTCATCTCCTGGATTAGAGCAGGGGCCACCGCTTTTTCCACCACCAGATAGTCCGGGGCGATACAGGTTTGACCGGCATTGAGAAACTTCCCCCAGCAGATCCTGCGGGCGGTGGGCACAAGTTCCGCTGTCTTCTCCACTAAGCAAGGACTTTTTCCTCCCAGCTCCAAAGTCAGAGGAGTCAGATGGCGGCTGGCCGCCTCCATCACCAGTCGCCCGACTCGCGGGCTGCCGGTAAAAAAGATATAGTCAAAGGGCTCCTGCAAAAGGTCTTGGCTGACCTTGTGGTCTCCTTCAAAGACCTGTACCCAGTCGGGGTCAAAGTACTCCTGAAAGAGTTCCCGGAGAAGTCTGGAAGAGTGGGGGGAGAACTCCGAGGGCTTAAGGCTCACCACATTGCCCGCCGCCAGGGCGCCAACAAGAGGGATCAAACTTAAGCTAAAGGGATAGTTCCAAGGTGAGATGATGAGCACATGACCATAGGGGTCGGGGTGAATGCGGGCCCTTCCCGGCTTGAGAAACAAAGGCATTTTCCCTTTTTGTGGGCGGCACCACTTTTTTAAATGGCGCAGGGCCAGTCGACACTCCTCCAAAATGGGAGCAACTTCTGCTCCGTAAGTCTCGAACTCCGCTCGTCGTAGATCCCTATAGACAGCCTGAATGATCTTTTGACTGTTCTTCTCCACCATGATTTTGAGTTTTTCCAACTGTTGGCGCCGAGATTCTATACTGCGGGTGTGTCCGGCTGAGAAAAACATTTTGTGTTTTGCAAGAGGGGCTCTAAGGGGGGAGGGAGAGTTCATCACAGGCTGTCTCCATAGGGTGGAGTTTCGTGGCTTTGGCTCAGCCAATTTTGGCTCAGCCAGATTCTCAAGCTCAAGACCAGGAGGAGGGGAAGCAGTAAAGCCACGACCCCACCCCAGGGAGTTTGGGAAGATGGGGAGGAAGCTTTGGCGGTGCCTCCTCGCTTCGGATTCCACAAACCGGGAGGAGGAGGGGGCGAGTATAAGCTCCCGGGCGCCGCCACTCGCCCGCAGGCCATCAGGGCATCGCCTCCCAATTCGTTGCGTGGGTAGAGATAGGTGAGGCCATCCATGTCGTCTTGGTGAAGGGCCAGCCGCTGTTTACCCGCAATACTATAAAACATAAGGGCTGAGGGCTCTCCGCTGTGCCCGAGGCCCAGCACATGGCCCAGCTCATGGGCCAGAACAATCCGGCGCTGTGTGGTGGCCAAGTTGTTCATATTGGCCGTGGCCCCTGGGGTGACATTGACCAGAATCAGGCCTCGGCTCAGGCGGACCCCGTCCAGCAAACTTCCTCCCACAGCGGAGACCGCATCCACGCAGGCTGGGTCGCAGCCCAAAGGGTTGTCAGTGCCAAAATCTGAAGAGCAGGCCACAGCCACGGGCTCGGTGAGATTTAAACCTCCCAAGTCAGCAGCTGTGGTGCTGGTTAGGCCTGAGTAGGTCAACTCTAGGGAACTACTGGGAACTGAATTCCATAGGTCAATGGCGGCTTGAAGGTCTTGCTCAGTACCTGGCGGGCAGAGGCTTGGGTTGAGAAACACAGCCACCTGTTTTTGAGGAAAGCCCTTTAAGTCGCTACTGCCTCCCAGGCTAAAAGCGATTGTTTGTGTAGGGACAGATAAGAGAGCGGCTAGGGTCGTGAGATTAAGGATTCGCCCCAAAGCGATCTTCTTCAGGGCAGGGCCGGGGGGTCTTTTTCTCAGTTGGGCTGGTTCATGTCGACTTCTTTGAGTGCGGAAAACTCCCATTTTACTGACTCTCCCATAGCTGATAGCTGAGTAAAAACATCAAATGTTGAGTTTGTCTTTCACTGGAGGGCCAGTTGAGGGCCAGCTCCATATCCATTCGCCACTGATTCAAACTATAGCCCAGGCCCAAATGCCAAAGCAGCATTTGCGCCCTTGAGGTTCCCGAGGGACGATAAAAGGTCTGCATCCCTGTGCCATCGTTGAGAGTCACTGTGCCGCCTCGGCCCACAAGAGTCTGCTGCCACAGAGCCGGTCCCGTGGACCAATCCCAGCGCACAGACTGATTTTGAGTGTTCTGACCTTGGTAAAAGGTCTTAGTGAAAGGTAAACTGAAGTAAGCTATAAAGCTTTGTCCTGCCCCATCTTTTAATTGCCCACCCAAAAGGCTGGCGTTGAGTCTTGGGGCCAGTTGCCATCCG
Organism: Bdellovibrionales bacterium; assembly: GCA_007121385.1. GTDB lineage: Bacteria > Bdellovibrionota > Bdellovibrionia > Bdellovibrionales > UBA1609 > SKYF01. Next base: position 16,466 of record SKLV01000092.1, read on the forward strand.
GCTTTGAGGGGCAAAAAAAACTGCAGGTTGATGGGAAGGTAGGGTTCCCCGAACAAATCCACCTCTCCTCTGAGGCTGGATGTGGTGGTGAGTGAGTTGTAGGAGATCAGGCCCCCACCCAAATACAGAGCCTTGCTCGAGGGAGAGGTTGTGGCTCTGGAAGAGGCCTGGGCCGGTGACAGTCCTACAATTAGCCCCAATACCAGCCCCGTGAACAGCCCCAAGGCCCTCCGGTTGGTTGATCCTGTCCCAGTCACAGAGGCTAGGGCCCGAGCCCCTTTCCCCCAGACCTCCATCATGATTTGGCCTTGGCCTGATTGGCCACGGCCTGAGCCGCTTTTTCCGCTGCCTCTTGGTCGCCCAAATACCTTTTGGCTTTGACTCCAAAGCGGCCGGAAGCTGCAGCTTCTAGTTGGTAAAAAAGAGGAATCCCAGTTGGAACATTCAGATCGGCAATGGCCTCATCACTGATCTGATCCAGCTCTTTGATCAGAGCTCTGAGGCTGTTGCCGTGAGCCACAATCAAAACATTTTTCCCCTGCCTGAGATCGGGAGCGATTTTTTCGGCCCAAAGAGGCATCACCCTCTCCTTGGTTTGCTTGAGGGCTTCGCTCTGAGGCAAATGCTCTGGGGCAATTAAGCTATAGCGGCGGTCGAAGCGGGGGTGGCCAGGATCTTCTAAGGGGAGGGGAGGGGGAGGGGTGTCGTAGCTGCGCCGCCAGATAAAGACTTGGTCCTCCCCATATTTCTGGGCCGTCTCAGCTTTGTTGAGCCCCTGGAGCTGGCCATAGTGCCGCTCATTGAGTCTCCAGTCTTTGGCGACCGGCAGCCACTCCTGCTCCATTTCGCCTAAAGCCAGCCACAGAGTGCGAATGGCTCGGCGAAGCACCGAGGTGTAGACCTGGTCAAAGAGAAAGTTCTCTGCTTTAAGGAGTTGTCCGGCTTGACGCGCCTCTTCTTCGCCCTTGGGGCTGAGGTCTACGTCCACCCAACCGGTAAAGCGGTTTTCCCGATTCCACTGGCTCTCACCATGTCGCAGTAGCACCAACTGACCCGTCATAGCCATAACTCCTTTTGTCGAGGGGAATCTATTGCTGTCTCAGCCCTTTGAGCGGCCCTCTCCCTTTGCGGCTCCATTACAGCAGATGAGTCCGGTGCAATCAAGCTTGCCGAAAGCCGCTTTTTGACGCACATTAAGTCTCAGTTTATTTCAGTCTTGGAGGTGAAAGACGATGCGCTGGCTGTTGCTTTTGGCTTTTATTGTGGCGGGAGTTTTATTTCGCTGGTTGCCCCACCCCCCGAATTTCACTCCCTTACTGGCCATGGCGCTTTTTGCCGGCGCTCACATTCAGCACCGAGGCTTGGCTTTGGCTGTCCCTCTCTTGGCCATTGGCCTGAGTGACCTGTGGCTGGGCACTTATCCGGGAATGTGGGCTGTTTATTTGGGTTACGCTTTGATTGTGGTGTCAGGATTCTGGTGGTTTAAGGGCTCGGCGGGTCTTGGCTCTTGGGGCCATCGGGCTGCCCTCTTAACCTTGGCCCCCTTTATCTTTTTCTTTGTGAGCAACTTGGGAGTTTGGGCCAATGGCCTTCTCTATCCGCGCACCGCCGAGGGGCTGTGGCTCTGCTATGTGATGGCCGTGCCCTTTTTCCCGGCCACTCTCTACTCCACCTGGGTCTATGGATTGGTCCTCTTTGGCGGCTGGTCTCTACTGGAAAAGCTTCAGCCCCAGTGGCTGGAGGTTCAAGCCCTGTCGGTACGGGTGAAAAACTAAGACTCAGAGCTAAATCAAAAATCCAGCAATACTGGCGGTCATAAAGGCTGCAAGACTTCCGCCCACAATGGAGCGCAGGCCAAAGCGGGCGAGATCTCCTTGGCGCTCAGGGGCCAGACTGCCAATGCCGCCAATTTGAATGGCGATAGAGGCAAAGTTGGCAAAGCCGCACAGGGCATAGGATAAGATCACGAGAGTTCTCTCGCTCAAATGGCCCCCGTTTTGCGCCAAGTTTAAGTAGGCCACAAACTCATTGAGAACAATCTTTTCTCCCAAGTAGCCTCCGGCCACTAAAATTTCAGACCAGGGGATGCCCATCACGAGGGCCAGTGGAGCAAATAGATAACCTAAGATAAGCTGCAGACTGAGTTCCACTCCCACCCAGCCGCCCACTTGTCCCAGTCCGCTGTTGACCAAGGCGACGAGGGCAATAAAAGCCAAGAGCATGGCCGCTACATTGAGAGCTAGTTTTAGGCCCTCTGAGGCTCCCGCTGCTGCAGCTTCAATGCTGTTGCGGTAGGCACTTTTTTGGTCATTGTCCTTGTGGGTAAGGTTCTGTGGGGCCTTTAAGGTGCTGGGGTTTGTGCTCTCCAAAGTTGGCTTTGCAGAATTGTCGGCTTCATTGACCTGTTCGCGCTGAGTCTTCGCCCTGCCGGTCTTCCCCAAAGTCTCTGGCACTTCCGTTTCTGGCAACATGATCTTGGCGATCACTAAAGCAGCAGGAGCGGACATCACACTGGCGGTGAGCAGGTGGCCGGCAATGTCGGGGATCAGGTGGCGGAGCAGCCCCACATAGGCGGCCAAAACTCCTCCCGCCACGGTGGCCATTCCCCCCACCATAAGGGTAAAGAGCTCGGACTGAGTCATGCGGGCGATATAGGGGCGCACCACCAGAGGGGCCTCGGTTTGCCCCACAAAGACATTGGCCGCTGCCGCCAGGGACTCGGCCCCCGAGGTGCCCATCAGCTTTTGCATGCCAAAGGCCATGGCGCTCACCAGCCTCTGCATCACTCCCCAATGGTAGAATACAGCCATGAGCGAGGACATAAAGATGATGGTGGGCAGCACCTGAAAGGCAAAGATAAAGCCCAGCTCCTCATTGTCCACAAGGGCTCCAAAAATAAAGCGACTGCCCTCCAGGCTAAAATCCAAAAGGGCGTTGATCAGACGATTGGCCCCACTAAATAAACCCTGTAGAGGCCCTGAAAAGCCCAGAGCCGGAACCCCTAAGACAAGCAGTCCCAGGGTGATCTGCAGCCCCAGGCCCCAGCCCACCAAGCGCCAGCTAATTTGCCGGCGCTGTTGGCTTAAAGAGTAGGCGATGGCCACCATAGTGATCAGTCCAAATAAGGAGATCCATCTTTCCATGCGCTGACCTACTCTGTTTCTTTGGTCGTGAGCCGTTTAAAAAAGGTATCCGAGACGCAACACCGTCACTACAGGTAAGCTGGTTTTTCCCAATAGCTTCTCTACATCTTCCACGTCGTTCCGCAGCTGTTGGAACTCAGGTTGGGCTTGCAGCAGGGGATCAGCGTTAGTGGTCAAACTAGAGCTGGTGCTCAAGGGAACTTGCAGCCCAAGGTCCAAGCCGCCAAAAAAGCCACCCCCAGAGTAGCCCCACAGCCAGCCTATTTTTGGAGTGACCGTCATGGCCTTAAAGTTGACGTCAATGTTGACGGTCTGAGCAGAAACTGTTCCTGTTACGCCCAAGTCCAAGTCCATCTGACCCACTCCAGCGCCCACAAAAAAAGCTCCTTCGGCGGGGTGCCAGCGCAAAGAGAGCTCCGGTTTAGTCAGAGCAATATCCACATCTTCAAAGGTATATTTTAGTTGGTTGTAGCCCACCTCAGCACTGAATTGCCGCGAGGAATGAGAGTACTCCAGCCCGGCCTGCATCAGATAGGGCGCCCCCAACCCCACATTAAAACCAAACTGATGTTGAGCCTGAGCCCCCTGGCTTAAGCCTAACAAGCCCATGGCCAAAATCAGTGCCAGGCCCTGAATGGCCTTAACATAAGTGTTGGAGCTGATCAGCAGACCACTCGGGTTGAAACTCTCTCTCTTGAATATGTTTTGCCTATGGTTGTTTTTCATGTATTTCCCCTCCATTGAATTTTTATGATCAAAGCCGATGATCAGCTGCAATGTCAATGTTTTGCAGGGAGCCGAAAAGTTTTCTATTCTAGACAGCTTGTTTCTATCGCATAGAGATGCCCAGCTCCTCTCAGCTTCTTGCTCTCCTTTGGGGCCCCAGGGTTGCCCATAAAGCTCTCAGCACTGACCTTTTTGGCCTTGGCCCGTCCGGCTCTCACTCGCCTCATTTTGGCAGCGCCAAAGCTCTTAATCCCCTCCCGCAAATTGCAATTGCCACATAAAAGTCTTAGGTTTTCCAATTCTCCAGTGCCACCCCAGGCGACCGGCACCCGATGATCCAACTGCAAATTCAACTGGCTGCCACATTTGCCACAAGCGCCTTTATCCCTCTGCCAGACCTGCCATCTTTGGCTCTTTGCAATGGACCGCGGCTTTTTTGTCATTGATTTTGCCTCTCCAGACATGGGCATCAGAGTTGTCTCCGATCTCCTGACGGCGGACTTCGGCCTATTTGATTTTGCTGAGAATTTTACGCAGGGCTTCGCCGGCGTTATGGAATTTTTCATTGGGCAAGGACGGGAATTTCTAAGGTGCCCATTTATCATTTTTCCTGTGCTGGCTGACCCAATCCCCTCTTTTTTTGCTTTGGCTAGAGCTTGCGGACAACTTTGATCCGCTTCGGTCTTTGGGAAGCCACTCCCAATTTCATTGGATCTTCTTTTGCCGAATTTTTTGTCTTTCAGGGTCTCAAGGCTGAGGTCCGCCATGGCCGCCACCAGTTCCCCCAGACTCATCCCCAGGGCCTTGGGGCCAAGAAGGCTTTTTACTTCCTCCAGCCGCCGCCGCAGCTCTTGATTGATGATTAGGCGAAACTCGGAGTGCTCTTCGCTGAGCACCCGCTCTCTTTCGGCAGGCAGTTGAGGAGCTAGTCCTACCTGGGCTGTCTTGGCGAGCAAAAGGGCTTGGGTTTCCCGAGCGGACTTATGGGCTATTTCATGGAGCACTTGCAGTTTTTGCTCTTTGTTCAAGAAGCCCATGTTGGAGTTTATGCTTTGATTTTTGCTTGCGCTCATGATTTCGCCCTTGCTCGCAGCCTTATGCATATGCTTAAAAAAGCTCTGGGCCTGGCAGATGTGGGTTAAATTGAGGGCCCCGCTCTCAATTTTTTCCTCCACTTGGGGCAACTCGCGAATGAGTTTTAAGGCCTGAATGCGGCGGCCCGCCTGACCCTCTGAGTATTTCAGTTCACCCAGGCAGTAATCAAATAGGCTGCCGTAACCCAAATCCGAGTAGAGCTTTCGCCTCTCCACTTCTTTGAGGTGATGGAGAATTTGGCCAAGCAGTTCTCTTTCTTTTTGTACCAGCTGCTGAGTTTGAGTGAGCAGATCGCGATCACTGAGAGTATTTAAGTTCATAGGGGCTCCTTGGGTTTAAGCTTTGCCGTGACCATAACACGAGTTTTGAAAATGCTCGTTTTGTGAGGGCCGAAACCTTTTTCCAACAGCGCATCTAAAGGCTTTAAAGTGCCTGTGAACCAACGCTCTCAGGCCAAGCTTCTTTTTTACTATCGTCAACGTCTTAAAGTGGAAGGCTGAGGCTTTTAGAGAGTCCATTTGGTCGTCAAGAAAAAAGTGCGAGCTCGTGATTAGAAAATGGAAAAATTGGAAAAACCGATTACTGGAGTGGGATCACCCAGGCCTATGAACTAAAGATTTCTGAACTGAACTGAACTGAACTGAACTGAACGAGCCCAGCCCGAGTCGTGGTGTCTGAGGCTCCACATAAGGTTACAGTTGGCAGGGTAGAAAAGCGAACAGCCAAACTGTCTAATCTCCAAACTTTTCAACCTCTCAGTCTCATAATGAGACACACATAAATTGTTGAGATCACTCAGCCATTTAAAAAAGTGCCAAGGGATAACACTTTTCGCCCCACCCTGCCCAAAAATTGGTCATACTGAAATGTATGAATATGTTGAAAAACTCCATTCAGTCAGTTTCCCTCCTCGCCGGCACACTTCTCGCCATGACTTTATTTTCTCCAACAAGTTGGGGGAGTGGTGGTCCCGTTGCCACTCCTGTTGCTGAACCCACATTCGCAAACGCCCTTCCTGAGCACAAAGAGCTAGTTGCGGCTCTTGAGAGCTGTCAAAAAGTGGTTAGAACAGGTAATCGTCAGTGTGTTCGAGCAGCAAACGGAGATGAAGTAGCCGTGGGTGCCTTAGTGAGTGATGAGGCCAGAACGGAGCGTGATACTTCTCAATCTATGACTGGTACTGGGAGAGATGTTAGAGGAAGGCATCAAACAGTTGCAGGTTTAAATAACCGGGTTTATCGGGGATGCCAGGCTGCGATATCCAATTGTCGTCAAAGCTGTGGTCAAGCTCTGGCA
>SKLV01000080.1 GCA_007121385.1 Bdellovibrionales bacterium
CGTCACTTTAGAAGTGTCCCAGTCGCCAATGTCCTCATTAAACGCACTGGCACCACTAAACATATAGCTCATTGTCGTCACATTTGAGGTGTTCCAAGAATTCAATGGCTGGTTGAAGGAAGTGGCATTGGTGAACATATAGCTCATGTTCGTGACACTTAAAGGAGTCCACGAACTCAATGGCTGATTGAAGAAACTAGCCGCATTAAACATATAGCTCATGTTTGTCACACTCGATATATCCCAGCCCCCTAAGGGCTGATTAAAGGAGCTCGCACTCTGGAACATATAACTCATATTAACAACACTTGAGACATCCCAACCCAAAAGAGACTCATTAAAACTGGATGCTCCCCTAAACATATAGGTCATCGTTGTTACAGAAGAAACATCCCAACCACTCAAAGGCTGGTTAAAGGAGCCCGCATTCTGAAACATATAGCTCATATTCGTAACGCTAGAGGTGTTCCAGGCTCCAAGAGGCTGGTTAAACAAACTGGCCCCACTAAACATGTAAGCCATCGTTGCTACAGAAGAAACATCCCAACCACTCAAAGGCTGGTTAAACAAACTGGCACTCTGAAACATATAGCTCATATTCGTAACACTTGATGGCGTCCACGAGTTCAAAGGCTGGTTGAAGGAGCTGGCCCCGCTGAACAAATAACTCATATTAGTGACATTTGAAACATCCCAATCCCCAATGGAACCATTAAAGGCACTGGCACTATTAAACATCCTCATCATATCTGTAAGACTCGACAAAACCCAACCATTCAAAGGCTGATTGAAGGCACTGGCTTGACGAAACATCGAGTTCATCGTGGTGACATTGCTCACATCCCAAGAACTGATAGGCTGATTGAAGGCACTGGCTTGACGAAACATTGAATGCATAGTCGTTACACTCGAAGTATCCCAACTGGCCAGAGGCTGATTAAACGAACTGGCTCCATAAAACATATAACTCATGTCTGTCACAGCAGCAGTATTCCAACTGGCCAGAGGCTGATTAAACGAACTGGCTCCATAAAACATATAACTCATATTGGTGACACTGGAGGTATTCCAGGTTTCAATAGGCCGATTGAAGGAACTGGCCCCAAAAAACATATATTGCATATCAGTGACATTGCTCACATTCCAAGAGCCTATGGGCTGATTGAAAGAACTAGCTCCATAAAACATATAGCGCATGTCCGTGACACTGCTCACATTCCAGGACCCTATAGGGAAATTGAATGAATTCGCTCCATAAAACATATAGTGCATGTCCGTCACCGAGGAAGGAGGAGTTCTTGTCACCTCATTCAGGTTGGTGGCTCCCCGAAAGGCCCCAGCCAAACTTTGCAGACCCAGCTGCCCCCATTTTTCCACCCGCACTAGGCGAGTGGCATTGGTATAAGTCCCCGTACCATTGCCAAATTGGGTTAAACTACCGGTAACAATGACTGTGTAAACTCCATTGGCCGGATAAGTGCAAGTCAAGTTACCTGCTGTGGTCGCAGTTCGAGGACAGCTGGAGTTGGCTGAAGGGTCTCCCCAATCGACCTCCACATCCACAGTGCCACGCAAAGGCAGGGTCACCCCGGTGCCTGAGCTAAAGTTTGTGTTGTACACTAAAATCAACCGGGGGTCGGGCTCTACAACAATGGCCTCCGAACATCCAGACACCACTCCGGCCCCAGAGGCCCCAATGTAAATGGTGTGCGGCTGAGTGTAGTAGACCTCATCAAACTCCGCCACTCCCGCAATGGCCGTCACAGGGTTACTGGCGGTTAAGAGAGTTCCAAAGGCCAGGTCATTACAGGAAGAGTCACTGTAGGCTGCAATGGTAACATCCAAGCTGGTGGCATTTGAGGTGTGCCCCTGAAAGCTCTGCACCGAAACAACAACTGGCTCCTCAAAAAACTCATCTGTGTAGGCCCAATCAATGGGCTGAGGAGTGAAGCCCAGCATCTGGGCACAGTCCAAGATGCCGCTATTCAAAAACAGGCCGGAACTGTAGTTCCCTCCTGAACATCTCAGCAGAGATCCCGACCCAATGACAATACTTCCATTGACTCCCAGGTCCTGGCCATTGATATCGAAGGTTCCTGAGGTGATATTTAGGTTTTGCCCGGCCCCAATCAAATCCATATCGTCCTCTAAAGAGACGACTCCCGAAGGCTTTGACAGGGCCACATCCCCAGCTAAGTTGAAGCCTCCACTGTTGGTGTAGGTTTGATTGGCGAGACCCCCAAAGATCAAGCTGGCCGAACCTAACCCCGCTCCCGGCTGAATAGCCAAGTCCCCTCTCAAATCAATTTGACCAGAGTTCACTAAGACACTTCCGCCTGACTCCGTGCGCCCAATGCTCAGATCATTTTCCACCACCAAGGTGCTGGAGGAAGATATGTCCCAAGCGTAATTGGCTGGCCCCCCTCCGCTATTGCCTCCGCCAAAGTGCACTCTCCATAAACTGAATGTCTCAGGGAGTTGAATGGACTGAGCCGCATCGACTCCCAAATTAAGATGAGAAAAGGTCACAGTTCCATTGTTGTGGTGAAAGGTTCCACCTAGAATTGAAAAGTCTCGGCGAACAATGAACTCCCCTGAGGAAGCGGTAAAGTGGCCAGCACTTAAAGAAAAATCTCCCTCTAGGGTCAAGGTCGCAGCACTTGACACAAAGCTGCCTCCAGCTTGCTGGAAGCCGGAGGCCCCGAGCAGAATCTCTGAAGTTGCTCCTTGAGTGATAGTCCCTGAGAAAGTCTCAGCAATAGAAATTCCGGCCACATGAATGGCCGTATTGATCTCTACATTGCAGTTTCGATAGCAGCTACAGTCAAAGACCGCCACGTCACCGGGCCCGGGAACAACCCCGCCCCGCCAGTTGGCTGGATGGTCCCAATGGTTGTTGTCACTGCTGCCCCGCCAGGCAAAGGGATCTGGATTGGTGACTGAACAGGAAGGGCCCCGCCAAAAGGCCCCCAAATTGTACTGAGCATTCCCCTTTTGAAGAGAGAATAAGCCCAGAAAAAAAAGAAAAATAAACGGCCCTAGCAGGCCAGGCAGTGACCTAACGTTCAATATTCTCTCCCTCTATCTAATTATGATGTCCATGGAGGGAGACTGCAAGGCTTAAGATCTCTCACCGGCTCAAAGTGAGAAGTCACTCAAAGAATAAGTTGAGCACCTGAATCAAAACAAGACTCTCTCGAACTACGAAAGATAAGAGAGATCAGCTTTCTAACACAATAAACTCGGCAGCCTGTAAGGCCTTAATACGAAAGGGCTCAAGTCTAAGAGGTGAAGTGGCGGAGCTTGCAGAGGCTGGGCCATCAGCCTCTGGCTGGTCACTAAAATCCAAGCCCAAGCCATCGCCGGGGCCCAACTTTTGCCCTTCCACTTCAATTTGACCTCGAGCCACCTGCAGCCAAACATGTTGTGTTTGTGGACGATGTTGCACCTCTTGTCCGACCTCCAGAACTCCACCCTGGAGATAAAAGTTCTGCTGCACACTGAGTGGCCCACCCTGACCCATGGGCGACACCATTGGCTCCAACCGCCCCACTCTCTCCTGAGGAGGGAAGGCCATCTGCTCATAGCGGGGCCGAATTCCCTTTTCCGCGGGAAAGACCCAAATTTGAAAGAGCTCTAAAAGCTCAGTACTCGACGGGTTGACTTCACTGTGCTGAACGCCGGAGCCGGCCGACATCACTTGCACCTCGCCAGCCCTAATGATCTCCCGGTTGCCCATGGAGTCCTGATGCTCCACAGCTCCTTGAATCACATAGGTGATGATCTCCATGTCCTGGTGAGAGTGAGGGGCAAAGCCTCTTGCAGGCTGAACCACATCGTGGTTAAGAACCCTCATCTGTCCAAAGTTGACCCACTGGGGATCTTGGTAGCTTGAGAAAGAAAAGCTATAGCGGGCTTTCAGCCAGTCGTTTTCAAACTGCCCTCTTTCACTGGCCGGACGATGAATCAATTTCATTTTTTCCTCCAATTACCTTTCGTTTAGCAGAGTTGTCCTGATAATTTTTTGTGTATTTTGACCGAAAGTCCGGCGGCCAAAATGGCTTTGACAATATCTCCGGGCAAAAAGGGCCAAAGCCCCAGTGACAAGAGTTCCACTCGGGGCACATAGAGCCACAACACCATCAATCCCAAGGCATAGATAACCAGGGTGCCCAAACTCACCGCCAACAGAGCTTGAGGCCAACTCCTCCCCCAGCCCCGATCAGCCAGCATGCCCACTAGAAAAGTGGCAGCCAGCATGCCCAGCAAGTAGCCCTGAGTGGCCCCTAAGGCCCAGAGACTGCCCTGCAGCCCAAAAGCCGGAGCCACCACCAACATGGCCGTGGCCACGACAGCAGTGCCCAAACGAGAACCCCACAACAGGGCCACCAATAAAGCCGCAAAGGTCTGTCCTGTGACTGGGACTGGAGTCCAAGGCAAAACGAGGCGCAACTGGGAAAGGGCCGCAAAGAGACTTAAACCCACAGCAAAGGCCAAAAGCCCTCGTCCCACCGCAGCTCCACTCCAACCCACAGCGGAAGAGGGACCCACCCAAGCACTCACCAAGGACTGTCTTTCTGAAAGAAACATTTCCTACTCCTTAAAATTCCACATATTTACAAGCCCACACACACCGTTTTTTGTTCGGTGTAAAAATCAATAGAATAATCGCCTCCCTCGCGGCCCAAGCCAGAGGCCTTCATGCCCCCAAAGGGCATACGCAAATCTCGATTCATCCAGGTGTTCACCCACACAGTTCCCGCCTGAATCTGCCCCGCCAACTTGTGGGCCTGGGTCAAGTTCTGGGTCCACAGGCTGGCCGCCAGCCCGTAACTAGAGGTATTGGCCCACTTCACCGCCTCATGGGCATACTTAAATGGTTGCACTGTGACCACGGGGCCAAAGATCTCCTCTTGATGAATTTCAGAACACTGACTGAGATCGGCCACCACTGTGGGGCGCAGAAAATAGCCCTGAGCCATCTCAGAAGGCAAATCCTTTGGCTGAACTCCTCCGGCCAAAACCTTACCCCCTTCGCTCACTGCTTGATCTATGGCCCCCTTGACCTTGGCCAAATGCTCCGCACTCACCAAGGGGCCCATAAAGGTCTTCTCATCCCGAGGATCACCCACCACCAGGGCCTCAGCCCCGGCCACAAAACTCTCCATAAACTGATCGTAGATGTCCTGCTGCACATAAATTCTAGATCCGCAAAGACAAATCTGCCCCTGGTTGAGGAAGCTCGAGCGCAAGGAGGTCTCCACCGCTTTCTTTAAATTGGCATCCTTTAAGACAATATTGGCGTTTTTGCCCCCCAACTCCAAACCCAGTTTCTTAAAATGTGGAGCCGCCGCTTGAGCGATCTTGGCTCCCGTGGCCGTCCCTCCAGTAAAGGAGATCAGGGGAACGGCTGGATGCTCCACCAGAGTGCGTCCAGCCACCTCGCCGCGGCCAAAGATTATGTTACAAACTCCTTGGGGCAAATCGGCTTTTTGCATCAGCTCCGCCAGCAAAAAGGCAGTCATAGGAGTCACCTCTGAAGGCTTGCACACCACCGTGTTGCCGCAGGCCAGGGCGGGAGCGATCTTCCAGGTCAGCAAATAGAGGGGCAGATTCCAGGGCGAGATCAATCCCGCCACCCCCACGGGCTGGCGCAAAGTGTAGTTGAGGGAGTGACCCTCCTGGTAAGTGGAGGCCTCTTGGTGATGAAGTATGCGACCGGCAAAAAAGCGAAAATTGTGTGCCGCCCGGGGAATATCTAAGCTGCGAGCTAAAGCCAGAGGCTTGCCCACATCGCGGCTTTCGGCTGCGGCCAAAGCCTCTAAGTTCTCCTCAATAAGATCAGCGATGCGATAGAGAAAGCCCGCTCTCTCCTCGGCTTTTAAAGCCGACCAACTGACAAAGGCCTTGTTGGCTCTTTGCACGGCCAACACCACATCCAACTCATTGGAGTCCGGCAACTGACTGTAGACTTGGCCGGTGGCGGGCTCAAAGTTGTCTAAATAGGTGCCACTCTGAGGTTCGCAAAACTCTCCACCAATAAAGTTTTTAAGTTTAATCATTTTAAAAACCCTCTCCCAACTGCGGGGCCACCTTGTCCATAAACTCCCTCATGCTCCACTTAATGGCTTCGTTGTCGTGGTTGTTGAAATCAAACCACAGCATCAAACGGTCCTCGGGATGATACTTCTGCTGAATCTGCTCAGTGACCATGGCCACATCCCCATAAAGACTGTTGCCCACCGCCTGCTCAACTTTTTGCGGGTCCAAAGTCCCCTCCATGGCCTTCCAATAGTTTTCCCAAGCCCTTTCAGCAGCCCTGCGAGCTTTGTCCACACTGCTCTCTAAAAAGATCATGGCCGTGCGGGGCATATGGCTCCTCTGCCAAGGGCCTCCTTTTGGGTGATAGTGAGATCGCATACGCTCATGGGTCTCCTCGATAACCTGGGGGGGAGTGATGGACAAATTAAACACCGCCACGGGCAAGTGCTGATTGGCGGCCATCTGCAAAGCGGGATCATGACTGCCCAAGGTGAGATCCAAAAGATCCAAGGGGACCTCTTTGGGGATCACTCCCAGCTTTTCAAACTCCCAGCGGGGGGCAAGGGGGATCAACTCCCCGGCGGCGGAAGAGGCTCCGGCAGGGTTCTTAGCGGAAAATTCTCCCCCCTCCCTCTGATAGGCTGCCCAGGCCTTCTCCCAGTCCTCAGATTTACGAAAATCAGCGACTTTAAGGCTTTGCGCCGCCACATCCTCAGAGCTCAACTCCTCGCTCTTGAGTAGGCGCAAAAAGATCTCCACGGCCTCGTGAAGAATTTTATTTTTCACCACCGGCCAAGCCGCTTCCTCCCAGGCATTGCGGGGACGAATCCCATAGGGGCGGTTGGAGAACTCAAATCGCCCAGAGGCAAAGCCGATATTCAGCCGCCGCGACTCTGTCTCTTCAAGGCTGTGCAGAGCCAAAAAGGTCTTGATAGCCTCGGCGTGGGCAATGGCCCCCCCGTTACAGAGAATATTGCGAATGGCCGAGCCCACATGAATTCTTTGAGTGCGGGCAAAAATCTTGTGGGCCAACTGGAGAATGTCGGTGTTGAGGCCAATCTCCCCCTTAAAGTGGGGGATCACCGGCTGGCGAGTTTGCTTTTGCGTCTCAGTGGACAGGTGAGTCTCGGCCACCCAGGCGGTTGCAAAGCCGAGCTCATCGGCAAAGCCCACTTGATCAAAAAAATTATGTAACATGACCTTTTCTGAGGGCATATAGCCGTCCACCTCGGTCTGGCAGATGGACAAAAACAAATCAAACTTCATAGGCAGACCGTCCTTCCCCCGTCCACAGGCAAATTAATTCCATTTATATAAGAAGCTTTGTCGGAGGCCAAAAAGAGCACGGCTTCGGCCACCTCCTCGGGCTGGGCAAAGCGACCCATGGGCACAGCCCTTCGCCACTGCTCCTCCACCTCCTCCACCAACAGGCCCTGCTTCTGGGC
>SKLV01000065.1 GCA_007121385.1 Bdellovibrionales bacterium
GTCAGTCTTCAAACTCTATGCAGACCATCCCCTTTTCTGTAGCTCTGTTTTTTGGCTGGCTCAGCCATCTGACCTTCTTGCAACTGGGAGGGGGACTATGAAGACCTCTTCTCTGAAAAGTCAATCGGGACAGATGCTGGTGGAGAGCATTTTGATTCTCTCTGTCCTTTTGACATTTTTTCTAATCCTGGTCACTCAGCTGCGCAATCAACAGGTGGCAGCCCAACTGGTCCACGCCCCCTGGGTCCACCTCTCTGGCCTCTTACAAAATGGAGTTTGGGGCCCGTCGCAAAATCATCTGGGAGCTCATCCGGAAAATTCCTCTCGTCAGAGAACTCTAGAAGGGGAGTTCTTATGAACAACTCTTCAAGATCCTCCGGCTTTATAATTTTAGACTTCCTCTTCGCCCTCGTGTTGATACTGGGCCTGACCAGTATTCTGTTTTCCCTAGCTCTCACTCTCACTGTGGCCAGTGTGACTCAGTATATTACCTATGCAGCAGCTCGGAATCTCTATGCTGCCCATCTAAGCTTAGACACCCAGTTTGAACTCACCGACGCAAAGTACTCAGCTCTTAAAGAGCATCCAGCCTTCCGGCCTTTATTCAATAATGGTTGGTTCCAAGTGGCTGAAGTTCCCCTTCGGGGAGATCTGACTCAAGATTTTGTGGGACTCAATTATGAGAATGTGGGACAAGGAGTGCAGGCTCGCTTTATCGGAGCGGCTACAGATTTTAGGGCACCAATTTTAGATAGAGCCATTCCCTTTTTGGGTGAAACCTTTTCCGACGACATTAGCCAAGGGGGTGGTGGGCGCTTTGAGACGGTAATTGGCTCTTATCTGGGTCGCAGTCCCTCCACTTATGAATGCCAAGTTTTTATGCGACAGGATCGACGCTACCAGGCAATTCTGGAGCTGGAGTCCCCCATAGGGAAGTACGGGGATTGGATTTCCAACTCCAGCTATCACCTCATCACGGACAATGGGTGTTGAGATGAAGAAGTTTAAACGCCGGGAAAAAGGCATTGCCACCATTGAGATTTTGCCCCTACTGATGGTCTTTGTGATCCTGATCACCTATGGATTGGGACTGTTTGGCGCCGTTCATACGGCCATTCTTCACTCCATTGCCGCCCGCTCCTATGCCTTTAGCACCTTTAACTTCCGCACTGACACCTCCCTATTTACAGATAGGGGCGAAGTGCTCCTCCACTATAAAAATATAGGCTTTCGCACTCATTTCATAGTCAGGGAGAACTACGATACTCAGAACAGAGTGATCGCCAGTGAGCGCCCCATTGTGGTGGGGAATATGGATAGAGAGCCGGCCGACCAGGGCAACAAAGAGGTTCTGCACAACGAGCAGGTGATGGCCATTTCGGGACGCAACCGCAATGTGGGGGTGGACCCCATGTGGATTATGGTGGCCTACGGGCTTTGTATTCGAGCATCTTGTGGAGGTCCCTAATATGAATCGCAACGAGACTCGCACATTGTGGATCAGTATTTTTGCCGCTCTTTTTGCAGTATTTTTGCTGTACAGCTACACCCAGGAAAAGAGCTCTCAACTCACCCGTCAATTTGGAGCCAAGGACCGAGTGGTGATTGCTGCCGTGGACATCAATGAAATGCAGACCATTGATGAGACTATGCTGCAAATTGTAGAGCGCCCCCAGGACTTTATTCAGCCCAGTGCCTTTAAAAATCCTGAAGACATTGTGGGCCGAGTGGCTCTGGCTCCCATTCGCAAGGACGAACAAATCCTGGAGAACAAGGTGATGGAGCCAGGACCCCTCACCGGACTGGCCCTGCAGGTGGCTCCCACTCGTCGAGCGGTGACCATCCCCGTTGACGAGATGCGCGGAGTGGCTAAATTGATTAAGCCGGGAGATCGCATTGATATTATTGCCGCACTCGATGTGGGCCGAGGCTCCAATCAGCGCCGAGAAGTAAAGACACTGATGCAAGATGTGGTGATTTTGGCCACAGGACTCAGGGTGGTTCATGAACTGCCCCGCCTTTTTGAAACTCAGGGGAGCAATGAATATGTCACCAACCTTAGGGCCGACACCAATTTCTCCACAATTACCATTGAGGCCACTCCCAAAGAGGCCCAGGATCTTATTTATATTCTCTCAACTTCTCCCTCTTCTCTTTTTCTAACTTTGCGCCACCCCAGTGACCATCAAAAGACCAACCTCCCTGTCTCGACTGTAGAGAGTGTTTTAGGTCAGGTGAACCCTGCTACTCTCCAGCAGCAGCTGCGCCAACCGGCCTCAGGAGGCAGTCGTAGATGAAGGCTCTTTTCAGTATAGCTATTTTATTAACCCTGATTCCCGCCACCACATGGGGCCAACGAGCCACCTCGCAGACGGAAGCCAGGCACATCGATCTCTATGTGGGAATTCCCCATGATGAATCCCTCCCCAATATGCCTGCGGCTTTGGAGCTGGGAGGGACTTATCGCTCCCTCACTCGACTGGCGCCAAATCAGGCCACCAAAACCCTGCGCTTTACCCCAACCAAAGAAGGAGTTGGGACTGTAATTATTAAGGATCGCAACACAGACCGGATCATCTACCAAATGACTGTCGAAGTGCGCAAAACGGACCTGCGACGAGTGGCTCGAGAAATTCAGAGTCTTCTCTCCACTGTGGAAGGTATATCAGTCCGAGTGATGAACAACAGAGTTGTGGTGGACGGTCAGATACTACTGCCCTCGGATATGAAACGAATTCACAGTGTGGTCAAACAGTACGGCAACTTGGCCACCACTCTTGTCACCCTCAGCCCCATCGCCCAAAACAAAATTGCTGAGATTATTGAGCGAGATATCAATAATCCAGAGATTTATGTTCGAGCCGTCAATGGGAAGTTCATCCTTGACGGAATGGCCAACAGCCCCGAAGAGAGAGCTCGGGCGGAAATTATCGCCAAAATGTATGTTCCTGATGTGGTGGTGGATGAAGCTGTGGCGGATAAGAGAGTCCTGGAGAGGCGAACTGATGTGGTCGTTAACCTGATCAAGATCAAGGAGGCCGCCCCTGCAGAGCCGGAGAAAATCATCCAAATGGTGATTCACTTTGTGGAGCTACAGAAAGACTACACTCGGGGCTTTCGCTTTCAGTGGACTCCAGACATTGGGGATGGCTCCTCCCTGCAGTTTTCAACGGGCGGGCGGTCCCCCTCTGGCCTGGTGGGCACAATCACTGGTACAATCTCCAATCTCTTACCTAAGCTCAACTGGGCCAAGCAGCATGGGTTTGCCCGGGTTTTGCAAAGCTCCAGCCTGATCGTTCAAGACGGCCGACAGGGAACTCTGAACTCCATCACCCGGGTTCCCTACCAAGTGATCAGTGACACTGGTCAGCCCGGCACTAACTTTGAAGAAGTGGGACTGAGAACCAACATCACCCCCCAAGTCATGGGAGCCCGCTCCGACAGTGTCCGTCTGGATATGAACTTTGCCGTAAAGAGTCTTTTAAGCTACACGGACCAAGGTCCTCTCACCTCCAGTCGTGAGATCAACACAATGATCCATGTGCGCAGTGGCCAGAGTGCCGCCGTGGGTGGCCTTATTTCCAGTGACAGTGGTACGAACTACAATAAGCTACCCTCCAATGCGAGCAGGAACCCCATTTTTAGCCTTTACGCCTCACGGGATTTTCGCAACAACCAGAGCCAGTTCGTGGTCTTTGTGACCCCCAGTATCCGAGCCTCGGCCAGCACTGGCTCCGATCGCATTAAGCAGAAGTTTCGTCTACCAGACTAAGGGCCAATAGCTCTCCTCAGCCTCTCCAAAGGGGCCCAAAATTCCTTACATCACCTCATCTAAATTGTCCATCCAGCCGATAAGTTGTCTGGAGGTGACTGTGGCCATACATCAAAACTGCCATCTCATTGGTGTTGTTGGTGGCAAGGGTGGCGTTGGGAAAAGTGTCTTTGCCGCCAACCTAGCTTTTGCTCTACTCCTGGAGATGAGGGCCAAGACTCTATTGATTGATTTGGATGCCAAGAGCTGCGGGGATCAGAGTATTATCACCGGGCTCAGGCCGGCCAAAAACATTATGGACCTTTGTCAGTCCAGCACCCCTGTGAACGCTCAGAACCTGAACCAGTGGGTTGGACAGCACCCAGCCGGCCTAGGCTATATCAGCGCTGTGACCACACCAGATCAGAGTCTCAGTGTCAGCCCAGATGTGTTACGCAAGCAAATCTTCTCACTGAGTCATCTTTTTTCTTACATTGTTGTGGATTTGGGCTGTGATATTACACCCACCCAAATGGCTATTTTCCAGGACGCCAGTGCTGTCCTCCTTGTGACTTCACCTGAGGTTCTGGTGGTCAATCAGACCCGCAAACTCATCAACGACCTCATGGCCGCCACACTGCCCGCAGAGCTCTTTCAGATTGTACTCAATAAGGTCAGTCGCACGGGCCTGGACCCAAGAGCCATTACCCAGAGCTTGGGCCGACCTATCATCGGCATGATTCCCCAGGACGAGGTGACTGCCTATGGGGCCCTGCAAAGATCAACCCCCTTTGTCTTGACAGCTCCCAAGGCCCCCATCTCTGTGGCTCATCACGAGGTGGTGCGCAAGCTGACAGGGGGAGTCCTGCAAAAGCTCAAAGCCCTCTCCCGCCCCAAGCTAAGCCTCAATAAGGCCGGGGGACTCAGTGGCCCTGCTCAAAGCCCCTCACCTGGACCAGGAGGGGGCCGAGCTGTCTTGAGAGCTGGTAAAAAGGACCTAGACCCAATCACCCTGTTAAAGCTCCAAATCCACAGCGAACTGATTAAGGAAATGGATATCAAGAAGGATGTCTCCAACACTCAAGGAGATCCAGATAAAGAGAGGGAGCTTCGCCAGAAAACCCAAAAGGTCATTACCCAAGTCACTGACCGATTGGGCCAGGGTCTCTCCCGGGATGAGCGGTCCCGTGTGATCAAAGAAGTCTTAGATGAGTCTCTTGGTCTCGGCCCTCTAGAAGACCTACTCGCCGACCCCACGGTGACGGAAATTATGGTCAATGGGGCGGACAAAATTTATATTGAAAAAAGCGGTAAGCTCACTTTGAGTCCGATCACTTTCACTTCTAACCTTCAGCTGCGCAATGTGATTGAGAGAATCGTCACTCCCCTAGGTCGGCGGATTGACGAAAAGACTCCCTATGTGGATGCCCGTCTCGCCGATGGGAGCCGAGTCAATGCAGTGATTGAGCCTCTGTCCATTGATGGTCCGGCTGTTACCATTCGAAAATTTCCCCAGGATAGAATCACGGCCGAGGACTATGTTCAGCGCTTTAACTCGATGACCAAGCCCATGGTGGACTTCATGCGAATTTGTGTGGAGCAGGGCCTTAACATTATCATCTCTGGGGGAACAGGTTCTGGTAAAACCACTTTGCTCAATGTCCTGTCGGGCTTTATTCCCGCTAACGAGCGAATTATCACCGTAGAGGACGCTGCCGAACTTCAAATGAAACAAGAGCATGTGGTCCGTCTAGAGACTCGACCGGCCAACATGGAAGGCAGTGGAGAAATCTCCATTCGCGACCTTATTCGCAACTCCCTAAGAATGCGCCCTGACCGCATTGTAGTGGGAGAGTGCCGAGATGGAGCCGCATTAGATATGTTGGCGGCTATGAATACTGGCCATGATGGCTCCATGACAACAGTGCACTCGAACAACCCTAAGGAGGCTGTTTCCCGTCTTGAAACTCTCTGCCTAATGGCGGGAATGGAACTCCCTGCTAAAGCCATCCGGGAGCAAATTGCCGGAGCTGTTGATCTCATTATTCAAATTAGTCGTATGAGCGATGGATCGCGGAAGATCACCAGCATCACCGAAGTGGTGGGGATGCAGGGCGAAGCCATCACCTTACAGGAAATTTTTAGGTTTAAAGAAGAAGGCTTTGATAAAAATCGCAAAATTATAGGCCGATTTCAGCCTATGGGCCTTATCCCCACATTTATCGAAAAATTCGAGCAAAGGGGGGTCACCATTCCCCGCAACCTCTTTACCGGAGAAGCTGCCACGCCATCTCCAAGCCCTCCTTCGGGCCTAAGAGCCCCCAATCGCCTAGGACCTGGTCCTCGCCCTGGCCTCAAAAAAGCTAGCGGGGGTGACCAGTCATGATGAGCTACATTGTGGCCAACGAGTACATCTTTATTCCCCTCCTGGCTGGAACGGTCTTCCTTTTCAGTTATCTCAACTTTGATCGAATTCTTAACTTTCTCCATGAAAAGAGCTTAGGGAGCCGAGAAGAGGTCCTCCGCTTGATGGACCTCATGTTTGTGGACACCAATCGCAGCAAAGTCACCGCAGCCATGCTCTTGATGAGCTTCGGCCTAGGGGGGCTGGTTTTTTTAGTGGCCTGGCCCAACCTCTTTGCTGGGGCCTTTTTTGGTGCTCTCGTCACTGTGATTGGCTGGTCCATTCCCAAGCTAGTTGTCACCTCCCTTTGGCAAAGTCGCTGCAGCCGTATTGTGGACCAAATGGTGGATGGCCTGACCATCATGGCCAATGGCATTAAATCCGGCCTGAGCGTGACCCAGTCCATGGAAAGGGTCATCGAAAATATGGGAGGACCTTTAGGTCAGGAGTTTGGTCTAGTTTTAAAGAAGATTCGTCTGGGGATGACCCTCGAAGAGTCTCTCAATGAATTTGCCGATCGGGTTCCCCAACAGGATGTGCAAATGTTTGTAACCGCTATCAATATTCTTAAGGAAACGGGAGGTAACCTAGCCGAGACCTTCCAGACCATAGTCACCACTATTAGAGAGCGACAAAAAATTCACAAAAAAATCAAAGCCATGACCCAAATGGCCACCACTCAGGCCCTTATTATCACTATGGTTCCCTTTGTCCTGCTGGGTGTTTTTGCTTTAGTCGACCCGGCCTATGTCCGGCCCCTCTTCACCTCGGTCTTGGGCTGGGTGGCCTTATTTTTAATTCTCTTTTTACAAGTATTGGGTGGAGTATTGATGAAAAAAATTGTTACAATAAAAGTCTGATTCAGGCTTTCAAGGAGCTAAACATGAAGTTTATCTTTTTATTTTGGCTAGGATGGCTCATATCCTCACCGGCCCTTGCCCTTGTGGATATGAAAAATGCCAACTTTTCCACCACCTTTACTGACATTCAACTGCCAGGCTCAGGCTACGATTTGCGAATTCAGAGAACCTATAACAGTCGCTCACTCTTTAATGGAATGTTTGGCTTTGGCTGGTGTTCCGATTTCGAAACTAAACTGACCGTCACTCCAGAAGGCAACCTCATGGTCACCGAATGCGGAGGAGGGCTTGAGGTCACCTATGCCCCACAAAACTTCGATCCTAATTCCATTGATCAGACGATCACTACGATCGTTGCTGAGGTGAAGAAACGCAACCCCAACATGGGTCAACAGGCCCTTAATAATCTTCAAGAGGAGTTGAAAACCAATCAATTTTTGCGCGAAGAGTTTGGGCGTCAGCTGAACCTTCGAGGCCAAGTCAGGGCAGGAACCGTTTATATGGCCAACGGAAGAGAGACGGAGAATATTGTCCTTCGCGAAGGGGTTTATGTTCGCACTTTAGAGGATGGAAGTTTTGAGCGCTTTAATCGAGAGGGTCAGCTCATTCAGCTCAACGATCGAGCTGGTAACTATTTAAAGATCGACTGGAACGAAAACAGGATTGCTCGAGTGGTGGATAATAGCGGGCGCCAGCTGGTTTTTACTCCTGACGAAAACACCCGAAGGGTCCGACAAATTACTGGACCTAATGATCTCAAGGCCACTTACAAGTTTGAGGGTGAGAATCTGGTAGAGGTCACTAATTCTTGGAATAATACTTTCAAATATAGGTACGACAATTTACACAATATTGTCCGCATCGACTACCCAGATAAGACTTATCAAGAGCTCGCCTACGATAAAGATAGGGACTGGGTGACCCGTTTTCGAGATCGCCAGGGCTGCATTGAAAACTATAAATATGAATCTAACCCCAGAGACCCCCAGAATCATTTTTGGTCTACTGTAGAAAAGAAATGTGGCGATGAGGTCGTCAACAATAGCCGTTATGAGTTTTGGCATCGTCCAAATCGCAATGGAGCGGGACATTATCTACATCGTGTGCGCACTGATAATAATGGGAGTGTCACTGATATTGTCTACCATCCAGTTTTTGGCCTGCCCGTCTCTATTTTGAGAAATGCTGAGACTGTTCGATACAGTTATAGGAATAATGGTCAAGTTGAGACAAAGGAAGAGCCTTTTCGCCACACTTCATTTTTTTACCGAAATCGATGCAATAAGGTTTCAGATGTAGTGGTCAGATATTTAGCCCCCAGTGAAGACCAATTGACTCCCACCCAAAGAGCTCAACTTGAGCAACAGCGGGAGGCTGCAAGTGTGCCTAAAAAGGGAAAAGCCAAGGCGGAAACTTTTAACGGCAGAGAGGTCTTAAAGACCATTCGAACACAGTACGAGTACGACCAGCCACGATGCTTTCTTGTTCGCGCCAGAAACACCGAGGGCCAAGCTATTGTCTTAAGATATGATGGACGTGGGCGAATCAATAGGATTCAAGATCAAGCCCGAAGGGTCATCACCATTGAATACGATGAGCGCTTTGGTAAGCCTTCGCGAGTCCATCGCCCGGGAATGGGAACTATGGTGGTGACTTATGGACCTGATGGAGAAATCACCAGTGTGGATAGTGAAGAAGGTCCCACTGTGGCCCTGCAGGTGGCCACCGTTTTTAATGGGCTCTTGGACATGATTGCTCCCGCGGCTGGGGACACGAATATTTAAATTGAAGGGATTTTAAGAGATGCGACTTTATTTCACTTTTTTCATTGGACTGATCGCAACGCTGGCCCTAATGGCAGACTTTGCCCTAGCCCAAGAAAGCCGGGCCAGGAGAGGAGCCCCAGGGGCTACCCCAGCTCAGCAGGAACTGGAAAGCTATCTGGGAGGGCCCCGGGACCAGGACCACCGGGGAAGCCAGACCCAGGCCGTCAGCGTAGATGCTGACGAGTGCACAGACAAAAAGCACTGCTCCAATGTGGTGACTTCTGGAAGATTAAACGATAACCGTCGGCAAATTCAGCAGCGGGTCGAACTCTACCTCAGAGGAGAGGCCGACAAAGCCACTCCACAGAGGAGTAAGGCCGTTCAATAAGACCCCGCCCCACTGTCTTAAAATGAGACAGTGGGCCCTAAAGGGCTTGGCCCTGTTTAAAGCTTGGACACTCCCACAGTAGCCTATCTAAGTTAAATTATTGAAATGACACGGATTTAAAAGTGATCCCCGGGACAGCATGGATGGCACGCTTCTGGCTATAAGCTTTATAGTAAGTGCTCAATTAAGGAAAGGAGCTCACTATGAAAACATATATGGCCACACTCACTTTTGCCCTGGCTCTCACAGCCCTACCAGCTGCCGCCTCAGCTCAAAGCGCATCAGCTGGAAGTCAAAATCAGGTGATCAGAGGGAAAACTGTAGACAACTGCCCCCATAAGGCGAGTGCCTCACGGAACGAGAACCGTGCACAGATGAGAGAAATTGCTTCCCGACTTAGCCATCCCAGACAGAATCAAAGATCCTCAGGCAGCCGAGCTGTTCGCTAAAAGAGAGAACTAGAAGCCTTAATCCGCTTCTCGCTCCTCTTTTAGTCTTCTTCGCCTTCACTGCCCCAGGTCTCTGAGCTGGAAAAGGACTCACGAAGGTCTTGGCCTTTGGATTGGAAATATTGACGGCTGCGCTCAAACTTGATTTGTAACCTCTGGCTGCTCTCCTGAGAGGCTCTGCGCGTCAACCTGTTCCAGGATTGCTGAATGAGGTGAACTCCACTCTCAGCCGCCATTTGAATGGGCTTTACTACTGAGGAGTTCTGAGCCCAGTGAAAAGCCCTCTCTTCCAAGGTCATGGGACCAATGCGAATCTGTAGAATGATAATGATAAAAAAAGTGAAGGCTAAACTTCTCATTATAAAAAAAAGCCCACTGATCATTTTTTAAAAACCCCTTAATTGGCTAGCTCTATCAATAGAGTCTAAAAGTTTTTTTGCATCAAAAGGCTTAACCACATAATGACAACATCCCGCTTCTAAAGCTTTCAGGATCATAGCTTCTTGATCCAAAGTGGAGCAGGCAATAATACGTGCTTGAGGTTGCGTTTTTAAAATCTCCGCTGCGGCTTCGATCCCACTTTTTTCCGGCATAACAATGTCCATGAGAATGATGTCGGGCTTGAGTTCATCTGCTAATTCGACAGCTTCCTGACCATTGGTCCCTTCGCCCACCACGTCGTGGCCATGACTCTGCAAAAGATGTCTAAGAAGCTCACGAATAAAAGGAGCATCATCCACAATCAGAATTCGAGCTGACATACTTTATATTAGATCAGATTAGTTGCCCCAAGTATAGCCGAACTCAATCAGAGTCAGGCCCTGATCTACGGAGACTCCCTGGGGAACTTCAGAAGTGATTGGGTCTG
This sequence comes from Bdellovibrionales bacterium, assembly GCA_007121385.1. Lineage (GTDB taxonomy): Bacteria > Bdellovibrionota > Bdellovibrionia > Bdellovibrionales > UBA1609 > SKYF01. The sequence continues at coordinate 10,487 of SKLV01000065.1, forward strand.
GACGAAGGGCTGCTCCCTGAAAGTTGTTTCTTTCAAATCGATGCTTCAGCTTCCAATAAAACTGTTGGTTTCGATCAAAGACATAGCGAGAGCCTAAAGATACTGCCAGACTATAGTTGTCTTCAGACTTAAGCGCCGAAGAAGGGGGACTTTCTCGGTGTGAAAGACGAGGCATTAGGCTCAGTGAATAAATCCAAGCATGATAATTGGAACTGGGGACCATGGCTTGAAGAGACAAGTCCAATCCCGAGGATCTCAGACTTGGTCTCTCAAAAGCCACCCTTGGAACCTTAACTTGGGACTCACGATAAAAAAGACCAAACTGGAGCGAAGGGGCTCGACGAGAGAATCCAAAGTGCCGACGAAATTGGATACCCATAGCACCATTTTGATGACGAAGACGGACCTTGCCCGACTGAGAGGGGCTGGCTGTCAGACTGTGGCCAAGACTGGTGAAATAGTCAAAGTGAACTCCAAAGTGAGGAGTGAGCCAAAAATCCAATTCGGCATTGAATCCAGGCCCAAAGCTGTAAAAGTCCCGATACCAAACCTGACTTCCTGAGTGATAGTAGACAAAGGTCGGGGCTAATTTGAGCTCCACCAAATTGAGCCTGGGATCTTGTGGGTGTATGGACTCAAAATAGCTTTCCATGTCTTCTAGGGACCGACCAAAAACCAGGTCCCTAAGACGGCGCAACCGACTGATCTCCTCTAGTTGAAGTTCGCTCACCTCCTGCAGTTCAGGAATCTCTTTCTCTAAAAGTGGGTCCGCAGCAGCCTGGGGAGAGGGTGGGGGGGCAACCAAGGGCTGCGGTGGACTTGGCGATACAGCCGGTGGTTCTCCCGAAGATTCTGTACTTGAAGAGCTCGGACGGCTAGAGCTGGGACGCACTGTGTAGCGACCTGAATCTAAATCCCGACGCTCTGGAGCCTTACCACTAGAACGCAAAAGCAAACTGGTCGAGGGGTCCACCTGCCCCTTGGCTTGAGGTAGGCTTTTAATAGCCAACAGACTCAAGATTAAGGAGAAGGTCATTAAGAAGAAACTGTACAGATATTTTGAGCTCTTCACAGCCCTTTCATCGGCAAATGTCACTTGGGGCTTTATGAAAATTGACCACAAGGCCCCTTAAAATGCAGACTGTAGGAAGGGGAAAGAGGGTGTTTTATGCGCTTTTTAACAAGCTTATGTTTTTCACTGGCCTTAGGCTTTAGTCTAGTGGGCAAAGCCACAACAGTGGAAAGCCAGAATCCCTTTGTCAGTTCGATTGATGAGTTAATGACTATTGAGACCATCACCATATTACCCTTTTCTGATAATAGTCAGGGAATTTTCTCTAGACCCCTAGAGGCCCATGTCATCCAGCGACTTAAAGATTTGCACCGCTGGACCTTTATCCCTTCTCCCCTCCCCACTGTAAGTGCAAGCGCGGAGGAGTTGGACCGCAATCCCAATTTACTCGGAACTCTCACTGAGTCTCTCACTGCCGATGCCTTTGTGATCGGCAGCATAAACCGTGGTGCCAATGGGATGACCCTTCAGCTCGATCTTTACCTAAAGAGAGACTCCCAACTCTTTATACGTGTGGATCAAAAAGACTACCCTCACAGCGATTTAAAGTCCCTAACTCAGCAAATGGATCTCTTGTTAACACGCCTTATTCGCCAAGTCCCTTTTGAGGGTCGTATTTTAAGCCGCCAAGGGCAGAGAGTCACAGTCAACCTAGGACAAAGAGATGGACTTGAAGTGGATCAAGAACTGTCTGTCGTTCAAATTATCAGGGCTCAGCGCCACCCCCATTTTAATTTTATCGTGGGCACCGATAAGTCGACTCTTGGTCAGGTGCGCGTCCTAAAGGTGGATGAGACTTTAAGCTTTGGCATTATCGTGAGCGAAAGAGAGCGAGGGGCTATTCAGCCCAACAGTAAGATCTCTGGGATCCACCCAGTCACTTATCCAGATCCTATCTCTGAACCTCTCACCCGTCGACAGGATGGAGATTTGAGTTTTGGACCCGATCCGGTCGCTTGGATTCCAAAGAAGCCTCCCACCTTCGGACAGGTGGGGGGGCAGTTTGGCCTGGGCCAATTCAATAAAAACTTGACCTTAAGTGGAGAGGATCCCCTAGATGCAAGAGACAGGTTTGCTCCCTCTATACTGGTGAGTGGAGAACTCTGGCTAACCACCCAATGGTCTGTTAGCGGGACTATGAAGCAGGCCATTGTGAGCACTGCCAATCCTCTACCAAGCTCAAGACCAGAAAAACTCAACCACCATGTGGCTCAATATGAATTGATGTTGGGATACAACTTACGGGCCAATTATGATGTATGGGGCCCCCAGGTTCATTTTATGTTGGGTTATGGCAGCCACCAGACCACTGTGGACAGCTCGGAGCCTCTCTCTTTCACCAGTCTTCACTACTATGGACCTATGCTGGCTTTACGAGGCTCTTTTCCCTTTCTGGAAGATCAGTCTCTGGGAGCCGGAGCTGAGCTCTCTTTGTTTTTAAGACCTAAATTGAGTGAAGGACCAGAAACTTCAGGGGCTAGTTACTCGAACAAGATCAATAAGTTTTCGGCCTTTCTCTATCACAGGTACTCAGAACATATTCGCCTTCAGTTAAATTTGGACTTTGACCTATTTTCTACTCAGTTCTCTGGGGCAGGAACTCGATCTAATCCCGCCATCAGCACCAGCCATCGCTCCACAACTATAGCTGCTGGAGTTTTCTATCTATTCTAAAAAAAAGTCCCAAGCTGACTCAGCTCGGGACTTTGTGAAATTCTTGAATAAGGGGCTTTTTTAAAAAAGCTGGGAAATTACATCATCCCCATGTCGCCCATGCCGCCCATGCCGCCCATGCCAGCGCCAGGTCCTGGAGCTGCAGGCTCATCTTTCTTGGGAGCTTCAGCAATCATTGTTTCAGTTGTCAGCATCAGCGAGCATACTGAAGCCGCATTCTCGATGCAGCAGCGAACCACTTTCATAGGGTCGATCACTCCATCTTTCAGCAAATCTCCATACTTCTCAGTTTGGGCATTAAAACCAAAACCAGCAGACTTCTCATTGAGAACACGATCCACAACGATAGCTCCATCAATTCCAGCATTGTTGGCAATCTGACGAAGGGGCTCTTCACAAGCTCTTCGGATGATTTTAGCTCCCCACTGTTGGGCATCAGGAAGGTCCATTTTTTCCAGCTTTCTGGAGGCACGAAGCAGAGCTGTTCCTCCACCGGCGACGATTCCCTCTTCAACAGCGGCTCGTGTGGCATTGAGAGCATCTTCAACCCGAGCTTTCTTCTCCTTCATTTCAACTTCTGAAGGGGCGCCCACATGAATGACAGCCACTCCACCAGCCATTTTTGCCAGTCGTTCCTTGAGCTTCTCTTTGTCATAATCGCTGGTGGTCTCTTCAATTTGAGCACGAATCTGGTGAACGCGGCCTTCGATCTCTTTCTTTTGGCCAGCCCCATCAATCACTGTGGTGTTATCTTTATCCACCACAATTCTCTTAGCCTGACCTAAGTCAGCCAGAGTCGCCTGTTCCAACTTTCTACCAGTTTCTTCACTGATCACCACTCCACCAGTCAGGACAGCTAAGTCCTCCAACATGGCTTTGCGACGATCCCCAAATCCAGGAGCCTTCACTGCAGCCACCTGCAGAGTGCCACGGAGCTTGTTCACCACCAAGGTGGCCAAGGCCTCTCCCTCGACATCTTCAGCAATGATCAGAAGGGGACGACCTTGCTTAGCCACTCCCTCAAGAACGCTGATGAGGTCTTTCATGGAGCTGATCTTTTTGTCGTAGATCAATACGAAGGCATTTTCTAAAGCCACTTCCATGCGCTCCGCATTGGTGATGAAGTAAGGAGACAGATAACCTCGGTCAAACTGCATTCCCTCAACAACATCCAAATAAGTTTCGGCTGTTTTACTCTCCTCAACAGTGATCACGCCTTCTTTTCCAACTTTTTGCATGGCGCTGGCAATCATTTCACCAATTTCCGTGTCACCGTTGGCAGAAACTGTGCCCACCTGAGCGATTTCTTTTTCGCCCTTGACTGGTTTTGCCATATCCTTGAGCTCTTCCCGGATTGAAGCCACTGCACGATCAATCCCACGCTTAATGTCCATGGGGTTGTGGCCGGCACTGACCAGTTTAGCACCTTCACGATAAATGGCCTGGGCCAAAACAGTGGCTGAAGTGGTTCCATCTCCAGCATCGTCGTTGGTTTTACTGGCCACCTCTTTGACCATTTGAGCACCCATATTTTCGAACTTATTTTCCAGTTCGATTTCTTTGGCCACAGTGACCCCATCTTTGGTGATGAGAGGGGCTCCAAAAGACTTGTCAATCACCACATTGCGACCCTTAGGGCCCAAAGTCACTTTTACCGCATTGGCCAGAGTGTTCACACCCTTTAAGATGGACTTGCGTGCATCTTCACTAAATCTTAGTTCTTTACTCATTTTTTACCTCTTTTTATTCTTACTAATTTTTCTAAATTCAATGGATCAGTTAAAGACGCCCAAAATATCTTCTTCTCGCATCATCAGATAATCGATATCTCCCAATTTGAGCTCAGTCCCGGCATACTTGCTGAAGAGAACCTTGTCTCCGGACTTCACTTCCAAGGGCAAAACCTTCCCATCTTCAGTCACTCGACCTTTGCCCGTGGCCACGATCTCCCCTCGCTGGGGCTTTTCCTTGGCACTGTCGGGAATAATAATTCCCCCGGCCGTCTTTTCCTCTTCAGCCATGCGGCGCACCAAAATGCGGTCATGAAGGGGGCGAACATTGAGTTCAGCGCTAGCCATAAAGATTTCCTCCTATAGAAATTTGTTTTTACTGGATAAACCAATGCTTATAGAAACAAAACACTGCCAATATGGAGGCCCCCCAGATTCTGTCAAGGCACAGCTAATAATTTTTTTATTATTGAATGGATGGAAGACCTTTTAAAGCGGCCCCCAAAGACGAGGAAGGCCCTGGGCCTCTTCGCTTGAGAAGGGCTCCAAGGATTTCAGCCCCTTCTTGGGCACTAATGCTTTGCATTAAAAGCTCTAGGGACTCAGGTTTACCTTTAAATTGACTTAAATAGACCTCTAAATAGATTTCAAAGTAATCTCTATCACTACGCTCTTCTGCATGCTGCAGAGCTTCAATAGCTTCGTTGAGGGATCTTTCTTCCTTATCAAAGTTGAAGTCCTCTGAACTCAACCCCAAACCTCCATTGGCGGCTAACTGAAGGCGATTGGACCGGCGAACCACATGGTTTTTGGCTTCGGCAATTTGCCTCTCTCGCCAAAGTTTGAAGGTCAAAGGAATCTTTGCCTGAGAGTCCTCCACTGAGGAGGCCTGAGGGCCTTTATCCTTCTCAGATTCAAGAGCACTTAAGGGGCTTTGGGAAAAGAGCACTACAATGACAATAGCCAGGACCCATGAGGTCCTATTTAGGCGGGCTTCTTTTTGCTTAGGCACTGAGTTAACCTCCAACTCAACGTTCTAGAGTGATCACTAACAACCCAGAACTTCAAATCCCGTGCCGTTGGGGACCTCTAAAATAGACAAAACAAATCAAGCACTTAAGATTTAACCACAGCGCGACATAAATGCCCTTTTCGGGCTCTCTTAGCCCTAAATCGGCTCTCTCCTCCCAATCCTATTGATTAATTGAGCCAAGTCTTAGATTGTGGTGAGCATGCTGGAAGTCATTTTGCCCTGGAGCCTCTGCCTGATTCTTGTAGTGGCCCTGTTTTTTGAGCGCCGCCGGGCCGACCGGGCCGAGGGGCGACGTGAAGAGCTGCTGTCCCAGTCGGTGCGATTAGAGGCGGAAAACCAAAGCCTTCGCCAGTCCTTGGAGTCAGAGAAAGCTCTTCTAGAGCGAGCCAAAGAACAGCTGCAAGATAGCTTTAAAAGTCTGGCCGCTGCCGCCCTGGAGAGCTCCAATCGCCAGTTTTTAGAACTGGCCAAAGGTTCATTAGAAAAAGAGGCTCAGGCCGCCAAATCTGACCTGGACAAACGCCAGACGGCCATTCAGGAACTCCTAAAGCCCTTGGCCTCGGCCTTGGACCGCTATCAAAATCAAGCCTCAGAGATCGAAAGGGAAAGGCAAAAATCCTACTCCTTAGTGGAAGCCGAGCTCAAGCGAGTGGTGGAGGCCAGCTCTCAACTGAGCCAGGAAACCTCGGCCCTCAAGAATGCCCTCAAAAAACCCCATGTCCGAGGGCGCTGGGGAGAGGTGCAACTGCGCAACTGCGTAGAGCTGGCCGGAATGTCGGAGTTTGCCGATGTGAGCTTTCAAGATCAAAGCCAAGACTCCGAGGGACAGCGCCTGATTCCCGATATGACGGTGAGAATGCCCGGTGGGCGGATTGTGGTTGTGGATGCCAAAACTCCTGTAGAAGCTTTTTTGGGCTCACTGGAGGCCACCAGTGACGAGCAGAGGGGGGGCGAAATGCTCCGCCACGGCCGCCATGTTAAGGAGCATATTCGCAAACTCAGCAGCCGCGGCTATGCGGAAGCTCTCAAGGACTCAGCCGACTTTACGGTGATGTTTTTGCCCAATGAGTCCTTTTTATATGCGGCCCTAGAGGTGGAACCCGACTTGGTGGAGTACGCTCTGAACCGAAAAGTTTTGGTGGCCACTCCCCCCACTTTGATTGGCTTGCTGAAGGTCATTCGCTTTGGCTGGAATGAGGAGAAGCTGGCAGATAATGCACAAAAGATCTCTGAGGCTGGCCAAGAACTGCACAAGAGGCTCTGTGATTTTGTTGATGCTTATATGAATGTGGGTAAGCACTTGGCAAGAGCCAAGGAAGAGTACGACACAGGGCTTGGCCGTTTAGAGAAGAGAGTCTTAGTGCAGGCCCGTCGTATGGAGTCTCTTGGCGTTCTGAGCAACAAAAGTCTACCAGAGGGAATGGGTGAAGAAGGTCTTACCTAAGTGGACTCTTAAGATTAGCCTGATTGGAGGAGCCCTTTTGACCTCAGCCTGCTCCCATCTCTTTTTCTATCCTGACTCTCGAGTTTATGTGCCTGTCCTTGAATCCAACAGCCCCCCTCAAGTGGTGCGCTTTGCCTCCCTTGATGGCACCGAGCTGGACTCTTGGTTTTTTCCCGGCCAGAAGGGCGAAGAGGATCTGGCTCCCCATCAACGCCGAGGTACAGTTGTTCAATTTCATGGCAACGCTCAAAACATCTCCAGTCACTTTCTCAGCCTGGTCTGGATTCAGGAAAGCGGTTACAATTTTTTTACTTTTGATTACCGTGGCTATGGTCAATCTCAGGGGCGAGCTGGATTTCCCGGAGTTGTTGAAGATGGACGAGCGGCTCTGCACCAAGCCTGGAAACTCCATCAAGAGCATAGTCCCGAAGGCCTTTTTGTAGTGGTGGGACAAAGCCTAGGTGGAGCCATAGCTCTCAGAGCTCTGGAGTTGGAGCCCGATCTTGCTGAGAGGCTTGACCTCATTGTTATGGACTCTAGCTTTAGCTCTTATCAGCAGGTGGCCTTCCACGCCCTACGCAGCCATTGGGTCACTTGGTTTTTGAGCCCCCTGGCCTTTGTTTTAATCAACAATCGCCATGGGGAAAAAAGTTTTTTAAAGAGCTCCACCACTCCCCTCTTGGTCCTCCATGACCGCAAGGACCCAGTGGTGCCCTTCAAAATGGGAGAGAAAATTTATCGCCGGGCTGGCAATCCCATCGGGTTTTGGGCCCCTGAGCAGGGTCATCATATGGGAGCTTTTTTTGAAAGCCACTCTCCCTTTCGCCAAAAGTTCTTGGATTTAATGGATTCCTTAGATAACTCTAGTTCCCACTGAGAAAGGATATTCTATGCCCTACCTATCTTCATTCCTCGTTGTTTTGGGTCTTAGCTCTTGGACGGCTCAGGCCGGCTCTCTCTCTCTCGACTTGGTGAAAGTTTGGGATGGCAAAATCGGTCACTGCCATAAGGCCTCTGATGTGACCCACGACATGGACCTCGTGCCTTTGGGCACAGGCTTTTATTGGCGAGTTCGTTTTGCCTCCCAAGCTGGAGATGAGTCTTCTCAGTCTCTTAAGTTTTCTTTACGGCCTTTGGCCTGTGTTCCAACTGGGGAGGCCTTTGCCTGGATGGACTTGGACTTTGATTATCTTCAGTTTGGCTCCTACCAAGTTCAAAGAGGGGCCCACTCTCACCAAGTGGACTTTGAGTTCTCTCGATTTGAGGCCCTGCTCTTAGATTCAAATTCCCACTTGGTAGATCAAGTTCCTATCCAAAACCTCGAAGCCCAATTTGAAAGTATTGATTTGAACTCGATTTCCGAGCCCTTGGACCTCGTCCTACGCGCTCAAAAGCTAGTGTGGTCGGATGGAAAACTCATCCTAGCCCGACCCGTCACCTGGGGAGCCTATCGGCTAAGTGCCAGGCCGTGATTGGCTACGCATCACGTTGAAAGATCCGGACGAAATTTCCGAGAAGCAGACAGATTATAATATCCAAGTGTCTCAAATGGCCATAGGCCCTGGCAGCCAACTTGCTACCCCACCTCCCATGGCCAGACACAGAGTGATTCTCCAGTCGGAATTCCCCTATAATATCACGGCAAGATGCATCAACCGAGAGTGGTTCCATCTCCCCTTGGAGTACGTCTGGGATATTTTTTGCAAAGAGCTGAAGAGAACTCATGAAGACCACAGCTTAGTCATCCACTCTTTTGTATTGATGAGTAATCACTTTCACCTCATCGCATCCACCCCGAAGGCTAATATTAGCCAGTGCACCCATCAATTCATGACTCGAGTAAGTCGAAAACTCACCCGTGCGGGCAACAGAATTAATGAGACATTTGCGGGAAGACACTACAAGACGATTCTTCAATCACCCAACTATTTTCTAAATGCGTATAAATACAACTACAGAAACCCCGTAGAGGCTAACATTTGTCCCCGTGTTGAAGACTATTCCTTCAGCACTTTACAAATTCTCCTAGGAAAAAAAGCCCCTTTGTTTCCGCTAGAAGAGGACACAACATTCAACGACGATCCTGTGGGTACTATGAAGTGGTTGAACACGAAGCCAGAAGAAAACAAACTTGAGGCTGTAAAATTTGGGTTAAAAAGGCAGTACTTTAGATCAAAGATAGACCGGAAAACTCGAAAACCTATTTTAGGGGAGGAGGAATCTTTATAAAAAAAATTGGCTCGCCGCATATCCAAACAGGGCCTGGCACCAAATGGCGGAGAGGGTGGGATTCGAACCCACGAGACCCGCAAAGGTCTGCCGGTTTTCAAGACCGGTGCTTTCAACCACTCAGCCACCTCTCCGAAGCTCCTCAACCTACTGAGAAATGAGAGAAAACTCAAGTATTTAGAATCACTTTCTTTTTTTAATGATTTCAGGCTTTTAACCCCCTGTACACAGGAGCTGATTGGGGGAAGTCCAACTGGACTCCCTCTCGGCTCTCATCTATCCTTGAACTCAGTTTTGGCGAGGGGGCGGCTTTGCACCATATGATACGACTTTTGACTCTGCTTCTTATTGGGTCTTTTTCCCTCTCCGGCTGGGCTCAATCCAACTCGAGCCGAGCCCTCACTCAACTCTCATTTGGGCCCGTGGCCCTTGGGGAAAATCGCCTTCCCCTAAAGGCCACCGACTTTGAAATTCGCATCCACCACCACCTGCCCCAAAAAGAGACCCACTCCCAACCTTCCCTTCAGGTGCAGGCAGAACTGCAGGACTCCTCCCTGCAATGGGTGCGCGTGGAGGAAGTCATCCTGTCGCCTCGAATGAGGTTAAATTTAAAAATTAACTCCACAGATCCTCTGCTGCTGGCCCTGTACCAGGGCCAAGCTTTAATGCTCCAAAGTCAGGAAGAGTCGAGCCACCTCTCTCTTTTTGTTTCCCTTTTTCACCCGGAGCCCATTCAAGTCTTTTGGGGTGATCAGCTCATCACGGAAATCCAAGTTCTGGCTCAAGAGACTCAACAGCCTCCCTTGGTGGACTACTCCTGTGCCCCCTTTGATCTGGTTTTAGAGGGCTTAGAAGGTCAGTTTGTCTCTGTGGGCTGCCACCTGAGCCAAAGTGGTCCCGTGGGGGCTGAGGTTCCCCTGCTTGAAGTGCTTTGGCTCTCACCTCATTTGCGCCTGCCTCAAGGAGGCTCTCCTCCCTTTGTGGCCAACTTGGCCAATCCAGACCCTGCCCATCTCCAGGTGCAAAAGTCCGATGGCTCGCTTTCCACAGTCACCATCCAGGCCCAAGTGCCCCCCCGAGTCCATCGCATGCGCACAGCCTTTGGCTTTGGCCCTTATATGATGAGCACCCAAAAGGCCGGGCAGCCTCAACAAGACAGGTGGACCTCACCCTTGATGGTTTACGGCCGCTACACCTTTACCCCAGAGACATCGGCTCGATTTTTCAATTCCTTTTCCTACAATGGCTCCGCTTTCAATAAGCTTGGTCTCTATTTTGCCTATGATGTGGGACAGGCTTTTGACGGACGCTTAACAGTAACTCCCCTTTTAGGTCTACAGATCATCACATTTGATCGATTCACGGAGGGCATTTATCCCCAAGGGTTCGAAGTGGTTTATCGCCATGCCTTTGGTCTCAAAAACTCTATTTTGACCTATGGAATGTTTTTGCCTCCCCTTTCCACCAATACAAAATACAGCAACACTTGGCTGAGATTTGGGCGCCGGGTTTTTTGGGAGCTCAACTACCTGGCCTGGGAAAAAGAAAATGATCGCGCCAAAATTTGGGGGCTATCCGTAGGCTTTCCCCTGAAAACCTTCTTTTAAAGTGACTAGGGCCACCCCTGAACAGACCAGGATAAGAGCTGCCGGCATTCTCCAAGTCAGCTGCTCATCTAAAAGGGCCCAACCAAATCCCGCTGCCACCAAAGGCTGAAAAAAAATAAACAGGGCTAAATAGTCCGAAGCCACTCGGCGCAAAATCCAGTGACTTAAAAAGTAAGTCAGAACAGTGGCGACAAAAATGCTAAACGCCAGAGAAAGAATAAAATAGAGGTCCCAAAGTACTGAAGTCCAGTCCCAAAAATGAGACCGAAGCGAAAAGGGAATCAGGAAAATGGCTCCAAAAAGAAATAAATAAGCCGTTCCCAAAAGAGACGGAACTCGGGAAAAGAAGTCTTTGCTAAAGCTCAAAAAAAAGGCAATCGATAGACAACCGAATAGGACCACCAGATCCCCTGTCCACGCCCCTCTTTCAAAGGACCCAAGGCCTAAGTCTTTAAGCACCAGAACGCCGAAAAAAGCGAGCCCAAAGCCCAAAACACTGGGCCCATTTAAGCTCCTTTGCCCCCGGAAAACAGAAACCAACAATGTAAGTAGGGGGATGGTCGTACTTAAAATAGCCGTGTTGGTCGCTGACGTCATTTTTAAGCCTTGTAAAAAAAGGGTCTGGGAAAAGGAAAAGCCTAAGAATCCAAGGCCTAGGGCAATTAAAAAATCTCTTTTGTTCAGAATCAGAGCGTGGCCTCCTCTCAGTCTTGGAAAAAAAACAAGCAAGGCCATTAAAAATAAACCCGCCACAGAGAAGCGGACAAAGACAAAGACCCAGGAGTCCACATGCTCTAGCACATACTTAGAAGTGACAAAATTAATTCCAAATAAAACTTGGATAAAGAATAGGATTGCATAGACTCTCATCATTGGGAGTCCATCAAGCCTTCACTATTTTTGAAGCTCCCCCCATATAGGGCTGTAGAGCTTGGGGTATAAAGACACTGCCATCTTCCTGCTGGTAATTCTCAAGAATGGCTATCAAGGTCCTGCCCACAGCCAGCCCAGATCCATTGAGGGTGTGGACAAACTGGGGCTTGGCCCCCTTGCCCTCGGGCCGAAAACGAATGTTGGCCCGACGAGCCTGGAAATCTTCAAAATTAGAACAGGAACTGATCTCACGATAGCTGTTTTGTCCTGGAAGCCAAACCTCCAAATCATAGCACTTGGCCGCACCAAAACCGATGTCCTTGGAACAAAGGATGGAAACACGATAGGCCA
>SKLV01000010.1 GCA_007121385.1 Bdellovibrionales bacterium
GATAAAAAGGTCATTAATCCCTCTGAGGCCATCGTCAATCTCAACTTGGCCGAGCAGACTCGCCGAGTGCTGTCCACCTTGACGGCTCGGGAAGAGAAGGTTTTGAGAATGCGCTTTGGTATTGGCGAGGAGAGTGATCACACCTTGGAAGAGGTGGGACAGGACTTCAATGTGACTCGCGAGAGAATCCGTCAAATTGAGGCCAAGGCTTTGCGCAAGTTGCGGCACCCTAGCCGCTCGGCTAAGCTCAAGGCCTTTATTGACAGTTAGGTTTTTTGAAAAATTATATTGAATCGAGGAAGAGCTCCGAGACAGCTCTTCCCCTCTACGGGGGCTTAGCTTAGCTGGTTAAAGCATCCGGCTCATAACCGGAGGATCGCAGGTTCGAGTCCTGCAGCCCCTACCAAATCAAAAGCCCAACTGGGGAACTTCTAAGTATAAAGTCTGGCCTGAGTTTCATCTGAGGTCATTTTGGATTTCAGGTGGACATGGGTGGTGAACCCTCTTTAGAATCGGGGTTAATGAAAATCAAATACCCCCTGCATTCAGTGCTTTGCATGAGTTTGATTCTTTGGCCTTTTTGGACTCATGGAGCTCAATCCTATAAGGTGGATGGAGGGACTTCTCAAGAGATCACCGAGCATGGAGTCTGCAGAGAGGTCATTAACACCCTAGCTCATGATCTCTTTGTTCCCACTCATACGGCTGGGGAGTGGAGTTCTTTTTATAACAATCCACCCACAGGTGTCGCAGTGGCCGCCTGTCCCAATGACTGGTACAATTCCAGCTGGGATTATCGGGTGAAAATCACCATTGATCACACCAAAGTCGGAGACAATCTCACGAACTTTCCGGTTTTGATCACTGAAAGCCATATGCCAGGCTCTTTTTGGACAAATGTTCAAGCCACCGGGGCAGACATTGTGGTGACTTCAAACGATGGTCAAACCAAGCTGGATCGCGAACTTGTTTCCATCAACACATCATCCCCAGCCATGGAATTGCATGTGCGAGTGCCCACTCTTTTGGGGGGCAGCCCGACGATTTTATTTCTTTACTATGGGAATGCCAGTGCCAGCGAGAGCAACTCAGCCAGCACTTGGTCAGCCTATCGCAATGTTTATCATATGGGGCAAACTACACCCATCGACTCCACCGGGACAACAGCCACCAACAATGTGAGCGGAGGCACCATCACGGCTGGAAAGATGGGAAACGGACTCAGCTTTTCGGGCTCAGGACGAATTGACTTTGCCTCGAACATTACGAATGCCAATTTTAAAAGTCTCTCTTTTTGGTATTATCCGCGCTCCAGAGGTGGGGGTAACTTTGGAAGTGTTTTTGGATCTTCAGACTACAATAATGGAGTGCGCCATGTGGGAGAGGATCCCCTGAGCATAAGAAGAGGCGGAAGTATTTTGGTGAGAACAACCGGAACCTTCAATGTTTGGAAACATATTGTAATGTCCTATGACTCCGGAACGGGTCAGGTCACCCTTTATGAAAATGGAACCGCAGTGGCCCCGGTGGCCATGAGCAACTGGTACACCCTTCAACACTTAGTCGCGATCAGTAATGATGCGGCCAGAGCACCGGATGGGATCTTAGATGAAATGCGCATAAAAAATGCGGTCTTCCCTCCCACGTGGCCCATGACGGAGTATAACAATCAAGACTCACCGGGAACTTTTTATGCGGTTGGGGACGAGATCCCAAAGCCCCTATAAGAAAAATAATAAATTGGGCTAATCCGTTCCTGATTCTGGAGCTTTTTCAGAGCCTTATGTTAGAATTCCTCCCATAATATTGACATATATGGTCATGATGATAAATGTGAGGGGCAAAAATAGAATCTAGGGTGGGAGGTTAAAATGATTAAGATGGGGAGGATGGGGATGGTTTTGAGCTGGGCCCTCGGGGTAGTTGGAGCTGTCATTTTGATGTTGAGCCCTGGACTGTGGGCCTTTGAGGGGCTCTACGAAAAGGTGAAGGAGCAGGGCGGCCCAGGCGAACACTACATTCGCTGCCCTTGGGCTCTGGAGGTTCAGACTCACTTTGAAGATGAGGGTGATGGAGTGTTTGTGGAGGTGTCTCGACCTGGTGGTCCTGCCTTTTCCCGTTTTTCAGATCATATAAGGGTGAGGGGTAAGGATCCTGAGGGTCTTTTTTATGGCTACATTCGCTCCGGAGGAGTGGTGAGATCTGACTATGCTTCCAACACCAACTCCCTGATGGTGGTGGCCAAGGCCCTTTATGGTTTCCCTTTGCGTTATACCGAGGGGAAAAAGCTGCGGCTTTATGATAATGGAAATTGGCTGAGGTTTTCACAACACCGTCGAGTTTATGGTTTGGGATTCAGCTACCATTGTGACTATATCAGAGTGGATCAAGACGAGGATTGAAGGGAGTTTTTTATGCATCCTTGGCATGAGGTGGATTTGGGCGAGGAACTGCCAGGTTGTGTGCTTTCAGTCATTGAAATTCCCAAGGGCTCCAAACTCAAATACGAGTTGGATAAAAAGAGCGGCCTGATCAAAGTGGACCGGGTCCTGTTTAGCAGTGTTCACTATCCGGCTAACTACGGCTTTGTTCCTCAAACGTACTGTGACGATAAGGATCCCTTGGATGTGATGGTTTTGGGTCAAGAGCCCGTCGCCCCCCTCACTATTTTGCGGGCTAAAATCATTGGGGTGATGCGCATGCAGGACCAGGGAGAGGCCGATGACAAGTTGATCGCCGTTCATGCGGACGACCCTGAGTACTCTCATTATGAGTCTATTGAGGAGTTGCCGCCCCATAGGGTGACCGAGGTTCAGCGCTTCTTTGAAGACTATAAGGCTTTGGAAAATAAAAAAGTTGTGGTGGAAAAGTTTTTAGGCCCCAAAGAGGCCCAAAAGATTTTACTCGAAGCCGTGGAGCTCTATAAGGAGCTGAAAGAAGAATTGCGAAAAGGATAATAGATTTATGAAGAAGCTGATTCTCTATGCCTTGGCCACTCTGGGAGCCATCACCCTGTTTTTTTTCCTCTTCAGTATGACTATGGTTTCTCGGCTGGTGAAAGTGCCCACCTTGCCTTCCTCCATGGTTTTGGAGATCGACTTTGAGCGGGGCTTAGTGGAGAGGTTTGTCGATAACCCCTTTGCTCCTCCCCAGCAGCGTCAGGCTTTGGTCGTGCAAGATTTAGTAGAGGCCTTGGGGCGGGCGGCTGAAGATGAGAGAGTTCGGGCTGTGGTGGCCCGAGTGGGTCAGGGCTCTATGGGACTGGCTCAACTGCAAGAGGTGAGAGGGGCCTTGAAAGCTTTTCGTGAGTCGGGGAAAAAAGCTGTGGCCTTTGTGCAGACTTTCTCTGAAGTGGGCTCCGGCTTTGGACCCTACTACTTGGCCACAGCCTTTGACCGCATCTATCTGCAGCCCTCAGGAGAGTTGGGCTTTGCTGGCCTGCGTGCCGAGGTGCCTTTTTTGCGCGGGACCTTTGATCTTCTGGACCTCAAGCCCCAGTTGGATCACCGCAAAGAGTACAAGACGATGAAGGATATTTTTACGGACAGAGCCATGAGTGAGCCCCATCGGGAGTCCATTCAGTCTCTTTTGCAGGACATCTACTCTCAGGTCAGTACTCAAGTGGCAGAGGATCGCAGTCTGGATTTGACCACCTTGAACGAGCTCACTCATCGTGGGAGCTTCTCGGCTCAGCAGGCCGTGGAGTTGGGCCTGGTGGATGGGCTGGCCTACCGGGACGAAGTCTATGATCAATTGAAAGAGGAGTTGGGCGACAAAATTAATTTTGTCTATATCTCGCGCTACATTGGAGTTCATCGTCACAAGCTGCAGAGAGGAAAAGTCAGGGGAATGGGGAAAGAGGCTCAATTTGCCCTCATACATGGCCTCGGGGACATAGTCCGCAGTGATGGGGGCGGAGGCTTTTATTCGGAAATGTTAGGGGCGGATGGAATCTCCCGAGCCCTGCGCGAGGCTTTGCAAGATGACCATATTCGGGCAGTGATTCTGCGCGTGGACAGCGGCGGGGGCTCTTATGTGGCCTCTGACACCATCTATCGCGAGGTTCTGAGGCTTCAGGAAAAGGGCAAGCCTGTGGTGGTCTCCATGGGCAATGTGGCGGCTTCGGGAGGTTATTTCCTCGCTTTAGGGGCAAATCAGGTTGTGGCCCAGCCCGGCACCATCACCGGCTCTATTGGGGTGGTGGCGGGAAAGTTTGTCACCAGTGGCCTATGGCAAAAGCTGGGAGTTCGCTTTGAAGCTGTAGACACCCATGACAATAGCTCCATGTGGTCCACAGTCAGCGAGTACACTCCGGAGCAGTGGCAAAAGCTGCAGACCAGTCTGGATCGAATTTATGAGGACTTTACTTCTAAGGTGGCTGAACGGCGAGGACTTAGCCCTGAACAGGTGGAGGCCGCCGCCAAGGGTCGGGTTTGGACCGGAGTTCAGGCCAAGAGCTTAGGGCTGGTGGACGCCTTAGGAGGAGTGGAAACGGCGGTGCAGATTGCCCGGACCCTGGCGGAAATCCCCGAGGACCAAGGGGTGAGGCTGCAGGAGTATCCGCCCAGAAAGAGCTTTGGCGAGGCCTTGCTGGATATGCTTAAGGGGGAGCAGGAGATGAAGGGCGGAGGCAGTATTGGGTCAGGTCCCTTGGCCGCTCTTGGGGCCCTTGCCCATTGGGCGGAAAGTACTCGACCTTTTTGGAAGTGGGCCGAGGTATTGTCGCGGGAGGCCTCGCCCCAGAAAAATCGTCTGCGCATGAATGACTATGGAGATTGGGAGCTGTGATGGCGAGAGCTTTAGATTTAAACAACTTGTTGGCCCAACCTGATCAGTTGCGCAACGGGGAGTGGGAGAGGGCCTTTTTTCAAGCTCTGATTGAAGGCCTTGTGGTGGTGAACAACCCAGAGGCCCAGCCGGGGCCCGATGGTTGGCCCTATTTGTTTGTTCGAACCGGGCATGAGGCCACGGAGCCAGCATCAAGAGTGATCCAGTGGCTGGCGGCCAAAGGCATCGGTCTTGTGGTCAATGGCCATAAGGAGTTTCCCGACTATGTGTTCTCCTATGGGATGCTTTGGAACTTTGTGGAGAGGGGAGAGTTTTTTAGTGCATCGGAAAAAGTGTCTCCCGGTCAGGTGGAGCTGGCCGAGGGGCAAAAGGTTTTGGCCGGCCCCCCCACCAAGGAGTTCTTGCCCCCTTATGTGCGGGATATTCTCAGTCACTTTTTTGCTCAGCAGGAGATTTTACATCCGAAAATTCTGGTTTTGACGGCGGATCACAAACACTATGACTTGTGTTTTTCTTTGGACTCTATGGGAGATCCTCCTCAAGAGGAGCATCAGGGCATTGCGGAAGCTCTGGCTTGGTTTTTGCCCTCTCACTATTCGATTTTGTTGGCTCACGAAAAAGGGATGCCTCAATTTCACCCCTTAAAAGAGCTGCAGAATTAAAAAGCTTAAACCTTTGATGTCAGCCTCTTCTGCATTCCCTTAAGCTGCGCCGCATATCCAAACAGGGCCTGGCACCTTTACAGTTCTCCTGGGCCCGGTAAAAGATCAATCAGGCACTCCCGCCAGTAGTCGGGAACTTCGTCTGAGAAGTCTATGGCGACTTCAAAAACCCCTTTTCCCAAGTGCTCAGTGCGCACCACTCGCCCATCTAGATCTAAATTCATTTGCGGCAGATACATCACCACCTGCTGGCCCACCACGGAGTCCATGCTCAGGTGCCCCTTGAGCTCCTGGGGGATCAGCTCTTTGCGGTGCACTCGCAATAAAAATCCGGTGGTGGAGGCATCTATGATCTCGCCGCGGTGAGCGAGGACCATATAATTAGACAATGAGGTCAACTCGGACACTTGAATGGCATCAACGGACTTACGTTCGGCTAAGCGCCTTTCCGCTTTGGCTCGCATGGGTTCTCCTCTCTGGTCATCTTTGGAATCCATATCCCTTCCTATCGGTCACTCTGGACCAAAGTTAAGGAGAAAAAGCGAGTCGGCTGAGTTTTTCTGCTCTGTCTCAAACTGAGACGGGAGAAAACTGGGTGGGCCAGGGCTCAGGGCTTCGACCTGCCGTGATGTCCATCATTCGCTGCAGAGGCAACTGGGCCTGGGCGATCAGCTCGGGCGGAAGTTCCACCTGGGGCTGAAGGTCTCTGAGGGCGTTGCGGATTTTTTCCAAGCTGTTCATCTTCATATAGGGACATTCGTTGCAGGCGCAAGAGCCTTCGGCAGGGGCCTGAATCAGCTGAGCCTCAGGCCGAGCTTTCTGCATCTGGTGAAAGATGCCGGATTCGGTGGCCACAATAAAAGTGCGGGCCGGATTCTCTTTCACTTCTTTCAGCAGCCTTGAGGTGGAGCCAACCACATCGGCACTCTCTAAAATAACCTCATCGCACTCAGGGTGAGCCAGCACTGGGGCCTCCGGATGCTGAGTTTTGAGCTCAAAGAGTTTGCGGGCAGAAAAGAGCACATGAACTTCACAGGCTCCCGGCCACAGTTCCATCTCGCGTCCCAATTTCTTGGCCAAGTAGCGGCCCAGGTTGCGGTCTGGGCCAAAGAGGATTTTTCTTTCAGGGGGAATGGACTGAATGATCTTTTCCGCATTGGAGGAGGTGCAGGTCACATCGGTAATACTCTTCACCAAAGCGCTGCTATTGACATAGGTGACGGCCAGGGCCTCGGGGTGCTTTTGTCGCCAGGCCAAGTATTTGTCGTAAGGCGAGTGATCCACCAGGGAGCAGCCGGCCTGGGGATCGGGGAGAAGAACGGTTTTTTCCGGGGAGAGGATTTTGGCACTTTCGGCCATAAAGACCACCCCGGCCACCAGCAGGACAGGTTCCTTGGCCCTTTGCCCCTCCTGGGCCATATAAAGGCTGTCTCCCACCACATCGGCGATGTCCTGGATATCTCCCTCTTCGTAGTAATGGGCTAAAATGAGGGCCTGTCTTTGGGCCTTAAGGTCCCGGATCTCCTGGATCAGTTGCTCCTTGGAGCTTTTAAGGGCTGTCATTATTTGCCGAGACTAGCAGAGTTGGGGCTAAATGTCGCCCCCTTTAAGGACGGTAATAATAGACTTAGAAACACTTTTGAGGGCCTCAAAGACTCCAGCCCCTTCGCTGGCTGTGCCCTCAAAGTCGGGGGCATTGTAGCGGTTCAGCTGAGTTCGAAGCTCGGCCACAGGTAGGGCGTTGGGTAGATCCCTTTTGTTGTACTGAATGACCAAGGGGATTTCATTGATGTCGTAGCCCTGCTGAGTCAAATTGCGCTTCAGGTTTTCCATGGATTCCAGATTTTCTTCCATGCGCTCAGCCTGAGAGTCGGCCACAAAGACCACCCCGTCCAAGCCTTTGAGAATCAATTTGCGGCTGGCATCGTAAACCACCTGACCAGGAACGGTGTACAAGTGAAAGCGGGTTTTGAAGCCGCGAATATCTCC
>SKLV01000052.1 GCA_007121385.1 Bdellovibrionales bacterium
TAAAATGATTACTCGGTCTGCAGGGGGCTCCTCTGGCTTGAACGAGACAATATCTTTTCTGAAGCCCTTTGGTGTTGAGGCTGATTACTGAATTTATCAACAGGAAAGTGGGGCAGTTTAAAGGGGGCTATCTATGTGGACGCAGAGGAGACGACTGATTTGAACATAGAGAGAGGCCTCCTCACCCCTTGGGCCGCTGTAGCTGTAGAAGCGGGCCTGACAAAGAGGGTGGTCCATACAGAGGGCATCAGCCAACTCAGCCTGAACAGCTCCGATTTGCTCTTGGGCCTCTTCCAGATCAAAAAAGGGCCCCAGCACCAAGGGACCGAGGCTGTCATTGATCTTCTGAAAGCTAAACTGAGAGGAGTGGGCTCCCGACCCATTACTACTTCGCCCGTGCTGAGCCCTAATTATCAGGGAGTCGGATTCTAATTCTATAATTTGAGTGCGATGATTTTTAAAGCAGGTTTGTAGGCCCTGATCCCAAAGCCAACCAGCTAAGGCGGAATGGCTAAATAGGGCGGCCAGAGTTAGCAAAAAATATTTTTTCATCTTAGAGCTCCCTTCCCAAGACCGGCCTTAGACCTAGCTGATTTAGGAGCTCAGCGCAACTACCAACCCAGAATATAGGCAAAGATCAGGGGGGCAACAATAGAGGCATCGCTCTCAATAATGAACTTTTTGCTCTCTTTGTTAAGTTTACCCCAAGTGATCTTCTCATTGGGTACGGCTCCAGAGTATGAGCCATAGCTGGTGGTGGAGTCGGAGATCTGGCAGAAGTAGCTCCATTTTTTTAGTTTATGTCCTAGATCTTGCTCTAGCATGGGGACCACGCAGATGGGGAAGTCTCCAGCTATCCCTCCGCCGATCTGAAAAAAACCAACTCCTTGAGCGCTTGAGGAGTTTTGCCTGTACCAGTCAGCTAAATCTATCATGTAGTCAATGCCGCTCTTAAGGACTGACCTTTTCACATCCCCTGAGATCACATGGGCAGCAAAAATATTTCCCAAGGTGGAGTCTTCCCATCCCGGAACGTAGAGGGGAATGTTCTTCTCAGCGGCCGCAAGGAGCCAAGAGTTTTTTGGGTCAATTTGGTAGGAGGAAGTCAGAGCTCCTTCGCGCAAAATCTGATAAAAATATTCGTGGGGAAAATAGCTCTCAGCCCTTTCTCCCGCCTCTTGCCATTTCTTAACAATCGCCCCTTCAATACGGCGGATGGCCTCTTCCTCAGGAATACAGGTGTCGGTGACTCGATTCAAGTGGCGCTCTAGTAGCTTTTCTTCATCCTCTCCGCTCAGCTCTCGGTAATTGGGAATTCTCACATAGTGTTCGTGAGCAACGAGGTTAAAGACATCTTCCTCGAGATTCGCTCCTGTGCAGCTGATGGCCTGAACCTTATCTTGCCGAATCATCTCGGCCAAAGAAAGTCCAAGCTCTGCAGAGCTCATGGCCCCCGCCAGGGTCATAAACATCTGTCCCCCCTGGTCCAGGTGCTCGCGATAGGCTTTAGCGGCATCCTTAAGGCTGGCCGCATTAAAATGTCTATAGTGATGATCGATAAAATCACTAATTGGCTTTGCCATAAAAACCCCCTTTATATCTTAAAACCCAAGTCATTACACAATTCTCAAAAGGGACCAAGTATCTTCAGTAGCCGCAGTGAGTTAGGTGTTGGGGTGATCCCGACTGGGGCCGGACACAGGCTGTTCGGGGGTCACTGGCCCCTGGGGCTCCTCGGCGAAAGAGCCAAAGAGCTGGCCCATTTTTCTGCGAAACCCAGGGTATTCACTGAGGCTCACAAAGAGGGCCGTTAAAAAAATGGAGATGGGAATAATGGCAAAGACAGTCTCCTGTAACCATTCGCCACCATCCAGCCCATACTGCAAGGGCAAGGTGGCCAGAACTGCAGCCGCCAGGCCCCTTGGCCCCATGGCAGAAGTCACCATGGCGTCCAACCGGGAGGTCTTGCTACGATGAAACAGAATCTTAACAGCCAAATAGCGTGTGACAAAGATGGCCGCATTGATAATCAAGGCCAGGAGAATTTGGTTGAGGCTGTTGAGTTGGATCAGAACGCCCAGGTAAAGAAAGAAAAAGGTTCTTAAAATAAAGGTCACTTCACTCAACAAAGAGAGTTCGCGGTGGGTCACCGGAGTGCGACTTAGCTGCTGTTTGAGGCTTTGGGGGAGCAAATCCAAGTTGGCCAGCACGAAGCCCAAGGCAAGAACTCCAATGGCTCCATTGAATCCAACCACTTCAATGATCGCATAGGTCATCAGAGCCCAGGCCTCACCGGCAAAAGCCATCTTGAGGAGAGGAGCAAAGCGCTTTTTAAAGAAAGCCCAGAGAAGGCCGCTGCCAGCCCCCCAGGCCACCGCCAAAAGAGTATTGGGACCCACACCGACGATGAGGTCCTGGATGCGGAAAATTCCCGAGATGGCTCCCTCTAGGACCACCAAAAAGAGGACGATGGCCAAGACATCGGTAAAAGCCGACTCTAAGGAGAGAATGGTCTTGGTGCTGTCTTGAACAGAAAGGGGCTTAACCATGGGAATAACAATAGCTGAGGAGGTGCTACTGATCGCTAAGCCCATCAGTAGGGCGATAGTCCAATTTTGAAAGGCCAGACCTAGACCGACGAGGACGCCGACAAAAATAATGGACCCGGAAGCCAGGAGAGTGAGATTGAGGGCGGGCAAGCTAGAGCTGGCCAACTGCCGCGCACTCAGGTGAAGTCCTCCCTCATAGAGGATCACAACCAAGGTCATGGTGGCCACTATGGCCCCAATCTTTCCAAAGTCGGCTGCTTCCACAAAGCCAAAGACGGGACCGGCCAGGTAGCCCATGATGACGAGGATCAGCAGGTCGGGAATTTTGGTTTTGACAAAAAACCAACTGAGAGCGTGTCCTAGAAAAAAAAGCAGTGCGACAACAAGTATGGCTACGGCCATGAACAGTCTCTTTTCTTAAGCATAAATATCACAGTCCCTTTGGGCCAGCCCACTGTTCCCCTTGCTTTTGCATCTATTTGGGCTCAAACAAGTATGTGTAGCCAGCCAAGCCCTGCTCGTAGTGTTTAAGTAAAAGTCGGGCCTCTGAGCGAGAGAGAGTGCCACGCAAAATACTGGCCTCAGTGGTCCTGCGCACTTTTTCCAAAAGCTCAGAGCGGCTGTACTCCACATAGTTCAAAACCTCGGTGACAGAGTCACCCTCAACCACATGATCCACATGGTAGCCTCCTTCAGTCACACTCACATGGACAGTGTCGGTGTCCCCGAAGAGGTTGTGGAGATCACCCAAGATCTCCTGATAAGCTCCGGCCAAAAAAGCCCCCATATAGTAACTTGTCTGAGGCTTTAAAGAATGCACGGGAAGAGACTCACTGGGCTCTCCGGTGGTGGTATCTATAAAATGAGAAATATGGCCATCGGAGTCACAGGTGAGATCAGCTAAAGTGGCCCTTCGAGTGGGTTCTTCTTGATGCCGGTGGATGGGGATCACGGGGAAGAGTTGATCTAGAGCCCAAGAGTCAGGGATGCTCTGAAAGACAGAGAAGTTACAAAAGTAAGTGTCCGAGAGTTCCCGTTGCAGCTCTTTAAGAATGTCTTCCGCATCCTCAGCCTCTTGAGCCACCTTGGACATCTTAAAGGCAATGGCCCAGGAGAGATCATCCGCCTTGGCTCTTTGCTCTAAGCTGAGAACTCCGTAATTGTAGAGATTTTGAGTGTCCCGCTTTTTTTCAATCCAATCATTGTAGAATTCGTTAATGTTTTTCTTATTCACATTTTGATAAATATCCCACAGGTCTTGAACCAGGCGAGATTCTTTCTCCACTTCAGTGAGTTGGTAATCTTTTTTAGCCACCTCATTCATGCCTAAGACATCAAAAATAAGCACCGAAGTGTGAGCCACCAAGGATCGGCCCGACTCCGAAATAATATGGGGGTGCGGAACCTTTTTCTCATCACAAATGGAAAGCAAGCTCGACACCACATCATTGGCATATTCTTGTTCGCTGTAGTTGGTGGAGCTGTCGGACCGGCCAGAGCCATCATAGTCCACCCCTAGCCCACCACCCACATCCAGATAGCGAATATGTCCGCCCAGATTGTAGATCTCAGTGAGGGTGCGAGCGGCTTCGCGAATGGCCATTTTTATAGACTGAATGGAGGGAATCTGGGAGCCAATATGAAAGTGAAGAAGCTCGAGCGAGTCGAGCATCTCCTGCTGGCGAAGGTAGTCCAGACTGTGAACAATTTCAGAAGGAGTCAGGCCAAACTTTGAGCGAGCTCCAGAAGTCTCTGCCCAGCGTCCAGCCCCTGGAGTATAGAGTTTAGCTCGCAGGCCGATCTTTGGACGAATACCTAGCTTCTTGGCCGCGGTTACAATCATTTCCAGTTCAGCCATTCGATCTACTACAATAATGGTTTTGCGGCCCAGCTTTTGCGAGATCAAGGCCATCTCAATATACTCGGGGTCCTTAAAGCCATTGCAGATGATCAGAGCGTCAGGAGTGTCCATCATGGCCAGGGAGATCAGGAGTTCGGGCTTGCTCCCTGCCTCCAGGCCAAACTTATGCTCTCGGCCATGGTCAATGATTTCTTCAACCAGATGGCGCTGCTGGTTCACTTTGATAGGGTAAACACCACGATACTCCCCCTGATAGTTGTACTCTTTAATAGCACGGGCAAAACAGCCGGTGAGGAGATCAATACGTGATTTCACAATGTCCGGAAAGCGCAGGAGCATGGGCATTCGAATACCCCGCTCAATAAGATCTTCCACC
The DNA here is from genome assembly GCA_007121385.1 of Bdellovibrionales bacterium. GTDB lineage: Bacteria > Bdellovibrionota > Bdellovibrionia > Bdellovibrionales > UBA1609 > SKYF01. The sequence continues at coordinate 4,787 of SKLV01000052.1, forward strand.
AGATTCATCAAGTCGATTTTAGGCCCTTTTAAACCCTGTGGAGAGGCCTCCACATTCCCTTGCGAGTTGATGCGAAAGTAATCGGCGCCCCAGTACTCAATGCCATAGAGCTCGGAACTCTTTTGTACATCCCAATCACTCACTCTGCTCTCCTTCATCAAGCCTGTGTCTGCGGCCTACTTGACAATAAAGTTTAAAATTTTTCCGGCTTTGTAAATGGTTTTCACCACCGACCGACCTTCTAAAGCATTGGCCACAGCCACCACTTGGTGAGCTTTTTCGACGGCCTGGGCCTCAGTGGCCTCTTTGGAAACCTCAATGGTCCCTCGCATCTTTCCTCCCACCTGGACCGCCATGGTCACCAGGTCATCCACCACCTTTTGCGGGTCATACTGGGGCCAGGGCTGGGTGGAGACCAAGCCTTGGCCTCCTAAATGGGACCAGAGCTCTTCCGCCACATGAGGGGCAAAGGGCATCAGCAGCTGACACAGAGTCATAAGGGTAGACCGGGGCCTGAGCTCTTGTTTGTAAAGCTCATTGGTGAGGATCATCATAGCGCTGACAGCCGTATTGAAATTGAGGCTTTCGATGTCCTCGGTGACTTTTTTAATTGTTTTATGCACCAGTTTGTCCACATCTTCTGGAGCTGGGGAGTCTTGGACCAGGAGTTGGCCGCTTTCATCTAGACAGAGGCGCCAGATGCGCTCCAAAAACCGCCGCACTCCCTCGATTCCCTGAGTGGCCCAGGGCTTGTCCTTGTCAAAGGGGCCCAAAAAGCAAACATACAGGCGAACCGCATCCGCTCCGTATTGCTCTCTGACATCGTCAGGGTTGACCGTATTGCCTCGGGATTTGGACATTCTCTGGCCATCCGGGCCCAAAATGACCCCCTGGTGGGCCAGTTTTTGAAAGGGTTCATCATGGCTGACTAAGCCTGCATCAAATAAAACCTTTTGCCAAAAGCGGGAGTAGAGAAGGTGCCCCACAGTGTGTTCTGCTCCACCCACATAGAGGTCCACAGGCATCCAGTACTTCTGCACTGAAAAGTCAAAGGGCTGGTCCGAGTTATGGGGATCAGTGTAGCGCAAAAAATACCATGAGGACCCCGCCGATCCGGGCATGGTGTCGGTCTCTCTTTGGCCTTGGGCTTTGGTCTTGGGATCAGTGTAGTTCACAAAGTCGGGCACTCGAGCCAATGGGGGCTCACCCTCTTCGGTGGGCTCATAGTTGGCCACTTCGGGCAAGAGAACGGGAAGCTCATCAGGAGCCAGACCTCGCAGCTCGCCGTCAACCATGCGGACGATCGGAAAGGGTTCACCCCAGTACCTCTGGCGACTGAAGAGCCAATCTCGGAGCTTGTATTGGACTCTGCCCTGACCCAGGCCCTGGCCTTCCAGGTGTTCAATCATTTTCGTGATGGCCTGGGCCTTGTTGAGGCCATTGAGAAAATCCGAGTTGCACAAAATGCCGTCGCCCTCAAAAGGCAAATCCTCCGCACTCTCGAGCACTCGGCGGATAGGTAGCTTGAATTTTTGTGCAAACTCAAAGTCCCGGGCATCATGGCCAGGTACAGCCATCACCGCCCCTGACCCATAGTCGGGGAGGACATAGTCGGCCACCCAAACCGGCAGTTGTTCTCCATTCACCGGGTTGATGGCGTAGGAGCCAGTAAAGACCCCGGTCTTTTCCTTGGCCGTCTTGCGCTCCAATTCGCTGCGCATCTTGGCGGCCTCCACATAGGCCTCCACCTGTCCTCTTTGCTCAGATTTTGTCAGAAGCTGCACCAGAGAGTGTTCCGGGGCTATGGCCATAAAGCTGGCGCCAAAAAGGGTGTCCGGGCGGGTGGTAAAAACCTCCAGCTGAGCCTCCTTCACTCCCCCCTCTAGGGCAAAGCGAATGCTGGCGCCCTGGCTTCGGCCAATCCACTGTCGCTGCCCCTCTTTGGTCCTCTCTGGCCAATCCAACTTATCCAGGTCTCTCAGTAGGCGCTCGGCATAGTCGGTGATTTTCAGCATCCATTGGCGCATGGGGAGACGAACAACTGGATGTCCGCCCCGTTCACTCTTTCCATCCACCACCTCTTCATTGGCAAGAACAGTGCGCAGGGCTGGACACCAGTTGACGGGGACCTCCTTTTGATAGGCCAGACCTCGTTCAAAGAGTTTCAGAAAAATAAACTGAGTCCACTTGTAAAAATCCGGCTCACAGGTGGAAATCTCTCTCTCCCAATCAAAACTGTAGCCAAAGGATTTCAGCTGACGGCGGAAATTCTCAATGGCTTGAGCCGTGGTCTCTGCCGGGTGAACCCCCGTCTGAATGGCGTACTGCTCGGCGGGCAGGCCAAAGGCATCGTAACCCATGGGGTGGAGAACATTAAAGCCCTGAGCTCGCTTAAAGCGGGCCACCACCTCGGTGGGGGTGTAGGAGGCCAGATGACCCACATGAAGCCCCGCTCCCGAGGGGTAGGGGAACATATCCAGAGCGTAATACTTTGGTTTGGAGGAGTCCTGAGAGGCCCTAAAGCAACCCTCTTTTTCCCAGCGATCCTGCCATTTTTTTTCCAAGTCTTGGTGATTGTAGGCCATGCGAAAGCCTTAATCTAGGCGACAAGCCGAGTCAATATGGGCTACAA
>SKLV01000159.1 GCA_007121385.1 Bdellovibrionales bacterium
AGGGTCTTGAGGGTCTTGAAATTGAACTCGAAGCTTCCGCTGATTGTCCAGCGGCTCAAGCCAAGCTTCAATGCGCTGTCCGCAACATTAAGAACCTGGACTCCATCCTCTTTGAGAGTCTTTGCCTGATTTCAAAAAATATTGAACTGGAGGAGAGAGAAGAGGGCTTCGAGCACTCTGACTCTAGCTCTTCTTATAGGCTGAGCGCCTCCCATGAGCTGAGCGCCTCCAACAAGCTGAGCTCTTCCCCTGACTTAAACAGCCCGGCCTCCCCACCTCCCCGTCCTTGGGGAGGGGGGAGAATTTTTATATGTCCCCAACAGCACTGGGGCCCATGGGACTACTGTGAGGCTCTTATCGATCAGCTGAACCGACAGTTGATGAAACTCGACGATCAGCGCCGCTCCCATTATTTGACACCTCAAGTTTGGCCTCTACTTTTGAGGTCTCAGGGAGAAGACTACAAATGTTCTACTCCTCCACCTGAGCTGAGAGAGCTTGTACTTAAGTTTCTTAGTTCGGTTGAAGTTCTCCTCTTTCGTCGCCGACTGAGGGGGAAACTGCTCAATCGAAGCTCCTTGGATATCAACTTTCTTGAAAGTCCCGGCAAAGTTTTTCCCAACACGGCTGAGCTCCTGCTGCTGGGCTATCAACATCTTATCTCTCTACAGACCTACCGGCGGCAGGGGTGGCTCTCTTCCCGTTTACTACAGATTTTAAGTCGGGCCGAATCCCATCTCAACGCCATCCACCTGAGCCAAAGACACCAAGTCCCCTTGGCCGCAACCGCCCAGCAAGCAGCTCACCAGGCCACTCAGCAAGCCGCTTATCAAACCACTCATCAAGTGGCTCCGTAAGCCACCGATCAGGCCGCCCATCAAGCACCTCAACGTCCCCACCAGAGAGGCCCTATAGCCTCTCCTTAAGGAGACTTTCCACTAATTGATGTTAATGTGACGGCTGTGAGTGGGCTGAGCCTTACTGATTTTTATACTCAAGACTCCATCTCGGTAGCGAGCTTGAACTGACTCCTCCTCCACCTTTTCCGGCAGAAGAAAACTGCGCGAAAACTGACCATAGGAAAGTTCCGCCACACGCACCAGCCCATCTCTGTCTTCTTTCTCCTCGCGATGCTCCTGGCGCTCCCCCGAGACAGTCAATCTATTATTGTTTAGCTCTATGTCGATGTCCTCTTTTTTCATTCCAGGCAGATCAAACTTGAGCTCATATTGCTTGTCTGTTTCGGTGAGCTCACATTGAGGGGAGTACTCATAACTTGAACTCCTAGCCGCCCCAAGCCCCCTTGTGGCTCCATAGGGCTCCATCCAAGCTCGAGGCAAGTAATCAAAGACCTCATCCATCTCTCTTTGCATCTGATCAAAAGCAGACCAGGGCTGACCTATTCTCAAAGACTTGGGTCGGTGAGACATTAAACTTCTCATTAGCTCTCTCCTTTGTTGGGGTAAAAAAATCCAGATGACATGTCTGACCTCCTAAATCGGAAGCCGAAGGAGAGCAATGGGATCCATGAATTGCGGTGAGAACTAAAAAATTGAAAGCGCAACTTGAGGAAAAGAACAAAAAAAAGAGCTTGAGTTGTGAAGTTCACATATCTCAAGCTCTTGTTCTGTTCAGGTCTTTTTCTTGTACAGGTCCTTTTTTATTCAGAGCCTTGTCCGGGAAAAAATCCCGCTGCCCTTTAAAGGACCTAAAGACCTTACTTAATGACTTTTAAGCTTTTAAGCTTTTTTCACCCAGCTTTGGCACCAACCGGGACCGCGGACCAAGCGCTGAATGCCCATGGCCAGAGCGCAGGTGCCCAGCTCCTCTTTGCCCTCACCTTTGACTTTGTTGTAGAACATGCAGTTGGTGCAGTATTGGTCCTTGCGCTCCTCTTTGGCGCGATCGGGGCAGGCCTCATTGGGGGTCTTATCCGCATCTTTACAGTATTGGGCAAAGGGGGCTTGCTCGCCCTCTTTGAGCTCGGCCCAACTGGCGGGGCCTGAGGCCTGAGCCACACCGCCCTGGTAGCCAAGCCGTCCGGCCACTCCAGAGAGCAGAAAACCACCACCCACCAGGGCTGTGTTTCTTAAAAACTCACGACGCTTATTGGCAGAACTTGGAGAATCTCCATTTGAACTCATTTTTTTACTCCTTTGGCCGGAGCCTGAAGTTTTCATTTAGATTTCATTTATCTCTTGCCGCCTTGTATAGTCCACATCCCCTGTTGACTCAAGGACAGTTGAACTTTTTCCCCTTTGCCCATAGTCTCGCAGCAATTGGAGGCCTTAAATATGACAAATAAACCCTCGCCCGTTCCCTTTATTGACCTTAAGGCTCAGTATCAGGCTCTCAAACCGGAGATTGATGCCAATATTCAAAAGGTTTTGGATCATGGCCAATTTGTCATGGGCCCCGAGGTGGATGAACTGGAAAAAAAGTTGGCTCAGTATTTGGGCTGCAAGCAGGCTCTGGCCTGTTCCAGCGGAACTGATGCGGCCATCATAGCCATGATGGCCTTAGGCATAGGGCCCGGCGATGAGGTCATTATGCCAGGCTTTTCCTTTATTGCCACCGCTGAGACAGTGGTGCTGGTGGGAGCCAAGCCCGTCCTGGTGGACATTGACCCTCACACTTACAATATCGACATCCACCAAATCGAGGCGGGCTTAAGCGAAAAAACTCGGGCCATTGTGCCGGTGGGCCTCTACGGCCAGGCGGCTGATATGGACGAGATCAATGCCCTGGCCAAAAAGTACAATCTCCATGTGATTGAAGATGCCGCCCAGAGCTTTGGGGCTCCCTATAAGTCGGGCAAGAGTGGAGCCCTGTCTCTTGTGGGCTGCACCAGTTTTTTCCCCGCCAAACCTTTGGGCTGCTATGGGGATGGTGGAGCTATCTTTACCAATGATGACAGCTTGGCCGAGGCCATGAAAGAGATCCGCGTGCATGGGCAGAAGAGCCGCTATTATCATACGCGCATTGGAGTCAACGGGCGCTTTGACACCCTTCAGGCCGCCATTATGCTGCCCAAGCTGGAGCGCTTTGGCTGGGAGGTGGAGCAAAGAGAAAAGTGGGCTCGCCGCTACAGCGAAAAGCTCGCCCCCCTCAGCTCTGAAGGCTTAGTGCTTCCCTTTGTCAAAGAGGACAGAGCCTCGGTTTGGGCTCAGTACAGCCTCCGCGTCCCCGGTCGCGAAACTTTCCAAAAGACTTTGGCTGAGCACTCCGTTCCCACTTCGGTCCACTATCCCAGCACCATGGCGGACCAGCCGGCCTATCGCGAGAGAGTCCGAGCCCTGCCTCTGCCCGAATCCGAGCGAGCCGCCCGCGAGGTGGTGAGCCTACCCATATACCCAGATATGACTGAGGAGATCCAGGACCGAGTGGTGGCCGCCATCTTTAAACACTTCGGAGCTTAGACCTCTAAGGATCTCCAGGACTTCTAGAGTTTAAGGAACCTTTTCCACGACTAGAGAACTTCTGTGGACATCCACAGGGACTGCCGTTAGAAACAAAGGCCATGAGCGAGGAAATGCAGGACGAGCTGGGCCAAGCCCATTTGGCCAGCGCCCAAGAATTTGCGGCCTACTGTGAGGAGACTCATGCGGCCACTGTGGCTGACGAGCTGAGAGAGCTCGACACCATACAGGTGCGCCATCTGCTCCTAGCTCTAAATCCGAAGGTGCGGGCCGAGATCTTTGGCCATTTGAGTGAAGAGATGCAGGTGGAGTTGGCGGAATCCTTCCGCAGCAAGGATCTGGCCCAAACTCTCCAGTACATGTCCCCGGACGAGCGCACTGACTTCTACCAGGCTCTGCCCCAGGACTTGCAAGAGGTGGTTTTGCCCCTGCTGGCTCGGGCTCAGCGAGAAGACCTGCTACGCCTGCACTCCTATGAGGAATTCACCGCCGGAGCGGTGATGACCTCAGACTACGCCACTCTCTCTCCCCAACTCACCGCTCGAGAAGCCATCGAGCAGCTCCGACAAGAGGCTCCGGATCGAGAGACCATTTACAACTCCTATGTGGTGGATGAGCAGCGCAAGTTGATTGGAGTGGTGGGGCTGCGCTCTCTGATAGTCTCGCCCAGCTACAAAAAGGTCTCAGAGATCATGGAGACCGAAGTGATTTCCGCCCATGTGGATGACAGCCAGGAAGAGGTGGCCAAGATCTTTGCCAAATTCGACCTCTTGGCCATGCCCATTTTGGACAAAGAGGGGCACTTGGTGGGCATTGTCACTGTGGACGACATTTTGGATGTGGCCGAAGAGGAGGCCACAGAGGACTTCCACTTAATGGGTTCGGTGCAAGATGTGGGGATGAGTTTGCGCGAGGCCAGCGCCTGGCTGCTGGTGCAAAAGCGATTGCCCTGGCTGCTGGTCCTCGTCCTGATGAATGTTTTTTCCGGGGCCGGTATTGCCTATTTTGAAGATGTGATTCAGGCCACAGTGGCCTTGGTGTTCTTTTTACCCCTCCTGATCGACAGTGGAGGAAATGCCGGATCTCAGTCGGCCACCCTGATGGTTCGAGCCTTGGCCACAGGAGATGTGAGCCGCAGCGACTGGTTCAACCTTTTGGGCCGAGAGGTTCTCATTGCTCTGGTGATTGGCTTTTTTATGGCTGTAGCTGTCTCACTCTTAGGCTTTTACCGAGGGGGCGCCGATGTGGCCTTTGTGGTCTCTTCCGCCATGATTTTAGTCGTGCTCACTGGAAGCCTGATTGGGATGTCCCTGCCCTTTTTGCTGAGTAAGTTCAATTTTGATCCTGCCACGGCTTCAGCCCCTTTGGTGACTTCAATTGCCGACATCGCCGGAGTTTTTATCTATTTTAGTATCGCCACGGCTTGGCTCTACAACTGAAGGCAGCCTCCTTTGTTAAAGTGGAGGAAAGTTCAGTAAAGTGTCGAGCTTCTCAACAACTGAAAATTTTTTGTTTTTTGTGAAAGATTTTTTTCTCAATAAATACAAATAGATAGAGCGCCTCAAGCCAAGACAGTTGGTAAATTAAGGCCAATTTCAGAGATTTAAGCCAATGATGCGCGGGCTCAAGATTTCTCCACCTTGGTCGATAAGCTCAAGTAACTGGCATGTAAGCTCCAAAAAAACTTTTTGTAGATCAAAAAGGGGGCTTTTTATGTACAGGTCGTTGAAGGGCACAATGTGGGGATTGGCCGCTATTTCCATGAGCACTGTCGGTCTGAGCATCGGCTGCGGTGAGCACACACCATCTTTCTCCATCTTGCCGGCCGCGCAAACCTTTGTACAGGATGCAGAACCTGTGAACGCCAAGGTGGACATTCTTTGGGTGATCGACAACTCTGGCTCCATGGCCACTTCGCAGGCCAACCTAGTCAATAATTTTCAGTCCTTTATCCAGGGGTTCATGGATAGAAATTATGACTTCCAAATGGCTGTGACCACCACCGATGCCTACAGGGCCAAGCCTCCTTACAATGGCGGCACCTGGAACTATTCCCGCTCTGACTTTCGCGATGGAGCCAATGGGAATTTCTCTGGAGTGCGCATTATCACCCCAGAAACTGAGGACATTATGGGCACTTTTATGATCAACGCCAACCAGGGTATCTGGGGTCATGGAGACGAAAGAGCCTTTGAGAGCATTGTCACCACTCTGGGACTGACTCCCGCCACCGAGGACTATCTCCGAGACGATGCCTTTTTAGCCATTATTATTCTCTCGGACGAGGACGATTTCTCTCATGATGGAACGAACTGGGCTCGGGATGACTACAATTACCCAGGTTTACACAGCGTAGAGCAGTACATCGACTTTTTGGATGACTACACCCAGAGTTCCGGAGCATCCAGAAGATACAATGTTTCGGCCATTCATATATTGGACCAGGAATGTTTGAATGAAGTGAGCTATGGGGTGCAAAAAATCGCCCAGAGAGTTCCTCAACTGGTGGAGGCCACCGGGGGCATCAATGGCAACCTTTGCGGAGACTTTGGTGTTATTCTTGACGCCATGTCGCAGTTGATTCTTCAGTTGACCACTCAGTTTTATTTGGATCGGGAACCCATCGTCTCCAGCATTCGCGTGATCGTGAATGGAGAAGTGGTGCCCCATGTGGACGACAACGAAGGTCCCAAGTCTGGGGGCTGGTCCTACAACTCTGCGAGCAATAGCATTCTCTTCCATGGGGACTATCTGCCTCCCCAAGGAGCGGTGATCTCTGTGAACTATGATCCCACCTCCATGATTTTCTAAGATGATGTTATAAAGATAAAGGGGCTCCTTCAGCTGAGAGCCTCGCCGGCCGCCACCAGCCGGTCACAAAAAAGACCAATACCTTATAGAGACTCCCTTAAGGAGTCTCTGTCTCTCGGCCTCGACTTCCGGCCAGCTTGTTCTCAAGCTTGGAAATCCAATCAAAACAATTTAAGATTTTAATCAGCAAGTGAATGTGAATTGGTCTGACCTTGGTCGAGGGGAGCATCTGGTGGAAACAACAGTGATCAGCGGAATTTTTGGCCTGATTCGGGAAAATATATTTATCATTATTTATCTCTTTGCCCTGGTGCAGATCTACCTGGTGATCTCCATTTTTTATATGCTTAAAAAACACGAGCTGGTGCTGTCCGATGTGGTGGACAACCTCCTTAAGGGTTTTCCCGATGCTCCGGACAAGGACTCCACCCAGCACCGCCATGAAAAAATCCAAACCGCTCTGCAGTTTATCACCAACAAGGTGGCCTTTAACCCGGAGATGCGCCAGCGCTTTTACAAAAACGCCCAGAACATCAACGAGCGCCCCTTTTTCAGTCGCCACTACAAAATCGAAACCCACACCAGTGTGATGTCCACTTTGGTTCAGGTCTTTCCTCTTTTGGGAATCTTGGGAACGATCTTGGCCATTGCTCAGACAGCTTTTAAAGAGGGCTCGCAGATTGATGTCTCCAGCCTGTCCAACGCCTTTGTTCTGGCCATGGACACCACCATTTTAGGCATTTCACTGTCTATTATTTTTATGCTTATCGAGAGCGGCTTTTACTCCAAAACCGAGAGAGTGATTCAAGAAAGCCATGAGTACCGCAAGATTATGTCGGAGATCTATCTGTCCCAGAGTGAGAGCTAACTGACCATGCAGTATCGAAGAGCTCGAAAAAAGACCACTCTCCAGCTGACTTCTCTTTTGGACTTACTCTTTTTGATGATCTTTGTGTCGCTTTTGCAGAGCAAGGATATCCCGTCCATGGCGGAACTGAGACAGGCACAGGCCACACCACCTCCGGCAGCTCCAGCTCCTCCAGCTCCGCCCGCCCAGCGACCCACAGAACCTAGCCCACCACAGCGACCCACCATGGCCTTTGTTCAGGCCACTTTTCACTTTCATC
>SKLV01000049.1 GCA_007121385.1 Bdellovibrionales bacterium
GGAAACAAATGGTTTGGCTAAACCGTTTCAAATCAAAACAGTGACGGAGTTTTGATGCAACCAGGCCGTTTTTCATAACTATCGCACCATGTCTAAGTGCCGATAATTTTGAGGCAATTCGTGATTCAATTAGAAAACAAAAAAATGAGACAAAACATCTCAAGTTTTCTCGACATTTGTCCGAATCAATCAAGTGAGCCATTCTGAGCACTTCTTAAGGAGACTGTATGCAGATTAAAAATAAAGGTTTCTCGCTGATTGAGATCTTGGTGGCCTTAGGCATATTTTCCTTTGTGAGCTTGGCCTTTGCCAGCTTTATGAGCCAAACCGCCCGGGAGTTTAGAGCCGCCAACCAAAAAACAGAGATGATCTCCTTTGAGCGAGATTTGGAAATGGTCCTCAGATTGGATATGGGCTCCTGCTCGGCCATTGTCCAAGGCCATACATTCAATCGAGGGGGCATCACCGAGACCTCGGGCCCTGTGATCCCACTCCCTAATGGTCTGTTCAATGGCGACGGGACTGTGCTGGCCGCACCCAACGAGCTACTGATGGGAACATCCACAGGGCTGAGAGTGGCGCGCACCGAGTTGGAAGTGACTCGGGAACTTCCTCCCCCTAACAACCATGTCTATCAAGGCACCTTGAGAGTGGCTATGGACCCGGATAGCACAGTGCGCTCCTTTGTGCCGACCTCCTCGCAGATTTGGCTTGAGGTCGACCCGGCCTCCCCGGCGGGGAGTCGACAGATCCAGGGCTGCTCCCCCGCCATTATCGCCAGCCCCTGCGCTGAAGGGGAGATTCAAGTGGGTACGGGAACGGGTGAGGCCCTCTGCACAGATATGACCCAGCTCATCGCTGAAGCCATGCAACAGCTGAGCTGTCCCCCCGACACCGTCCTTGGAGGAGTGAACCCCGACGGCACTCCCGACTGCCGCCCGATGGCAGATGCTGGCACTGCTCCTCCCACCCCTACTGGGGATGGTCAGCTGGAGTCCACAACTAAACGCTGTAGCACATCCGGTCGACGAAGTTGTGAAGTTCACTGTGATCCAGGCTGGACTCGTTCTGCCTGCACAGCACAAACCATAGGAGAGAGTGGTTGTCAAGCTAGCCCCAACTGTGGAGCACGGACTTGCATGCGTACCACCGCAGTTCTAACATGCATTCGACAAAATTAAGGAGCTCCTGTAGGAATTCACAGCCTAGTAAAAACATTGAAAGCTCACCATTCCAGTGCCACGCGCAGAGAACCAGAGCCTGCACTGGGAGGAAGAGGAAAACCTAGACCTTGGTCGGATTGTTTAGATCACCTTCACAAGCATAGACTGAAGGCCAGTTAATAAATCCTTAAGGAACCAAGGAGGGCCTAATGTCTCTGACTTTTCTCTTCAGCCTACTTTTGACAGGATCATCACTCACCACCTCGGCTCTGGCGCAGAGCCCTTTGGCGCCGGCACCAGAGATTTACAAGGCGGGAGCCTACCACGCCTGTGCCGTCACTGAAGGGAGAATTCGCTGTTGGGGCTCCAACAAAGTGGGGCAAACTCGCATTCCTCAACTTCGCGGCGAACTCATCGATTTAGCGGTGGGGCAAAATCACAACTGCGTGCTCACCACTCAAGGAGTGCAGTGCTGGGGCTATAACTTTAGAGGACAGCGCGATGTGCCTCGGGATCTAGGTCCAGTGGAGTTGATTGCCGCAGGCTTTTTGCACAGCTGTGCCGCTGGAAGCTGGGGAGTGCGCTGCTGGGGAGAAAACCGTTGGAACCAGTCCAGTCCTCCCTCTGACCTGGGCCCCATTCGCGAGATGGCCCTGGGCGGATATCACAGCTGTGTGCTGACCATGGACAATGAGATTCGCTGCTGGGGAGATGGGGCTCCTAAAGACATTCCCCAAGGCTTGGAGCAACCCCATAGCCTGACCTCTGGACTCTATCACCTCTGCCTGATGGACGGCCAAAAGCCACTTTGTTTTGGTAGCAACTACGAAAACCAACTGGACATTCCTGAGCGACTTCAAAAAGTCGACCAGATCGTGGCCGGAGGTATGCACACCTGCGCTCTCTGGGGCAATCACCAAGTGGTGGAGTGCTGGGGCAACAACAACTGGCAGCAGAGCAGCGTGCCCGCTCTGAGCTCTCCGGTGCGACTGGCCGCCGGTGGCTACTGCACCTGTGTTTGGGATGCGGAAATTAACAACGGCGATGACCTGTGCTGGGGAATGATGGGACAGCTTCACCAGTAACGGAAAAGAGCTTACTGCCCTTTCATGGCACCAGATCTACTAAAAGCTGGAGTTGGTGCCGGCGTAAACGCGAGTTTGCCCCTGCTCGGGAGCGTAGGCCACATCCAGGCGAAGTTGAGTGCGCACAAACCAGCGCAAGTTCCAACGCAAACCCAGGCCGCCGGCATAGGCCACTTCTTTGGGAGAAGCGCCCTTTTCCCATACTTCACCAAAGTCTGTAAACAAAACTCCCCGCAAAGGGTGATAGCCAAATAGGGGCGTGAGATATTCCACATTGATGAGAACTTGTCTTTCGCCCACGCGATAGTCGGGATCCAAGCCGCGCACGGCCCCACTGCCGCCCAGGGTGTAGGCGCGATCGCGAAAGGCATTGCCCGTAGTCCAGCCGGCTCGCAGTTGCAAATTCAAGTTGGCCACACCCCGTGAGAAAATAGCTGGCATGGAAATGTACTGGCGATAAAAAAAATCCCAACCCTGATGGTGAAAGTCGGCGCCCAAGATAGACAGAGGAAGATTCCAAACTCCCCCATACTCCACTCCCTCGCGACGAATGTCGTAGTCGTTGACCTCACTAAAGATCAGTCCCCAGCGCCCGCGCACATCCTGACCGGCCACCGGCAAAGCCAGATCAGCCGCCAGCCCTGGGGTGGCCTCATAGTCTCGACGATCCACCAAGCCCTCGACAACAAACCGCCAGCCCTGGGTCCTCCCATCCTGATTGAGCCACTGCTGCATGGATAAATTGTAGACCTGCCGCTGCTGTAGATACTGGCGCTCGGCCTCGGGACGATCTGAAATATCTGGCGGCCCCTCGCCTGGCCCCAGAATTCTCAATCCCCGGCTGTCCTCCACCGACAGTCCCAAGCCCTGCCTCTTTTTCAGCAGCCGTGGGATGCGGTAGCGGAACAAAAGACTGTCTATTTCTTCCACTCTCGGATCAGAGGGAATTTCTCGGCTCCAGCGCAAAGACACTTGGTGGTTGTGGCCCAGCCAGTTGTCTGCCCTCAGCTCTCCCCCGTAGCGAATATCTCCATCAGCGGTGCGTGACAGCTGAGGCAACACAAAATAATAAAATTTTTCCCGGACTACAAACACCACTTTAAGAGCCGGAGGACCTTTGAGCTCCTCTTGAGAAGGCTCTTGCCCTGCTTTTGCAGAGATCTCCGGGTGAGTTAAATCCGCTCGCTCAAATTTGAGATCCACCGCGCGAAATAAACCCAGATTCATAATGTCCTGTCGAGCTTGGTCCAACTGCCAATAGTTGACCACCTGGCCTTCAGCAAAGCGAATCTCCTGTCGCATAATCGGCTCACGGGTGCGGCGGTTGCCCTCAAAGAGAATCTGCTCCACCAAAAAGGGGCCAAAGAGATCTCCAGGCTCCTGAGCCCATGCAGCTCGGCCGCCCAGGCCCCACGGCAGGATTGGGACCAGCGCCAGAAGCAGCAACGGGACCCGCCGCGCTAGAATCTGCCCTGGAGCTCGCGCTAGAATCCGCCCTGCAAAAAGACTTATGCTAACGAAGACCCTCTGCCATTTTCCCATCATCATTAAGCCTACTGTTCCTCCCCAAGAAAGCAAAGGCGCATTTTCTAAGATTGTGCGCACAGTGCTGCCCTCGCTGAGCTCAATCTCGCGGTTTCTCCGGGCACTTTACCCACCGCTTTGCCTGTCCACTCTGCCCGCCGCTTTGCCCGCGCCTTACTGTCCCCCTGCAATTTGCAAGCTCTTTTGCCCTACCCGGATCGCCTCATCCGGGCAGGACCAAAGCTCTTGATTCCCTCTCGCAGATTGCAGTTGCCACAAAGCAGTCTTAAGTTTTCCAGTTCTGCTGTTCCGCCTCGTCCTACCGGAATGCAGTGATCCACTTGTAGATTTTTTTGGCTGCCACACTGACCACAGCGGCCGCCATCCCTCTGCCAAATTTGCCATTTTTCACCTTTTGAAATGGACCGCGGTTTTTTGGTCAGGACGTTTAGGCTAGGTTGCAAGCCATGGGATTCCGATTTTGCTCTGGTCATCGGGTGCATCTCGGCGGCGGACCCTGATTTGGATGGTGATGTAGATGGTGATGTAGACGCGTGGGGTGAGCTTGCCCTTGCCCTCACCCCGTAATTGGATTTTACGCAGAGCTTCGCCGGCGCCGTGGAATTTTCCGCCAGGGCGGCCTTGGAATCATGCGTAGCCCTTCTTTTGCCAAACTTTTTGTCCTTAAGTGTTTCAAGGCTGAGTTCGGCCATGGCCCCAATCAATTCAGCCAGACTCATACCCAAGGCCTTGGGGCCCAGAAGACTCTTCACTTCTTCTAGGCGCTGGCGCAACTCCTGATTCAAAACCAAGCGCACCTCGGAGTGCTCTTTGCTGAGCATTCGCTCTCTCTCCATAGGCAGTTGAGGAGCTAGTCCTGCCTGGGCTGTCTTGGCCACCAAAAGAGCTTGGGTCTCCCGAGAGGACTTATGGGCGATTTCATGGAGCACTTGCAGTTTTTGCTCTTTGTTCACGCCCTTACTCGCAGCCTTCTGCACATGCTTAAAAAAACTTTGCGCTTGGCAGATATGGGTCAAATTCAAAGCTCCGCTGGCAATTTTTTCTTCCACCTGGGGCAGCTCGCGAATCAGCTTGAGGGCTTGAAGGCGCCGGCCCGCCTGCGCCTCTGAATATTTAAGCTCTCTCAGACAATAATCAAACAAACTGCTATAGCCCAAGTCCGAATAGAGCTTGCGTCTCTCCACCTCTTTGAGATGTTGCAAGATCTCACTCAGGAGCTCTCTTTCTTTTTGCACCAGTTGCTGGGTTCGAGCAAGCAACTCGCGATCACTCAGTGATTTTAACCTCATGGGGCCTCCAATGTTTCGAGATTCGAAAAGACCATAACATGGGTTCTAAACTCATACTTTTTAGGGGGTCGGACCCCTATCACTGCGCCTCTTTAAAGGCTTTTAAAGGTCCATAGACGGGTCTTGTTTTGCGGAATCCTCTTTTTTGGAGTCAACAAGGGCTTAAAATTGAAGGCTGGGGCTTTTAGAGAGTCAAAAAGTTCGTCAAGGCAAAAGTTGATCGAAGGCAAAAAAATTGGCAAAAGAGGCAAGTTACTCACCAAACTTTAGACAGTCCTGTTGCTTTTTCAAGGGCGCTTTTGAAGGACCATAGACTGAGCTATAATTTCCAATCGGCGATTGTCCACAAGGCCACGAGATCACAATGCCATAGGGCCACGAGATCACAAGGCCATAGGGCCACAAGATCGCGAGATCACAAGCCCACAAGACCGCTTGCCGACTTGGAGATAGATTGAAAATGTTTGAGAGTCATCAGCCACCCCCCAACAGAGCCGCCGAGAGCTTCCGCCCCAGAGGCCGGCCCTCAAAAGCCCCGGTGGAATTAGAAAGCTTCGCCGCACTGACGAGGGCGCTGGGGATGATCCCTGTGGGGGCCCCGGGGATAACGATAGTGGCGGCGCTGGTGACGGCCTTACTGGTCCCGTTTCAAGCCAGAGCTCACTACATTGACATCCACTCCTCCCGTCCTCCAGTTGAAACTCGGCAGTCCATGTCCTGTTCTGCTTTTTTACACGCCAAGCCCACTTTGGAGTTTCGCCTGGAGTGGGAACTGGCCATGGCCTATGAGACCATTTTGCGTTTGCAGCGAGAGCAGGAGGGCTACTTTATCCCCAGCCTTAACCGCAAGTTCTATGATGAATGGGTTGCTGAAATCAGCCGGAGCCTGGGACTTCGCCCTGATATTTCTTTTTCTGATTGGGTGATCCGGCTGGAAAAGACTTTAGAACAAATCACTGGCCAGCCCTATTGGCAGATCTCCCAAGTAGAGCTCTCCCAGATACCGATCTCCCAGATACCGATCTCCCAACCATCGCCCTTACCCCAAAGCCCACAATCACAAGCGCGGCTCTCTGAGGGTCAGATTCGGCTAGCCAAGGCCCAGATCCTTCGTCACTTTTCCCGACATCCACTGTGGGCTGACTTCGCTCACCAAGACCCCCACTTGATGCAGACCATTGCCGAGAGACTCTTAGGGGGACACTCGTTTTTGCGGCAGACCTACTCTCGAGGGCACCACTCAGCCGCTACAAACTCAGCCGAAGCCAGCTCGCTGTCTACAAGCCTTCTAGCATCACCTCTGGCCCCGGCCATCGTGGACTCATTTGCCATAGGTCCACTGAGTGGCGACCTTGCCACCTACCCTTTGAGCTTTAGCTTAGGCTTTAGTTTGCGCTCTCTCCTGGCCTGGCACCCTCAACTGAATGAGAGAGGTTTAGCCCCCAAAATTGCCATGCAGACTCAAAGTCGTTTATCCCAGGCCAAAATTTTGGATCGGGCCCTGAGCCGAGCCGATCAAGTCTTAGCCCTTATGGCCGAGGCCAAGGCCCTTAACATAGGCCACCGCAGTCTGCGCAGTCTTTATCAACAGCTAGAAGAGCCGAATCAGTCCGAGGACAGTCAGGAGATTGAACAGATCCTCCTGAAGCTGGACGCTCTACCCTAGGCCCCTCAACTAGAAAACTCTAAAGCGGCGGGCAGACCTCGTAGTCCTGAGTCTCCGTGATGACCGGCTCCTCCTGATCCGGCATTTGGATCCACTGCCGGGTGTGGTAGGTGAGGGTCAACCCGCGGGGGTCGGCTCCCATGGAGACATCCCAATTCCAAGTCATATAAGTGCTAGTCATCTCTGGATCATTGGCCACGGCCATGCGAAATTCAGTGCGCAACTTGCCGCGATCGCAGTAGGCCTTTTCCACGATTCTCATGGTGGCCCCAGTTTCGGGATCGCTCTCCACAAAGACATGCTCCATTCCATCGGCGCGAACCACATAGGGCTCAAAGCCACGCTTAACTGTGTAGATCATAAATCCTTCGGCGTCGGTCTCCTCGAGAATCTCTCTGACCTCAAGCTCCCCCCCGCCCACTTCACAAATATAAAGCCCGGCTAGACTTGGACAATCGGCAAGGGCTTGGCCAAGGCTCGCAGAGGTCTCAACGCTCCCAACAGTCTCAACGCTCCCAACAGTCTCAACGCTCCCAA
>SKLV01000054.1 GCA_007121385.1 Bdellovibrionales bacterium
ACGGCAACGGCAACGGCAACGGGAGGTTTAAGATGTCACCAAAAAATTTAAGTGATCAAGAGCTGCTGCGCCAAACCCAAAATTTGGTGCAAAAAGAGAGGGCGCTGCTCAGCGAGATTCTTCATCACCTCAAAGAGGTGGAGAGTCGCAAGCTTTACTCGGACTTGGGCTATGGCAGTCTCTTCGAATACTGCCTGCGAGAGCTGAAATACTCTGAGGGCCAGGCGGGGCGAAGAATTCAGGCCATGAAACTCCTGCGGGATCTACCCCAAAGTGAACAGCGAGAGCTGGAGAAAAAAATTGAAAGTGGGGCCTTAAACCTAAGCCATATCTGCCAAGCCCAAAGCTTTTTCACCCAGGTGAGTAAAGTCGCAGAGGGGCCGAAATTAGATCAAAAGGCCAAGCTTCAAGTTTTAAGTGAGCTGGAGAATAAATCCGCCCGCCAAAGTCAGGCCCTGCTGTTGGAGAAATCGGCACAGATTGGTGGGAGCCAGCCCCTGCCCCAGGAAAAAGAGAGGGTGCTCAGTGAGGAGCATTCGGAGTTGCGCCTAGTGATCAGTCGGGAGTTGCGACAAAAGCTGGAGCGAGTGCGCTGTCTGCTGGGTCCCAAGGCCTTAAGCATGAGTTGGGGGGAGTTGATGGCCGCCATGGCAGACCTGAGCCTTCAGGCCCTTCAGGACAAAAAATTTGGTAAGAGGAGAGAGATCACAACGTCGGGAAAGCCCTGCATTAAGCCGCAAGCCAAGAAGGCGCGGTCACTATCAAAAATCCAAAAGTGGCGAGTTTGGAAAAGGGATGGGGGTGTTTGTGGGAACTGTGGCAGTGAGCAAAATCTGCAAGTGGATCATGTTATTCCAGTGGCCAAAGGGGGAGGGGCGCAGGATGGCAATTTGCGGCTATTGTGCGGGAACTGCAATATTCGCGAAGGAATCAAGCACTTTGGATTGGGCCAGATGAGACGCTCGGAAGGTGGATGAGGTGCCTTAGGCGGAGATGAGGTGCCTAATGGGATGAGGTGCCTAATGGGATGAGGTGCAGAAATTGGCTATGGATTGAGTGAGTTGGGAAGGGGTGATGGGAAGGGGTGATGAGAGGGGGTGAGTTTAGAAGTTGGGGAAATGAAAAAAAGGAATAAAGGGAGCTTTTATCGGGCAAAGCCTTGCCCAAAGGGCGTCTCTCGCCTAAAAGTTCATGACTTAAATGCTTATGGGTTAAAGCTTGGGGAGGTTTGGGAATGCCAAAATTAGTAAAGCAAATTGAGGTAAGAGGGCTTGGAACTCTGCTTTTAGGGCTCGCTCTGGTTACATGGGTACAGCCATCGCTCAGCCAGGAGTGGACGTCGCTTGCGGGACAGATGCTGAGTCAGGGACAGATGCTGAGTCAGGAGTGGATGCAAACTGAAGGGCAGTCTCAGAGCCAACGTCAAAGCCATAGCCAAAACGAGAGTCAAGAGCTCAGCAAGAGGCAAGCCCTCTCAGTTGATCTAGGGGACTACCAGGCTTTTGCCGATTACTTTTTGGAGGGGACTTATGTTCTCAATGGAGAGGAGAATGGCCTGAGCTTTTCGGCCACTTGGGATCTTCGCCCTAAAAACCACATATTTATGGTCTTTATGGGGGCCTTTCGGGGGGAAACTCTCCCTTACAGTCAGTGTTTTTCTAAGAACTTTTATTTTCACAAGTCTGTACGCAGTCCCCAAAGTCAGGGTTTGGACTTTTTCATTGACGATATTTTTTGTCTGACCGGAGGGGTGGAAGCGAATACCCGTTATCGACTGAGGGTTTATTTTCACTTTGAGCCGGCAGGATCGCAAACCAATGGGAATTACCTCAAAGCTATTGAGGACCTTCGACGGGGGAATGATCTTTCGGTTTTATTTGAGCTGAGTTGGGCTGATGGAGAAACTGAAGGCACCTGGGTGCGCGAAAAAGAAGTCCCTTTAGTATTACGAGAAGAGTACTTTTAAAAGAGGGTTTTAGAGCTAGGATTCGACTGTACGACCACGACGAGGAGCTTCCGGACTTTTCTCTGAGCGAGGACGGGCCTTGAGGACCTTATAGGCTGTGGCCTGCTTGAGCAAAAAGGCCTTCACTCTTGGGATATACTCCTCGGGAAAGTTCTTGAGTCCATCCATATGACCTCCTTCAGGGAGAGCCAGAACCTCAAAATCCAGATGTTTTTGCGAGGCAAAGAACTCATCGATGGCCACCGGAGGGACCAGGGGGTCTAGCCAACCTCTGACACTTAAAACAGGAAAGTCCCTGGGAAAGATCTTCAAGCAGCGGGCCATGTCCTCCTCGTAGCCATAGCCGGGGAAAGTTTGGTAAGAGGCCAGAGTCAAAGACAGCTTAAGGGCTGGGTTGTGCAGTCCAGCCTGGTGGCTGAGGTAGTTGTAAAAGCAGCGAAAAATTCTAAAAAAAGGTCCTCCATCACAAACCCAGGCTTTCACATCACTACAGTGTCGTTCGGCCAGTGCATGAACAGCGCCGGCAGAGGGGGAGGAGAAGCTATAGAGGATTTTTTTTTCGCTGATGGAGTTGAGCACTTTGGCCACCTCTTCAGCCCAGTAGTGGCGCAGTCCGAAGCGCAAATCTGAAGTCAGTGGTAGACTTCGCCACTTCTTCCAGCTGTTGAAGCTCAAATTAAAGGAGACAGCATCAAAACCCAGTTCATTGACCCACTGAATATGTCGCCTCATGGACTTTCTATTGCCCCCATAGTGGTGGACAAAGACGACAACCTCCTGATAGCGACGGTCAGGGGCCGGCCAACGCTGGCCCTGACAGGGAATTTGAAATGGGACCTGTAATTCAGAAGGGGAGGTCATGGCTGCTCTCCAGAAGCTCTTGTCATGAATGTTCTATCCGTCTCTTCTCGTCTCAGCGAATGGACTCCCAAAGAGGCCGATGGATTTCAACTTTTTCCATGGCGGTTTCGCTCAAGACCTTCTCACAGGCCTGCACCACCGATTCACTGTCGATACCATGATAGCGATAGACATCGGCGGGGCGGCCACAGCGGGAGTGCTTGCGCACAGCCAGAGCCTCTTGGCGCACGCCCACAATGGAGCCAATATTGTCCAACAGCCCCACCTCACCATCGTGCAAGCTGACGATGGGCGTGCGACGACCAGCCAGGGTGACCACCTCCGCCGAGTGACTGGGCTCCTGAGGTTTAAGATAGAGATCAGCCGAGATGCCCAGGCCCTGGCGCAGGTGCTGGTAGTCGTTCTTTTGTCCTAAGTTGCCCAAGAGAAGATCGGGGCTGGTGACCACAATCACATTGGCATAAACGCCCTTGGCCAACAGGGCCTGAGAGGTTTTGATGGCTTCAGTGGTGGGTGAGCCCATGGAGAAAATATGCACCACATTGTCTCCAGGCTCGTAGCCGGCATAGCCGCGGTAGTCGATCAAAAAATAAGCTCCTTCTAAAACCTCTTGGCGCAAAACTTCGAGGATTTCTGCGTCTTCTCGAGGGGTGACTTCCGACTCATTGATGGCCCCGGCCAAGGGATAGTCCCTGTGGGAAAGAAGCTGATCCGAGGACAGGCCGGCCTTGAATCGAGCCTGAGTGCGGGCCAAGTTCAGGAACATCTTTTGCTCCACTCCTCGGGTCACGCCGCGGATAAAGACTCCACTGCGTTCATCATTGTCCTCCAGCATATGGCGACGAAAGGCATCGCAAAAAATCCAATCCAACTCCAGGCAAAAGAAGGGCTCCCAGGTGATTTGGTTGGGAATCTGATAGTCCGACTTCCAGCCGTGCTGGGCGCCTTCGGGGGAGAGGGTTACTCCAGAGGGAGTGCCCACCAAAATAAAACTGGAGCGCCAGTACAGGTTGTAAAAAAACTGATCGTGAGCTCTTTTGACAAAAAAGTCATAGACCGTCATCAGTGGGAGAAGGGGAATGCCCAAAGTATCGCGCATTTTGCCATAAGAGCCCATACAGGACATGGTGTTGGCCTCGGCAATTTCAAAGCGCAAAAAGCGGTCGGAGCGCTCTTCCCCTGGCACCAAGTCGGGAGTCTTAGGATCCTTCACTCCGAACTCTTTTTCCATATCGTCCACATGGATGGCGGCAAAAATCTTACCATCCATGGTGGGATTGAGGTTGGTGCTGGTGCCCACATCGGGAGCCATGGAAATCATCATCTCGGCAGCCGTCTTCCAGGATTTTTCAAATTCATTCAGAGTCTTTCCCTCTCCACTTAAAGAGGTGTTGGCGATCCGAGTGAGCTTGGCTGTGAGCTGTCCTAGCATCCACTGGGTGTGGGGGTAACTGGCCATCTTTAAATTGATATCCAAAGCTTGGGGAATCTCACCCCACTGAGCTAAGGCCTGATGCACCTGGGCTCGATTGCGCTCTTTGATCGCCTGCTGTTCCTGAATCTGCCCATAGAGCTCTTGACCTCGCTTTTCCAGGAAGCTCTGTTCTTTAGTTTTTCTGGGAAAGCGAGCAAAGAGTTCACCCTCTTTAAGGCCCTGAGCTCGGGCCAAGTCCTCCACTTCCTCCAAATCGGGAAGGGCTGAGTGGTTGCCAGGAGTTGAGGCCATTTTAAGGCCCCAGCCCTTAATGGTGTGAGCCACAATCATGGTGGGCACTCGAGGGTTGCGCTGGCTGGCTCGCAAAGCCTCGATCAGAGCTAAAAAGTCATGACCGCCAAGGTCAGTCAAAGACTGAACCAACTCCTGGTCAGAGAGCTTGCTAACAAAATTTTGAATTTTTTTGTGGTACTTGCCCATCTCCTCACGGATCTCCTGGGCCGACTTGAGCTGTAGCAGCACCTGAAGCTCATAGTCGCTGATCTCATTCTCCAAGAGATTCTGAAAATCCTGGCCTCCAGGGCGTTGAAAGAGTTCTTGGCGCAGAGACCCGTGGCGCACCTGAATCACCTCCCAGCCGTTGGCCTCCATGGTGCGCTGAATACGTAAATCATCATTGCCCTGCATGATCTCTGGGTTGGTGATGCGATGGCCATCCAAGCTCTGCCGGTTGTAATCTACAATCCAAGTCAAGGAGCCCACTTCTCGCTCGGCGAAATCGGGGGCGGCCTCCAAGAGAGAGCCCTCGCGAAACTCCGAGTCGCCCATGACAGCCCAAAAATGGGCCTCAGGAACTTCATAGCCCTGCTTGCGAGCCAGTTGGTAGGCGTGAGCCAAATAGCCTGCATTGACAGGGGGAATGCCCACGGTGCCTGAAGGAAAAAAGTTGTGGTGATCGGGGTCATAAGCAGAATGGTAAGACTGAAAGACTGGCTCGCCTTGTTTGGAAAAGGCTCTGAGTCCGGTCATGGCCTGATTGGCCTCTTCCAAACTCATTCGCGACAGATCGGGGTTCAAAAACAGATCGAGCAGATAGTTGTAGGAGTGGTCGGCCGGGGAAGCATGGGGCTTATTGGCCACATGATCAAAGCCGGACTTCACCACCAAGTGGAGAGCTCCCAAGATGTGCAAGGCACTGGCTGAGGCCGCAGGGTGTCCTCCAATTTTGGGATCACCCTTCTCCACATCTTCGCGATGGTTAGCCATATAAATCATTCGTGTGGCCAAGTAGTGGGCGCGGCGGGCAATGGAGTCCAGAAGATCTTTATCGGGGTGTTTTTGCACCCCAGCTTTTGCGGTTCGTTTCGTCACTCTATTTCTCCTTGAGATTAAGAGGCTAAATTTAGGTGCAGTTGGACTGTCAGGCAAGTGAGATCGCAGATGGAGGGGAGTCCTCGGCGAGCTGAACTAAGTTGAGGCGCTCGTCACTTAAGCCCTTAAAATCACTAATTGATTTTATATCTCTTTGACCTTTTCGGGTGATCAGCCAGGGACTTCGATGTGCTGTGCTGCAAAAGATATGGCTCCCCATATTGAGGCCCGCTTTGAGGTATTCACTGTGGAGCCTTTGAAAGAGGTCGCCCACAGGGGCTGGGTGTAGGATATCGAGGGCAAAAGTCCACCCGGGGCCATGTTGAAGCCCAGCTTTGAGGTTAGTCCAGGGACTGGCTTCAGGGCCGTGGGTGTCAAAGACCAGCTCGGCCTCTCTCACTAATCGGCTTTGGCGTAAGAGTTCTTCGGAGTCAGTGCCCCCCAAAACAACCACCACTTCGCCACAGATGGCTTTGAGTCGGCCAATTTGCCAGTCAATAATCTTGATGCCCTGCAGTTCTTTGAGGGCAAAGGAGTTTTCTGGGTCCTCGGTTTGACTGTAGCCAGCTAAAAGGAGGACTTTCATGCCAGCATCTCCTCTTGAGGTGTTGGGGGTGGAATGAGTGCGCTGGCTTCTAAGACAAAGTCCCAGCGAATCTTTATGGTGCCGTCGCTTTCAACCAAACCTTGGGGAGGGTTGGGAAAGGGGGCGGCTGAGCGGAAAGCCTCGATGGCAATGTCATCTAACTCTTTGACTCCACTGGGGCTAATCACCTCCACTTTGATCAGAAAGCCCTGGTGATCTAAGGTGACCACCACTTGGGTGATGCGGTCTCGAGCCGATGCAGGGCTTCGTCCGCTGCGGTAGATTAAGCGCACAGTTTCTCGCACTCCAGGCTCCCAGTGCTGGCGAATCTGCTCGCGAATGCGGGCATAATAAGAGTAGTAGACAAATTCGCGAGTGCTCAACAGAGTTTCTAGGCCTGTGGCCACATCCCTAAGGTAATCATCACTTTGGCTGCCCTGGCGGTTGTTGGTCTCGCTGGTCACAGAAGCGGGAGTCCTGGGTTGAAACTGAGGTCTGAGATCAGCCAAGGAAATAGGAGACACCGCTTTGGGTTGGGGCTCTGGGGAGGCTTGTGTGGGAACCCGGTCTGCCTCGGCGGTCTCAGCGGTCTCAGCCAACTCGGTGGGCTGAGAGTCAGAAGGCTTTTGAGTTTCTGCAGGCTTTGGTGCTGAGCTCAACTCCCCAGTGTTACGAAAAGCTCCGCTCTCTGCGGCGCGTGTCTGTTGCTTCACTCTTTGATTGTGCCGGCTTAAAAAGCGACTGTCCTCAGGAATTTCATCGTTCAAGGCCTCTTCGCTTTGCTCAACAATTTGTTGAGGCTGGCTGTCCTGGGGTCGACTTTCTGGCTTTTGAGTGTCCTGGACTTCTTTCTCTTCCAAGCTACTGATGAATTGGATCTCCACGACCTCCGGGACCGGTGTCGGGAGGCTCAGCTGCTGCAGCCACTGGACTAAGGTCAGGCTCGACCAGACAAAGAAGTGGAGGAGGAGACTTCCCACCAAATATTTGCCAATGGAGCGGTTAAAGTTTGGGC
>SKLV01000025.1 GCA_007121385.1 Bdellovibrionales bacterium
AGCCAAAGCTCTGGCTCAGGTCTTGCGGGCTTTGGCCCATCAGTTTTTTGGCTGGGGGTTGCCAGGGCTTACAGGTCAAGCTGTGGGGGGATTTTTAGAGGCTGAGGTTCGCGCCTCTCGGGAGAGCCTTTCTTGGCTGGAGAGGGTTTTGGGCTCCGATCAGCAGGCTATTGAGGTCAAAAGTAGAGATTCTCTGTCACTGAGCTTACGTAACCGGTTGTTTAGCTGGTATCAGGAGGAGGGAAGCCGCCTTCTCCTTAGGCGTCAGGTCTTGGCTCAGTCTGCAGCCTCGACTCAGCCCATTCCCCTGCCCTCCTGCAAAAGCCTCCTCTATGCCGGCCAAGTTGAGTTTTAAATCCTAAAGGGTTGACTGCTGGCAGGTCGGAGTGGGGCTCTCTGCCACTGACTCAAAGTGTTACAATAGGGCCTTTAAGTCTTTGAAAGATCAGAGGCGCGAGGATTTTTTTGCTCCTTGGCCTAAGGTCCGAGACCTCTTTGTCCGAAGACAAGACAGTTCGTTTTCAATAAGGAGGATTTATGTCTTTGGGTTGGCTCTTGCTCTTGGGATTTTTAGTGGTGGTTGTCTCTTTGATATTCAATTCCTTGATCGCCAAAAAAAACGAAATTGAAAACGCCCTGGGGGCGGTTCACTCCTACCTGCAAAAGCGAGCTGACCTCATTCCCAACTTAGTGGCCACAGTGAAGCAGTATGCAGCCCATGAGTCCAATCTCTTTAAGGAGCTCACAGAAGCTCGTGCCGCCTTGGGTCGCCCCATGACCGGAGAGGGGGACCTGCAGGCCTGTGACTCCCTGATGTCACAGATGTTTGGTCGCTTGATTGCTGTGGCCGAAAATTATCCTGACCTTAAGGCCAACCAGAACTTTCTGAGTTTGCAGGGGTCCCTCAATGAGATTGAGGGGCAGCTCTCAGCCGCTCGCCGAACCTACAATGCGGCTGTTGTCCAGTACAACAATGCCGTGGAGGGGATCCCAACAGTCTTTGTGGCCAAGGTCTTGGGCTATCGGCGTAAGGCCGTCTTTCAGGTGGCTCCAGGCGTTGAGGCCAAGCCGGACCTGGCTCAGCTCTTTGGGCAAGTCAGTTAAGGGGATGTTTTGAATGCCTAACATTCAGAGTCTTAGAGAAAAACTCGATCTCCTGCCTGATCTTTGCAATGAGCAGATGTGGCCCAAAGTGGTGGATTTGGAAGTCAATTTCCCGGTGGACCGCACTCAGCTGGATCAGGCCATAAAGACCTATGGCCCCTGGCTGGCGGGAGCTGCTGCCATCGGCTTTTTGTCAGGCTATATGCGCAGCCTAGCACCTTACTATGAGTATATAGTGTTGGTTTGCTTGGCGGTGGGGGCTTGGGCGTTTTTGCAAATCCGACCCCATTTAAAACAGTGGTCTGAGCAGTCGCGACGTCGGCGAGAAGAGGAGTCTAAGCTGACCCAGTGGATCCGTGAGGAGCTGATGAAGTTCTTGGATCCTGAATTTCAGTTTAACTCGCAGCCAGAGTTTCCTAAAGAGGTCTACACCACCTGTGGGCTCTTTCCCTCAAGCTATGACAGGGCCGCAGCTTACGGGGCTTTGGCAGGAATGATTTCTCAAACCCAGTTTAACTTGGTTGAGATCAGCACTCACAAAAAACAGACTCATAAGGACTCTCGGGGGCGCACCACTGTGACTTGGGAGCTCATCTATCGTGGTCTTTTATTTAAGGCGGACTTCAATAAGAATTTTAATAGTCATACCTTGGTTCAAGTTGAGCGGGCTCAGGGGAGATTGGGCTTTTTGGCTCGGGGCATTCAGCGGCTCAGAGGGGCTCAGTCGGAGCTTCAGCGGGTGAAAATGGAAAGCCCCGAGTTTGAAAAGGTCTTTAAGGTCACCTCCACAGATCCCATAGAGGCCCGCTACAAATTGACCCCGGCTTTTATGGAGCACTTTCTGGGACTCAGAAATAAGTATGGAGATGGAGTGGAGCTGGTTTTTATGAATCAGCAGGCGATCATTTCCATACCCCATCAAAAGAGCTTTTTGCCGCTCTATTTTAACCTTAAGGATTTGACTCAGTCCTTGCAGAGTGCGGCTGAGGAGTTAGTAGATGTTCTTGAAATTATTGAAGATTTAGAGTTAGATAACAGGGCCTGGAACCGTTCCAGCGTCCAGCAAAAGGGGGCTTAAATGGCCGTTTCTATTCGTATTCTTGCCGGAATTTTGGTGGTCTGCTTTGCTCTTCTAGGGCTCCTGGCTGTTTTTGGCATTCTGCCTCCCGAGTTGCTCCTAAATAACGTCCTAGAGCTGTCCCTGGCCGCAGGGGTCTTGGTGGCCGCCATCTTGGTTTTGCGTCTCATCTTGCCCCCAGGAGCTTCTGCAGAGTCTGGAAAGACAGAACCCCCTCCTCCCCAGCTTTAGCCCTGACTTCAGTTGGTTTGCAACTGCCGTTTTTGGCGGGCTTTAATTTGACCCTCCGCCTTTAGTGCATTTAAACCTCTTATTCCAAGGCCATAGAGTTAGGCCTGAGAAAAGAGGTTGGAATGGAGAAATTATCACTTCGTCTTCGAGAGTTCACGGCTCAGGCCCATCGTCAGGCCGAAGGGGCTGATTTTGTCAAAAAGTTATTTCGCGGCCAATTCACCGATTCTGAGTACATCCAATATTTGTGGGCTCTGCGGGAGGTCTATGTGGAAATGGAAAAGTGGATGGAGAAGCAGTCTCAGCACCCCGCTCTCTCCCTCGTCTTTTTTCCGGAGCTTTTTCGGACCCAGAGCCTCAATCAAGATCTGCAGGCATGGGCGGGAACCACAGAACCTGAAGTCCCCAATCACCTTCAGGCAGAGGTGGATAATTATATCCATAGACTCAAGGAGTTGGCTGAGAATCGGCCTGAGCTGATTGTAGCCCACGCCTATGTTCGTTACCTGGGCGATCTTTCCGGAGGAGAAATGCTGGGGCGGGTTCTGCAGGCAAGGTTTGGCGATCGGGCTCTCAATTTCTATAGGTACGATTTTGATGACTTTGAGGCCAAAAAGAATCTCTATCGAGAGCGTCTGGACCAAATTGGAGAGAAGTGGCCAGATTGGATAGAGGAGATCTGTCAGGAAGCCGAGAGAGCTTTTGATCTCAATGGAGCCCTTTTTCAGGCCCTCTCTCAAGGTGAGCGCCGTCCCTCTGAAAGTGCTCCCCTGGCGGATGGGTCCAATAAACTAAAATCTCCTATGGCGCCTCGGCCGGAAAGGGCGTGAACTTGGTTGTAAAGCGAATTCTATTTTTTTGTTTAGGTTTGTCGATGGCCGGACTCGGCTTTTTAGGGGCCTTTTTGCCGGTGATGCCCTCAACGGTTTTCTTTATCTCAGCAGCTTATTTTTTTGGCCGCAGCAATAAGCGCTTGGAGACCTGGCTGTTGGAGCATCCCCGCGTTGGCCCCACTTTGGTGGCCTGGCGCCGTTATGGAGCCATCAGTCGGGCTGGAAAAACGGCGGCCAGTTTAGGTATGGCCACGGGGCTTTTCTTTATGCTGATCTCTCCGGCGCCTCTTTGGGTCAAAGTCTTTGGCACTGCTTTTATTTTGGGCAGTGCGGCCTATGTTCTCAGTCGGCCTACACTGTCCTTAAGAGATGCCCACCACTTCCAGTGAGGACCCCTTTTCCCTAGGCAGGTCTTTAGGAAGGCTCTGCTGAATCATTTGAGCAAGAGCCTCAAGGATAAGCCTCTTATGTTGACTGCGGCGATAAACCAAACTCACCTCCCGGCTGGGAATGGGCTTAGTTAAAGCTTTGACAAGGGCTTTTCCCTGAGGGCGGATAAACTGAGTGGCCAAGTGGGGAAGAAGGGTATAGCCGCTTCCCTTATCGATCAAATGCACAATGGTTTCTAAGCTGCCGCTCTCGAGGCGTAGATTGGGGAATTTCTCTGGCTGACTCCTTAGCGCACAGATCTCCACAATCTGATTGCGCAAACAATGTCCTTCAGAGAGCAGCCAGATATCCTGGGGCTCTAACATCTCCTGGCTGATCTTGGCTTTCTGGGCCAGAGGATGTTGGCGGTGGACATAAAGCCAAAAGGGCTCGTAAAACAGGGGCTGTTCAGTCAGACTTTTTTTGCCCAAAGGGGTGGCCAGAATCCCGGCATCAAGGTGGTCGCTCTCCAGGGCCTCAATCATCTGCTCAGTCACCATCTCTTCAATGTAGAGGTTTACTTTTGGGTACTTGGCAGTGAAGGCGCTGAGAAAGTAGGGGAGGAGATAAGGGGCAATGGTGGGGATAAGAGCCAGGCGAAAATCCCCCATGGGCTCCTGGCTGCGATTCCTACACAGATCGTCCAGCTTTTCAGCTTCGCGCATCACAATTTTTGCCTGGGCTATCAGGGCTTCAGCCTCTCGCGTGGGTAAAATAGGCTGCTTGCTCCGGTCAAAAAAACTAATATTGTACTCTTCTTCAAATTTCTGCAGCTGCATACTCAAGGTGGGTTGGGACACATGACAGGCTTCAGCGGCTTTGCCAAAATGACGCCATCTCTCAACGGCCAGCAAGTATTTGATTTGCGTTAAAGTCGGCATAATTTATAATAGAGTATATCTATCGCATGATAAAAACAATTGATTTTTCAAAGTATAGAAACTGGGCTAAGGTGAGTCTTGAGGAATTCACCTCGATGTCAAACAAGGAGAAATAGAGATGACAACACTTATTAACAGCAAAATTCCTGAGTTTAATGTTCAGGCCTATCACCAAAATGATTTCAAGACAGTGACCCACGAAGACCTAATGGGCAAGTGGTCCATCTTTTTCTTTTACCCTGCAGATTTCACATTTGTTTGCCCTACTGAGTTGGGAGATATGGCGGACAAATACCCTGAGTTTCAAAAGATGGGAGTGGAAGTCTACTCAGTGAGCACTGACACCCACTTTGTTCACAAGGCTTGGCACGATGCTTCCGAGACCATTAAAAAGATTCAGTACCCCATGCTAGCAGATCCCACTGGGCATCTGTCTCGCGCTTTTGGTGTTCATATTGAAGAAGCTGGATTGGCCTATCGCGGGACCTTCGTAGTCAACCCCGAGGGCCTCATTAAGATTGCCGAGGTTCATGATAATGGGATTGGACGTAATGCTGATGAGCTCCTGCGAAAAGTTCAGGCTGCTCAATTTGTGGCCGCCCACCCGAATGAAGTTTGTCCGGCCAAGTGGCAGCCTGGTGAGCAGACCCTTAAACCTGGCTTGGACCTGATTGGAAAAATTTAAGATCATGATTAGGTGCAAAAGGGGTGCGGCCAGAGGGCTGTACCCCTTTTCTTTAGGAGGTGTGAGATGTTGGAAAAAGAAATTCTTGAGCAGTTGAAGACAGTATTTTCTAGTTTAGATCGTTCTCTCACTTTGAGGCTCAGTGCATCCAACCACCCTCAGCAGAAGGAATTGCAGGAGATGTTGAAGGCTGTGGCCAGCACTTCAGATAAAATCCTTTTGGAGGAGGGGGTCCAGCCCACAGAACTTCTGACCTACCCCCATTTTGAGATTTGGGTTGAGAAAAAATTCAGTGGGATTTCCTTTCGCGGCATTCCCGGAGGGCATGAGTTCTCTTCACTGATCCTGGCTCTTTTGTACTGTGATGGTAAAGGCAAGCAGCCTGACGAGGGAGTGAAGAGTCGCATCCGCTCCTTGCGGGGCCCTATCCGTCTGCACACATTTGTCTCCCTGTCTTGTGAGAACTGTCCAGATGTGGTTCAAGCCTTGAATCTGATGGCTAGCCTTCATCCTGATTTTGAGCACCAAATGGTGGATGGATCTATGGCTCAAGAGGATGTGCAGCGCCTTGGTGTTCAAGGAGTTCCCGCGGTCTTTGCAGAAGATCAGTTGATTCACTCGGGTAAACTGCAGTTGCTGGACTTATTGGGCAACTTGGAGGCCTTTTTTGGTAAAGACAATTCAGCTCGGTCCGAAAAGCCGGTGGAGCTCGGTCTCTATGATGTAGTGGTTGTAGGGGGAGGTCCCGCTGGAGCCTCTGCAGCTATTTATACTGCCCGCAAGGGCCTATCGACAGCCATTGTGGCTGAGCGTTTTGGCGGTCAACTTCAGGAAACTTTAGGTATTGAGAATATGATTTCCGTTCCCTACACAGAGGGGGTAAAACTTTCCGCTCAGCTCAGTGAACATGTTTTGAGTTATCCTATTCAGATTTTGGAGCATCGCCGAGTCAATCAAATCACTCCAGGGGAGGAGGGACGTCCCCACCTTTTGGAACTGGAGAGCGGTGAAACTCTTCAAGCTCATAAACTCATTGTTGCCACTGGTGCGAAGTGGAGGGAGTTGGGGGTTCCTGGAGAGCGAGAGCATATTGGCTCTGGAGTGGCCTTCTGTGCTCACTGTGATGGACCCTTTTTTAAAGATAAAAAAGTGGCCGTTGTTGGTGGGGGAAACTCGGGAGTGGAGGCGGCCATTGACCTAGCTGGTCTGGCCACTCATGTGACTCTGTTAGAGTTTGGTGAACAACTCAAGGCCGACGGAGTTTTGATCGAGAAGCTAAAGGCCTTAAACAATGCCACGATTATCACTCAGGCTAAGACCACTCAAGTTCTGGGCGATGGAAAGAAGGTGGTGGGTCTGGAGTATGAGGATCGCAGTCAGGAGACAAAGGACAAGCCAGGACCTGTTCACTCTTTGGATGTGGATGGAGTCTTTGTGCAAATCGGCCTTTTGCCCAACACTCAATTTGTAAAAGGCCTGCTGGAGCTTACACCCTATGGAGAGATTATTGTGGACTCAGGGGGGCGCACCTCTGTGCCAGGAATTTATGCCGCAGGTGATGTGACCACTATCCCCTTTAAGCAAATTGTGATGGCCATGGGAGATGGGGCCAAGGCGGCCTTAACCGCCTTTGAAGATCGCATGCGCCAGGCAGGATAAAAGACTACTCTTGGGTGTCGGGAACTCCTCGTCCGCAGCAGCCATAGAGGTTATCAGCGCCAGTGAACAGAATAATCTGTTGTGGGTAGGTGTAGTCACTCATTCCATCGTTGCAGGGAGTGGATGTCACAACGGCGACAGGGCCGTTCATGTTGGAGTGGACTTGCACAAAGTCCTGAGTGTAGCCGGCCACCCCAGAGCGAGAAGTGAGGGGAATTGAAATAGCGACCTCTTCACTCATCTTCTGAAGAACCAATTTTTGGGTTGAGATCTCGGCCCGCCAAAAGGGCTCAGTGCCAAAGCAGTTGAGGGCCA
>SKLV01000034.1 GCA_007121385.1 Bdellovibrionales bacterium
ACACAGGCCGCCACGCTCTGATTATATACGATGATTTGACCAAACAGGCCCAGGCTTATCGCCAGCTCAGCTTGCTATTGCGTCGCCCTCCCGGTCGAGAGGCTTACCCAGGAGATGTTTTCTATATTCATTCTCGTCTTCTCGAGCGGGCGGCTAAGCTCAGTGAAGCTCAGGGTGGGGGGTCTCTGACAGCACTGCCCATTATTGAAACCCAGGCGGGTGACATATCGGCCTACATTCCCACCAACGTGATCTCCATTACCGATGGACAGATTTTCCTAGAGTCCGATCTTTTTTATAAGGGTGTGCGTCCCGCAATCTCAGTTGGAAAGTCCGTCTCTCGGGTGGGTGGAAATGCTCAAATCAAAGCCATGAAGCAAGTGGCGGGAACGCTTAAGCTTGAGCTCGCTCAGTTTAGAGCTCTTGAGGCCTTTGCAGCCTTTGCCTCAGATCTTGATAAGGCCTCACAAAAGCAGCTGGCGAGAGGGCGGAGGCTTGTTGAGCTGCTCAAACAGCCTCAGTATGAGCCCGTTGCGGTTGAACTGCAGATCAGTGTGATCTGGGCAGCCACAAACGGACATCTTGATAGTATCCCCGAGGAGAGTGTGCGTCGATTTGAGTCGGAGTTCTTGGAGTATTTGGTGCAAAAGCACAAGGCTGTGGCCGACAAAATCCGTGAAGAGAAAAAAATGACGGAAGAGATTATCGAGGGATTGAAACAGGCCTTAGAGGAGTTTAAGGCCATTTTTAAAAGCTGAGCAACCTCGAAACACCTACTGACTAAGGTAGAATATGGCTAGTTTAAAAGACATTCGCTCGCGCATTAGCAGTGTGAAAAACACCCAGCAGATTACGCGGGCCATGAAAATGGTTTCTGCTGCAAAGCTGCGACGAGCTCAGCACAATATTGTGAACTTAAGGCCCTATGCTCATTATATTCTTTCAGTGATTGGGGATATCGCTGCCACTCAAAGGGTGTCACATCCCCTGCTCAAATCCGTGGACCAGCCCAAAAAGGTACTTGTCCTGGTGGTGACCAGTGACAGGGGCCTTTGTGGTGGCTTTAATGCCAATATCAATAAATTTGCCCACGAGTTTTACCAATCAAACAAGTCCAACTATGAGAAAATGGACTTCTTATTGGTTGGGAAGAAAGCCATTGAGTTCTTTAAAAAGCGGGAAATCCCACCCGTAGACACTATGCTGAACCTTGCTAAAGATGTCTCCTATCCTCTTGCCGCCAAGGTGGCGGATCGCTGCATGAGAGCCTTTACTGAAGGAGAATACGAGGCGGTTTATCTTATTTATAACCAGTTTAAATCAGCCATTTCCCAGGAAGTGATCTGCGAGAGGCTGTTACCCGTTGACCTCAGCTCCACTAACTTCGCCGAAAAAGGCCAGCCTGGGGCTATGTTCGCTCAAGATCTTATTTTTGAGCCAGAGCCAGAAGAAATCATAGATGAGCTTTTAAATAAGCATTTTGCAGTGCAGGTGTATCGCTGTATGTCTGAGAGCGTGGCTGCCGAGCATGGGGCCCGTATGTCGGCTATGGAGAATGCCACTAAAAATGCCGGAGAGATGATAGATAATTTAACTTTGACTTATAACAAACTGCGACAAGCTTCCATCACTACAGAGCTAATAGAAATTACGAGTGGTGCGGAAGCACTCAAAGGTTAAGAGGAGATTTCTTAATGGAACAGGGAAGAATTAGACAGGTGACGGGCCCCGTAGTGGATGTAGAGTTTCCTCAAGGGGAAATGCCTCCAATTAATACTGCACTTCGAGTTTCCAATAAAACCATTGATGAAAGGGAAGGAAATCTTGTCCTGGAAGTCGCCCAGCACTTGGGAGACCGAGTGGTTCGCACGATCGCCATGGATTCCACTGATGGCTTGGTTCGAGGGGGACTAGTTGAAAACACCGGCTCCATGATTAGTGCCCCGGTGGGTAAAGAGGTTTTGGGTCGTATTCTCAATGTTGTAGGAGATCCAGTCGATGAAGCGGGTCCAGTAGGGGCTCAAAACTTTTGGCCTATCCATAGGGAGGCTCCAAAGTTTGAAGAGCAAGCCACGGCCTCAGAGATGCTGATGACAGGAATCAAGGTTGTTGACCTACTTGCTCCTTACGCTAAGGGGGGGAAAATTGGACTCTTCGGTGGGGCCGGTGTGGGCAAGACCGTTTTGATTATGGAGCTCATCCGCAATATCGCCACAGAACACGGAGGTTACTCCGTCTTTGCCGGAGTGGGAGAGAGAACTCGCGAAGGAAATGATTTGTACTTGGAAATGAAAGAGTCTGGCGTTATTGATAAAACAGCTCTGGTTTACGGCCAGATGAATGAGCCTCCTGGGGCTCGAGCCCGCGTGGCCTTAACAGGCTTGACCATGGCAGAATATTTTAGGGACCAAGAGAACCAGGACGTTCTTTTATTTGTGGATAACATTTTCCGTTTCACTCAAGCGGGCGCCGAGGTCTCTGCTCTCTTGGGCCGAATTCCCTCAGCCGTGGGATATCAGCCAACTCTCGGTACTGAAATGGGGAACCTTCAGGAAAGAATCACCTCTACGAAAAAAGGATCTATTACCTCAGTACAAGCCGTCTATGTTCCTGCAGATGACTACACAGATCCAGCTCCAGCCACAACCTTTACTCACCTGGATGCCACGACAAACTTGGATCGGGATATTGCGGCTATGGCGATTTTTCCAGCCGTACATCCCCTGAGCTCAACTTCTCGAATCCTGACGCCCGATGTAGTTGGTCAAGAACACTACAAAACAGCCCGTGATGTTCAGGCTCTTCTGCAAAGGTATAAGGAGCTGCAAGATATTATTGCCATTTTGGGAATGGATGAACTGAGCGAAGAGGATAAACTCGTTGTTTCCCGAGCGCGAAAATCCCAGCGCTTCCTCTCTCAGCCCTTTTTTGTGGCCGAGCAGTTTACTGGAATGAAGGGCAAGTACGTCGATATCAAAGACACTGTTAAGGGATTTCGGGCTATTTTGGATGGTGAAGTGGACGAGATTCCCGAACAGGCCTTCTATATGGTGGGCACATTAGAAGAAGTTTACGAAAAAGCGAAGACCTTATAGAGGACCTTGGCGGGAGAAAGCATGTTTTTGTTTAGCTTAGTGACCCCAGAAAAGAAAGTGATTACCGATCAGGAGGTGGAAGAGCTGCTGGTCCCGGGATTTAGAGGTCAACTGAATATTCTTCCCGGACATGCTCCCCTAATGACCACTCTCAGTGTTGGTATCTTGACCTACAGAGAAAAAGGCAGCTCTACTTTTCGAGAGGTGGCGATCAGTTGGGGCTACTGTGAAGTGACTCCCAAAGGTGTGATCGTTTTGGCTGAGACCGCCGAAACTAAGGATGAGATCGATCGAGACCGAGCTCAGGAAGCTTTGAAAAAAGCCGAAAAAGCTCTTATGGACCCCGATCTTGAACCTGATCAGATGAAGAAATTCCAGCGAAAGATGGAGAGAGCCCGTTCAAGACTTGAGTTGGCAGCTCACTAACGGGCTCATTCACTCAGAGAACAGGTGATCGGCCAGCCATCTTGCCACTTGAGGATCTTGAGAGTAGCTGTCAATGATGGCAAAAAAATCAGTTCTTTGAGAGACTGCTCCAGGATAGGTTGTATTAATTAAAATAGTTCTCCTCTTTATCTTGGCAGGAAGGTTTTGAGCTTGGCGTAAACTCCCTGTTCCAGACGCAAAAAATAGGAAAAGATTATTTTCTAAATTTTGAGTCATTTGTGGATGAGCCGAGGCCGGCCGTCGAGGACTGATGGGAATTAAGTTCACAGCCTTTCGCCCTGTTGTCTGAAAATGAGTGAAGAACTGTGAGTCCGGAGTAAATATAAATAAATTCTTTCCCTGCCCCATTCCCCGGACCAGCTGAGGGGATCTTTTTAAAGACGCATAGAAGTGCCACCGGGAAACGGCTTCACTCATTCTGGCACCAGCTTGATTCATCTGGGCGATCCATTCATCAAAATTTATTTCGCTAGGTGGCGGCATTAACTCAGGCTGTGGGAGTTGAAGTTTAACAGAGAGGATTCGATAAAGGCTCCTTCGCAGACGCTCTTGACTGAGGCGCCCTGTCTGGACGGCTTGAACAAGGGCTTGATAAGCCCTTTTTTGGTGCCTAGGTGTCCATGCGACCATAATCAGGTCGTTACCAGCTTCAATGGCGCGAATAGCTCTTTCACCCACATCAGTGTAAAACTCCGCTCCATGCATTTCCAGGTCATCGGTGATCACAAGTCCTTGGTATTTGAGTTCCTGTCGCAAAATGCCCTCAATGATGGGTTGAGAAAAGGAAGCTGGAGCTCCGGAGGGGTCCAACTTGGGATAGGCCACATGGGCCATCATAATGGCTGAGGTCCTTTGCTCAGCCGAAAAAAGAGAAAAGGGCAGGGCGTCTGTTCTTAGGAGCTCTGCCCGATCCAGGGTTTTAATAGGAAGAGTGTAATGACTGTCCTGCTGAATGCCCCCGTGTCCAGGGAAGTGCTTGGCCGTCGGCAGGACAGACTCCGCCCACAGCCCTTGGGCATAGGCCAGACCCATGCGAGCCACTAAGGCTGGATGTTCGCCAAAGGATCTTTGTCCTATAAAACTTCTTTGATTTGGACTTGAGAGGTCTAGAACTGGAGCTAGATTCATATTATAGCCTAAACCTCTTAACAGTCGCCCCGTGTGGCGCCCGGCTCCCCGGGCGACACCAAGGTCGCCAGTTTGGCCGATGGCGGCGGCACTTAAAGGTGGGGGGTGGGTGCGAATTCGAACCACTGGCCCCCCCTCCTGATCGACCATCAATAAGAGTGGGAGACCGGTGTGTTTTAAAGAGAGCATTTGGAGAGCATAATTTTTTTGCGCCACTTGCTCCAAGGTACCCACATTGTGACGGAAGGCGATCAGGGCTCCAGGTTGTATCTCCTCAATGAGGGCTATGGTTCCCTGCTGAAGATCAGTCCCCCTAAAGCCCAAGATCATTAGCTGACCCACCTGTTGCTCTAAGGTCATATTTCCAATTATTATGTCCAATCTGTTCTGGTGAGCTTGAAGAGGCAGGGATCCAAATACAGAAAAGAACAAGACGAAAGAAAGGATTTTGATCCCCCAGCCAGACCGACTGGATTTTCTCCAAGAGAAATTCCCTAACTTTAAGTATAATTTGTCTATGCTTCTTGGCTTAAACAAATGGACCCTCACATCCTTATTATTGGCTGTGATCCTTATCGGTACTTTTCCCTGGAAAACTGAGGCCCGCAGCGGGCCTCCGGACGATGGTCTATGGGTCGAAGTGGAGCCTCTTTTCTTGATCGAAGCTCCGGGAACTCGTTTAGGGACTTTACTGGTGCCTTATAGGGAGAGGCGGCCCAGGTGGAACTGGACCTTTTCTTTAGGGATCAGCAGCTTTCATCCGGAGTATTACGATCCGGATCAAATAGAAGTGAACTTTGAAACTCTCTATGGGCAGGAACCACAAGTCTCACCTGAAATTCAAATGAGCTATAAGCGCAACACAGCCATAGGGTCATTGGGTTTAGATTTGGGGGTTTCCTACTATCATGTCCGTGCGGATAAGGAGTTGGATCTAGGCGGCGGGCCTATCTTTCTGGACTCCACCTTGACCTTGGTCAAGGCCCGGGTGGGGCTCAC
Organism: Bdellovibrionales bacterium; assembly: GCA_007121385.1. GTDB lineage: Bacteria > Bdellovibrionota > Bdellovibrionia > Bdellovibrionales > UBA1609 > SKYF01. Next base: position 5,670 of record SKLV01000034.1, read on the forward strand.
CTTCACCCTAGACAGCTTTTTTCCCGAACCCTACCTCGCCCCTTATGTCTCAGGGGGTTTCTACTCCATTTACTACAGAGAGGCCCAGGGAGAAGTTAGCTTTAATGGCACCACTCAAGCCACAGGCTATTTTGGTGGAGGGCTGCTTATTCAGTTGGATTGGATGGATCCCATTACTGCCCGCGAGGCCTATTTTGGCTCTGGCATCAACAATTCATTTGTTTTTTTAGAGGGGCGAAAGCTAATGGCCTCCATAGCTGAAAAGGACCCCGACTTTGAAACGGAGCCCTTTTGGCTTGCTGGCCTTAGGCTGGAGTTCTAACTCTAAACTTTTATGTGAGAGATTTAAGATAGACGAGTTCATCATAGGCTCGGGGCCAAGTGATCTCATTCATCCGGACCACCAGTCGGCTGTCAGGAGTGATGGAGTACTTTTTATTGGGCCGCAGAGTCAGATCGATGACTCTCTCTGTGGACAGGGGGGTTTGGGGAGTGAAAGCCAGTGAGAGTCCCAGCTTGCCTGCACTGATGTCGCGAACTCCCAACTGTTTGCACAAAAGGCGAATCAACATGAGACCCATCAGGTTCATTACTTCCTCAGGGGGCTTCCCATATTGATCTCTGAAGTCATTCTCGATTTGGTCTATATCCTCAGGGCCCTCAATCTCACTTAAAGCTCTATAGTAAACAAGCCGCTGCCGAATGTCTGAAATATAGCTTTGTGGGATCAGTGCCGGAATTCGCAAATTGATTTCGGGCTCCACATCAGGCTGGGCAGGACTCTCTCCTTTGGCCAATTGCAGAGCTTCTTCAAGGAGCTCCAGATACAATTCGTAGCCAACAGCATTCACATGTCCAGACTGCTCTTCTCCCAAAAAGTTACCAGCCCCCCGAAGCTCTAGGTCGTGATGGGCAATGCGGATTCCACTCCCTAGAGCGGTATTGTCTTGCAGGGCTTTTAGGCGCTCCTGGGCCTCAGGGTCAAGTCTCTTGTGCGGGGGCACGAGCAAATAGCAATAGGCTCTGTCCTTCGATCGCCCCACCCGACCTCGCAACTGGTAAAGCTGGCTGAGCCCAAACTGCTGAGCCTCATCGATAAACATGGTGTTGGCTCGGGGCACATCCATCCCTGACTCCACAATAGTCGTACACAGAAGAAGGTCGATTTCGTGGTTAAAAAAAGCGAGCATATTCCTCTCCAGCTCACCCTGATCCATTTGTCCATGACCTATCCGTATTCGGACTTCCGGCAAGAAGGAGCGCAGCTCGTCGGCAAGGGCATAAATGCTCTGAACTCGGTTGTGGATAAAATAAATTTGTCCTCCGCGGGAGATTTCGCTCATGACGGCTTTGCGAATCACTTCCCGATCAAATTTGCAGACAAAGGTTCTGGTTGGGAGGCGATCTACGGGAGCTGTATTGATGAGGCTGAGGTCGCGGACCCCCATCAGGC
>SKLV01000006.1 GCA_007121385.1 Bdellovibrionales bacterium
AATTGAGCTATGCTTTGGCCTACAGCCATCGGGCCACTCGGGTCTGGCTGTCGGCCTATCGAGCGGATGTGAAAGAGTATTTGCCCAGCAGCCAGACCGTTCTCACTCGTGAGACCAATCGTCTTAGTGCCTCCTTTTATCCCCCTCTGTTGAGCACTAACTGGAGATCCTCCTTGAGCCTTTTGCAGAGCTCCACTCAAAGCTTGTCGGGAGTCGACCTAGAGCGCCAAGGACTGGGTGTTGTGTTGAGTTATGGGGACCGGCTTTCTGCGGACCGCCAGGTCTTTCAGGTGCAGCATCAACACTTTCTCCAAGGTGAAGGTCTGCGCTCCTACGACCGCACTGAGGTGAGCTATGCTCTGTCTTGGGTCAGAGGGCTACCTGAACGGCACAATCTGCACCCTCAACTGAGGGCCTCTTGGGCCCCCGGTCTGGCCGACTCAGACCTTCTTTTGCTGGGAGATCGAACCATCAATGGAAAGTATTTGGCAAGTCTACTGAGCACTCAGTTTATGATGCGGGGCTATCCCTCAGCCGGCTTTTTGGGGCGAAGCATGGCCAATTTGAACTTGGAATACAATTTTCCTCTGTTGGAACTGAACAGGGGCTATGGGCTGATGCCTTTCTTTGGACGTAATATTCAGGGCCGAATTTTTGTAGATGCTGTGGCTTTAGAGGGCTTTTACTTTGACGCTCAGGAGCTGGCCTATCGGCGCACTTCATTTTCTCAACAATTTTATTCTTCAGGAGCTGAGCTGATTTTAAGCTCCACGGTGGCTTACCATATGCCGATGTCACTGACTCTCGGGCTTTACTATGGTTTTGATCAAAAGGCAGGAGGGGGGCTGATGCCTTTCCTCACCATGGCCATTGGGGGAATTCCCGGGTTAAGTGGTCAGTGATCAACGTCCTTTGTTAGGAAGAGAAGGCGGGCCTTTAGGGGGGCGCTGAGAGCTATCCATCCTTCGTTCTCGATCGCGGAATCGTTGGCTTCTTTGTTGGCGTTCAGGGCGGCGGTCCTTGCCTGAGCCTCTCGATGTGGCCTCTTGTTGTCTTCCGGAGGAGCTGGGCTGGGCCTGATCTCTGCGCTGCATTTGTCCTTGATCCGCCCGCGACCGGCTTCTCTCCTTAGACTGACTGACCATTCGGTCAAAGGCTGAAATGTCTTCAGAGGTGGCAAAGACCACTCCTCGAGCCGAGGCTTGGGTGGACAAGAGAAGAACCGCTAAGGTGGTGAGGCCTAGCTTAAGTCGTAGCACCAGCCCTTTTGGAAAATGGGAGAAAAAAAGTTTTAATCTTCTCATACTTTACCCCTCAAACTCTCTTTTTTTATCCTGGGTCTCTGAGGCAAAATCAATGTTCACAGAGCGCTCACTCACTAAATTTTGTTCGCTGTCAAAGAAGCGAATTAAAATGCGCTTGAGACCAGTTGTGGAGGAGGAAATTACAAAAGGCAGAGTTTCACTCATCCACTCATGATCCAAGTCAAGCTCCAGACTGTTTTTGTCCTGAAGCTCGGGGTACTCTCGGGAGAAAAAAGAGACTCCCTCGGGAAGGAGAATTTGCACGGAGGCCAAAGGCAGCGAATCCAGCTCAGCCATTTCCACCTTAACCGCATAGGCCTTGTTGATCTCAGCAGAAAAGCTGATATCAGTGATGGGATCAGAGGATCTGTGCGACTGGCTCAAGATCGCCTGGGACTCAAGAGAACTTCCTTCAAACATTGAAGTGTTGAGCTGAAGGACCAGCACCACAGCAGCCAAGGAGAAAGCGGGACTCAAAAGGGCGGCCCACTTCCACCATCGCAGTAACTTTTTTTGCTCCCTGCGAGATTGGAGCTGAGCTAAAACCCGCTGAGTGAAAAAAGGTGGAGGGTTCGCCTCCAGCTTAAGGCCTCGTCTCAAAATGAGGGGAACCTGATCGGGATCTAATTGGGGATGATCTTTCTTCTCTCTCATGCCTGTAAGACGATTGAGCGGGGGGGGTCGTTTCGTATTTTTTTTAATAAATTTAAGACCTTAGGCTGGAAATCTCGGCTTTTTTGCCCAACAATTGGTCACCTGAGTGAGGGCTTAGGAGGCTTTATCCAACTTTTTATAGTGAGACAAAAACTCCTGACGGGCTCGGTGGAGCCGGGAGCGTAGGGCACTCTCCGAGACGCCTAAAGTCTCGGCGGCCTCTCCATAAGAGGCCCCCTCCATGTCCACTAGGAGCAAAACCTCTCGGTAGTCAGGATCGACCTTTTGGAGAGTTTCACGGATCAACCAAATGTCCTGTTGTTCATCTTCGCTTAAAGCTTGAGAATTTATTGAGGTGATGGTGGACTCATCATCCCAGTCTTCATGACTTTGGTTCTTTTTGGATTTGAGGTAATCTAAAAAAAGATTTCTGGCGATACTATTGAGCCAGCTCTTAAATTTGGCGGGTTCTTTGAGCTGAGGCAAAGTCTCCATGGCCTTGAGCAAAGTGTCTTGGGTCAAGTCTTGACTGAGGGGCTCTGAACCCGAGAGATAAAATAAAAACCGATACAGAGAGCTGTAGCTGATCTCCATCAGCTCCTTCATCGCCCCTTCGTCTCCCTCAATGGCAGAGCGAACCAGGCTTTCGTGAGCTTTTACAGTGGACTCGTCCAAATTAAGCCCCCGTAGAGTAGCCATTGGCGGTAGTTACGATCTTCAAGAAAGATTCCCTCGCCTAAGTTGGAAGAGTTAATCACAGTCTCGTACTGAGTAAAAATCTGTTTAGTTCTATCCCATCTCCAGGTCAGTCGGTAAGTGGCCGTCACTTCCTGGTCCAACCTCTTTATGTTAGCCGGAAGTGCGGGATCTTTGTAGCTTTTGCGCAGAATCTTAAAACTAAAATCATGGGAAAGGCGGTCGGCGATGTCCATCTGCCAACGCAAGCCTGGACCAAAGCCTCGATAGGCCAGAGGGAGAGATTCTCCCTCTGGAAGCTCTAAACTTTCGCCTTGGCGGTCCACCACCTCTAAAAAGGGAATCCACTGATGAGCTCTCTGGGGCTCTAGGGCATAGCTAAAGTGGAAGCGGTTCCAAATAGAGGCCGAGTAGCGGGCCTGGGGCTGCCCGGCCAGTCGGCTCTCCAGCTGATAGGATAGACGCCATAGGCTTTGCTGGCCTTGAGCCACCCATTCGAGAGAAGGACGAGTTAAAAAAAGTTGGCCCTCTAAAAAGTCAAGGGCTAGCTGGGGAGAGAAGCCCCAGTCGATAGAGCTCCACTCAAACTCATGCTGGCGGGCCAAACTCAAGCTAAAGGCTCGACTGGTCTTTTGCGTGGGGCTTTGCTCGGCATCTAAGTTGTACTCCTCAAAATTAAAGTCTCCCTGCCAAGTGGGCCCCACCAGCTGGCTGCCCAGCCGCCAAAAGGAGTTTTTCTTTGGCTGCAGGGAGTCCGGTAAAAGGTAGGCATTGGAGTCCAACCCATAGCTGAATTCGGTGCGGATCAAATGGGGAGCTAGACCAGGCTCCATCTCCTCAGCTTGAGAGTAAAAGTATTGCCACTCCTCGAGGAGGGAGGGGGGTAGTTCTCTGTGATGAAGAGAGCTCAGTTCTGTCCGAGCTCTGGCCGGCTGGCCCAGATCAAGCCAGCAGGCACTGCGATAAATTTGAGCGGCGGGAGCCAGGGGGCTTTTGAGGCGAATCACCCTCTGGTAGGCGGAAAGAGCCTCAGAACAGCGCTCTTGAGCTCGCAGAGCTTGTCCTAAGTTGAACCAAGCCAAAGCGGACTGAGGGTTTTTTCTCAGCTCCCGACGCAGTTGCCCCTCTATCCGGCGGAGGTGCGGATCTGGGTTTGGAGCTTGAGCCTTTAGGTCCGCGGCACTCAGGCCAAGGCCCATCGCCAAAATAAAAAAGAGTCTAAGATGCCACCCCATAGATGAGGCTTAAGTGTAAAGCAGGGGGGCTTTAAAGGAAAGCCCCCTCTCAGGATTGTGGGGAAGCCAGAGAGGGGGCTATGGGTTTTTTAAGGGTTAAGGAATAGGGGTAAGGTTTTAATTACTCACTAAGTGTCGATACTCGCTCAAAGTTTTGCGGCTGGACTCCAGCTCCTGCTCCCATTTATTGACTTCGGCCAAGTAGGAGTCTCGCTTATTTTGCCACTGGCTGCGCTCTTGAACGGCCTCAGCCCGCTTTTCAGCAATTTGTCTTTTCAGATGGCCCATAGAGCGATTTTGGTTGTCCCAGTCCAGGATCTCCTGATCAATCTCAGCCATCTTTTGATCATAGGCGGCAAGATTCTTCTTTCTTGCCTGTTGATTGGCTTCAAGCTTTTTAACCATGGCCAAGAGCTCTTGCAGCTGAGCCTGCTCGGCTTTCATCTTCTCCGCCTCATCAGACTTAAAGCTTTGAATCTGCTCCTTGATCTTATTGAGTGCCGACTTGTTCTTTTCCAAGTTGGCATGGTTGTCCATCAGCTGGCGCTCCGTTTTGTCGAGATCAATGATAGCCCTTGAAATCTCGCGGATGTTCTCCTGAGAAATCTGTGCATTGGACTGATACTGCTTTAAATTGTGTTCGCTGTTTTCCACATTGGTCCTGAGTGCGTCCATGCCTCCTTTAGAAGAAAGCTCAGCTTGAGACCAGTGGCTTATGACTAAAGCTCCGGTGAGAACAATCACTTTTGAGATTTTTTTTGTGGTAAACATTTTGCCCCCTGTTGCTTACTAGACGAAGGCCGAGGGCAAAATGTTCCGAATTAATGTGAGAATTTTAAAAATAATTCTGGCTTTTTTGTCGATCTCTCAAACACTCCACTACTCAATCAAAGTGGTGTTCACTGTGGGGGGCAGGCGGGGCATGGTCTGTTCGGGAAACTCTCCCGTGAGTTGATTGAGAAACTCCACAATGGCCCTTACTTCGTTCCGCCGGAGGTCTCGATTCAATTGGGTCTTGGCCATCACCCGCACAGCCTCATCCAGATTTTGCACAGAGCAACTCGCATAAAGCGATCATAAGGGCTGTTGTCGGTGATTAAGGTGCGCTCATAAGTGGCAATGGCTTTGGCAATATTGTCAATGGTGACGGGCTGTCGGCCACCAAAGATTTTTCTAAATTGCTCCACATAGCCAGGAATCTGGCGAATTCGATCCACGGCCATCTGGTGGTCCTTCATTCCCATCTCCACCGGGTTGGTGATAGGTCCCTTGGCTTGAGCCTCTAAGGTGGGTTCGCGACCATCCTAGAACTGTACCGATAGAAAAGCTGCTTTCCCAACTTAATTTTTTCTGGAGTGATGGGGTTGTCATCGGGAATATGCATTTTGCGTAAGGGCGGAGTGGAGTTCTGGACTGGGCCGATGCCCTCAGTTTTGGGACTTTGGGCTGAGGCCAAACCCCAAAGAGTGAGGCTGGAAAGAAGGGTAAAGAGGATCAACTTTGCTTTCATATTTAACTCCCTAATATAAGGACATGGTCAGTTGTCTCAAGACTATAGGCTCGAATGCAGAGTGGCAACAGTCCTGTAAAGAGCTTGAGCACTTTTTTTAAACTTCTCTAGAAGTTACTGAAAGTGTTCAACTTCTGTTGTCCCAATTTGCCTTTCCATCGAATTTTTGCGGCGGTCTGCCCAGGAAGTTGGCATCCTGATTCTGTTGATAGAAAGAGTTTTGCGAAAAATTTTTTGGAGGGTGAGTCAATGAAAATAAAATGGTTAGCCATAGCTTTTCCCGTGCTGGGTATTGTGGGCTGTAGCCTGAGTGACCTCAACTTTAACCAGAGCTCTCAGGCGGTGAGCGCTTTTGATGTGAACCTCTATCCAGTCAATAAATTGGTCTGTGATCCCTTTGATGGGGGAAGCGATCAAGCGACTTACCAGGGTGGTCTTATGGCGGAGCTCTATTATCGCCGGGATGATCAGCCTAAATTCACCAGTTTGGCTCCTTATTTTGAAGAGGGGGTCCGCTCCGAGCAGACTCTGTTCTTCTCTCAGCTCTTTGTGCCCACGCGCCTGTTCTCTTTGGGCTTTCCCACCGAGACGGGGGATATGGTGAAGAGAGATGATGGAGAGGTCTTGAACGAGTGGTTTGCTCTGCGCTTCACCAGTGCTCTTGGCCTTGGCCCCGACGATGAGGAGGGCCTCTATCAGTTAGCCCTTCTTTCTGATGATGGCTCTATCCTGAGAATTCAGGAGAATGGTGAGTGGATTGATGTGGTCGACAATGACCTCAACCACCCCACCCGCATGGGCTGCGGCCAGGTTATTGAAATGAAGAGGGGAGAGCAGCACCTAATTCAGCTGGACTACTATCAGGGTCCTCGACACCACATCGCCTTGATTCCCATGTGGAGAAAGGTGGATAGCCTTCACCCAGAGACGGACCCCCTTTGTGGAGTGCAGGGCAACAGCACTTACTTTGACTTCAACAACAACTCTGAGCCAAAGCAGCCCTACCTTGATCTTTTAGACCGAGGTTGGAGACCTTTGGACTTTGCCAATTACTCTCTGCCTGTGCAAAAGGCGCCCTTCAACCCCTGTGTCCATGGTCAAGCTCCTGTGATCAGCAACTTCATGGTGGAGGACATGTTGGATGGAGTGCTCAGAGTGGCTTGGACCACCGACATTCCGGCCACTTCTCAGGTGCGCTATGTGGACATGGCCACCGGAGCTGAGACCCTTACCCTCAGTGACAATATCCTGCGCACTGAGCATGAGATCTTTGTCGTTGGCTTAGCATTTGGCCACCACTACTTGGTTCAAGGAGTCTCCATTTCCGAAACCTACGGCAAGGCCATCAGTCCCGCCAGCCTAGTGATGGTTCAGTAGTCCCGGGGCTTTCCCCCATCGGCCCGGGGGCTGGCGGCCCTCTGGCAGAGGGTTCAGGGCTCCTGAGCCCAAGCTTCCAGCCACTGGGCGGTCCAGTGGAAGGCGGGCCCCCAGCGGTGGCGGGGCATTTGGGTGGTCAGGTCATTGGGGCGGCTCAGCCGCTTAAAGATGGGCTCCGGGTCTCTAATCCGGCTGACTTGGCCCTCCGCCCTGGGTCTCAGCAGCTGCACAAAGTCATGAAAGTCCGCGCTGCGGGC
>SKLV01000030.1 GCA_007121385.1 Bdellovibrionales bacterium
AAGAGAGGCTCGCCCTGGCTGTAGGCCTCTCCCAAGCGGCAGTGGACTTCAATCCCTGCCGAGGGGTCAATGGGATCTTCAGCTTTAAGGCGTCCGGCACCAAGAAGGAGAGAGGCCAAGCCCACCCTTTCGCAGTCCATGCCCACTAAATAGCCGGATCGGGGGGCGGCCACTTCGGCAAAGGCTTTGAGCTGAGCCGCCTCTTTGCGGAATTGGTCCAGGTCTCCCCCTTGCGCTTCACAGAGAGAGGCAAAAGCCTTCAAAGCTCGCCCGTCAGTTAAGGCCTTCTCAGCCAAAAGGCGACCTTCCTTGGGCGAAGGGGCTTGGTCGGCTAAACTTAGCATGTGGCCCGCCAGCTCCAGGGTAAGCTCTCGGCAAGAGGAGTAGTAGTCCACCCCCCTGTGGACACAGCTTTTTCCCTCAAGGATATCCAAGCACTCTTTGACCTCTAGAGAGTTGCCAATAAAGCGTCCCAGGGGTTGGTTCATGTCGGTGAGGAGAGCAGAGACCTTCACACCCTGGCTCTGCCCAGTGATCTGGAGCAACTGGGCCAAGTCTCGGGCCTGCTCTAGAGTTTTCATAAAGGCACCACTGCCAAATTTCACATCCAGGACCAGGCCGGAAAGCCCTTCGGCCAACTTCTTGGACATAATACTGCCGCAGATCAGGGGCAGGGACTCCACGGTTCCTGTGACATCTCTCAGGGCGTAGAGTTTTCGGTCGGCAGGGCAGATCTCTGGAGTTTGCCCAATAATGGCATAGCCCAGACCCTCCACTTGCCTTTGAAAGTCTTCTAAAGAGAGGTCCACGCGGAAGCCCTTAAGACTTTCCAGCTTGTCCAGTGTGCCCCCGGTGTGTCCCAGGCCTCGCCCGGCAATCATGGGGACCTTCACACCGAAAAGTCCTACAAGGGGTGCTAAGATCAAGCTGGTCTTATCTCCCACTCCACCAGTGCTATGCTTGTCCACACAGGGTGAATTCAGATGAGAAAAGTCGAGCACCCTTCCTGAATCTCTCATCACCTGAGTGAGATGGGAGATTTCCTTAAGACTCATGCCCTTGAAAAATACCGCCATCAGCCAGGCGGCCATCTGGTAGTCTGGAAGCTGGTTGGTGACAAAAGCATTCATCCAAGCTTGTAGTTCAGTGAGGCTGTGTTCTTCACCGCGGCGCTTTTGCTTAATAAATTCGGCGGGGACCAGATTCATCCCTTAAGAATAGCAATTCCGTGACTGGTGCCAAGGCGGGTTGCGCCAGCTTGGATCATCTCTAAGGCCTGATGCTGGTTGCGGATCCCCCCACTGGCCTTTACCCCCATTTGAGGTCCTACAGATTGTCGCATCAGGCGAATATCCTCCACCTTGGCCCCCTCAGCGGCAAAGCCAGTGGAGGTCTTAACAAATTGGGCCCCGGCTCTTTCGGCAATACGACAGGCTTGGACTTTCTCGGAGTCGCTGAGCAGACAGGTCTCTAGGATCACCTTGAGGTGGCGTCCCTGAGCCGCCTCCACCACAGCCGCAATATCCGTATAGACCAGCTCCAACTTTTCAGACTTAAGAGCGCCGAGATTTAAAACCATATCCAATTCATCCGCCCCTTCACTGGCCGCCACCTTGGCCTCAAAGGCCTTCACTTGGGTTTCATTAGCACCTAGGGGAAAGCCGACAACGGTGCAGATCTTAACTCCGCTGTCTCCCAACACAGACTGAGCCAGGGAGACAAAGGAGGGCTGAATACAGACTGAATAGAAACCATATTTTTTGGCCTCTTCACAGAGTTGCTGAACCTCCTCGGCTCTGGCCTCGGCTTTGAGCAAGGTGTGGTCAATAAGTTGAGCGAGGTTGGCAACAGGATTTTTTTGCATTGCCCAAAAGTTTATTCACTGTGGTCTTAAAGGCCAATTAAAATTTTGCCAAAAGAGCCCAAGCCTCCTATTTTAAAGACATGAAGAGTTTGAGCCTGCAGTTTTTTGTCTCGGGCCGGGTTCAGAAGGTGGGCTATAGGGCCTTTGTGCACAAGCAAGCTCTCAAATTGGAGCTCAAGGGCTTTGTGCGCAACTTAAAGGATGGTCGGGTGGAAGTGGTGGCCCGAGGAAGTCAGGATAAGCTCAGTGTTTTTGAGGACCTACTCAGGGCAGGTCCACCCCGAGCTGAGGTCGAAGAGGTGACCTTAACTGAGGTTGAGTGGGACTGTTTGGGCTGTCATTTTGAAGTGGAGCCAGATGGAGAGGATATATGGCCAAAATACTAATTTGCACTTTGATCAGCTTGAGTATGATCTTTCCTCCCCAGCTTTGGGCGCAGCAGAGGTCGAGTGCTTCCTCAGTGAGTCCCAGAAAGCAGATGGCCACAATTATCTATTCTGGCCTAGGGGGGTTGGTCCTGGGCTTAAGCACCTTAAGTTTTTATGGTCGCCCCCAAGATCATATGGAGAATATTGGAGTGGGCTTTGCGGTGGGAGTGATTGTTGGCGCCGCGTACACCACTTATAGGGCCGCTTCGACCCCTCACGCCTCCAGTCAGCGCTACAGTTTGATGGACTTTGACCAGGCTCATTCCCAACCTTGGGCAAAAGCAGGAGCTTTCAATGGGGATTTGTTGGGCAGTCGACTTCGGCAGAAGCCGGAGCCGGTCACAGCTTTAGCCTGGACCTTTCACTTTTAAAAATCTATGGGTGAACTCTGTGGTTGCTGGGCCCTATACGAATATGGGCATAGGGAAGCCGGCCCTCTAAGGAGGCTTTGAGCTCCTGTTGTCGGCTCTCCTCCAGAGGAACCCAGCGAGTGACCCAGGGGGTTAAAACCCTTCGCTTCTCTCTCAACTGCCCTCTCAGATCTAAAAACTCTATGGAAGGGTTCTGGTTTCGATTGCTCCAGAGCGGCCAGGAGGGATGAGACCATAGGCCCACATAGGACTCCATGGAGGAGAGAAGGTTGTGGGCTAGGCGCAATTCAGTCACCGAGCGAGGAATAAAGGGAAGGCTTTCCATTTCGTTGTCGGACAGATCGAGACTTTCCAACTGATAGAAACGATCTAAGGTCATTTCGGTAGGATCCATCAGGCCCAATCTGTTTTGGGCCAAGTTTAAGTGTCGGAGGTCGGGACGATGCCGACTCAGGCCACGAATGCTGAAAAGATTGTTGTTGGACAGATCCAAAGACTCCAGCTGATGGAGTTTAAAGAGAGGTAGAAAAAGAGCGGCCACAGAGGATTGGGGGAGGCTGGACCAGTCATTGCCAGAGATTTTTAGAGATTTGAGCTGGCTGAGAGAACCTATTGGCCACAAGTCTTGAAGAGACTCCAACTCCCAATCTGTCATATCGATTTCCAGCTCTTCCATGAGGCTCAGCTCTAGAGCCCCTTGTTCGCAGCTTTCGGGAGTGGAGGTGAGGTCCAGCAGAATTTGTAGGCTGTAGCGAGCTTCAAGAGAGAGGTAAGAAGTCCCCCGACACCAGTTATCAATAAACTCCTGGGCTACAGGGTTGAGGGCGGGAACATCCTCCTTCAGGTCGGCGGGAGGCAGTTCTCCAGTGGGTGCCGAAACCTCACGGTCAGTGGGTGACTGGAGCCAGATAGACTGGCTTTGATGACGCCCCTCTTCGCAAGCCGAGAGAGCCAATAGGGCGGGGAGCCCAAGACTGAGTTTTAAAATATGACGAAAATTCCATTTCCTCATAGGGCGACAGGCTAACTCACAAAAATCTGAGAGGTCAAAGGGGCTTTTGTCTTTTCAGCGCACAGGGTTTAATTCTGAAATAACAGCTCTTTAGCCATGCGCGGCATAGAAAAATGTAAGAATTTATTACATTTTTACAGGGGAAAAGGCCCCGCCTCTCGGGTCTCAGCCCGCTTTTTTGCCAAAGCCAAAGCTTTTCAGCAGGCTTGAAGAGGTGCCCTCACTTTCCTCAGAGGTAAAGCGAATTCCCGAGTCTCCAGCTGGTGGCTTGGCTGCGCCTCCAGGTCGTGGAGCTCCGGGGCGAGCTCCAGCCGAACTGGCTGGTTTGGGGCTGGGTTTCCCCTGTTCCCCTGAGGGGGCGGTCGATTTCTTCCCCAAAAAGTTGTCCCCAAGGCTCTTCTCCAGTTTGCCCTCTTGGATCAACTTGGTGATGGACTGATCAAAAGTCAGCATGCCGTAGTTGCTGCCTGTCTGCATGGCCGAGGGAATTTGAAAGGTCTTACCCTCCCGGATCAGGTTGGCAGTGGCGTGATTGTTAACGAGGACCTCTAGGGCTGCCACTCGGCCGGGTTTGTCCAAGCGAGGAAAGAGGGTTTGCGCGATCACTCCCCTTAAGCTTTCCGCCAACATGGTTCGCACCTGGGCCTGCTGGGCCTCAGGAAAGGCATCAATAATCCGGTCCACGGTTTTGGCGGCGCTGTTGGTGTGAAGGGTTCCAAAAACCAAGTGACCGGTTTCAGCAGCTGTCATGGCCAAGTGGATGGTCTCCAAATCCCTCATCTCACCCACCAGAATAATATCCGGGTCCTCCCGCAGAGCAGCTTTTAGAGCATTGGCAAAGGATTTGGTGTGTGAGGAGACCTCCCTCTGATTGATCAGAGACTGGCGGTTTTGGTGCACAAATTCAATGGGGTCTTCGATAGTAATAATATGCTCTTTGCGCTCACAGTTAATTGTGTGAAGGAGGGCGGCCAAAGTGGTCGACTTGCCGGAGCCTGTGGGGCCTGTGACCAGAACCAGTCCTCGCGGCACCTTGATCAAATCCACCACATTCTGAGGCAGACCCAGCTGCTGAGCGGTTTTGATATCTTCAGGGATCACCCGAAATACAGCTCCCAAACCTCGTCTTTGCATAAACACGTTCACCCGGAAGCGAGCCACCTGATCAAGGTGATAGCTACAGTCCAGCTCCCAGTTCTCAATAAACTGTTTTTTCTGCTTGTCGGATAAAATTTCAAAGATGAGAGCTTGCACGGCTTCATTGTTGAGGGGGGGGTGGTCTAAGGGAACCATTTCTCCATGAAGTCTTAAAATGGGCTTGGCCCCGGCAGAAAGATGCAAGTCCGAAGCATTCTGCGACACCATTACACGAAAGAGTTTATCAATCTCAGCCATAGATCAAAGCCTCCCAAATCTATAGACTTTCTATCGGAAGCCCTTGGGGGAAACTTGAGTTGGGTTGGCTCATAACGCGTTAAGACAAGGACTTTAGTCCTTTGCCTTGGCTCGAGCCCCGGCTAAAGTGCAGGAGTGAGGAGGTGCACTCCCGTGCCCGCAGAGATTCTGATCAATGTGAGACCCAATTCGACTCGAGTGGCCTATGTCGAGGACAAGGTTTTGTCTGACTTTAAAGTGGAGAGAAAAACTGCTCCCACCCTGGTGGGTTCGGTCTATCGGGGGGAGGTCTTGAGAGTTCTACCTGGAATGCAGGCCGCCTTTGTCGATATCGGTCTAGATCGAGCTGCCTTTCTCTATGTGGGGGATGTGCGAGGAGATATTGACTCCAATAAGGAATTTTTTATGGATGAAGAGGCCGGGAGTGGGGCCAAGGAGGGAGCCGACACTCTCTTGGACTCTGGGGATTCTGAAGCTTCAGCCGCCCTCCCGCCTAAGCCTATGATTCAAGACCTTTTACACGAAGGTCAGAAGATCATGGTTCAGGTGGCCAAGGACCCCCTGGGAACCAAAGGGGCCCGGATCACCACCCATGTTTCTTTGGCGGGCCGACACCTGGTGTTCATGCCCACCTTGGAGCACTTAGGGGTTTCCCGCCGGATCGAGGATGAGGCTGAAAAAGAGCGGTTGCGTTTGGCGGTGGAGGCTCTCTCTCCCCAAGGGGGGGTGATCGTTCGTACCGCAGGAGAAGGGGCCAGTCCGGAGAGTTTAAAAGCTGATTTAGACTACCTTTGGCGGCTGTGGCGAGAGATTGAGCGCAACTACGAGAAGAAAAAGAACCCTGGTCTGGTTCATTCTGAGATGGATGTGGAGTTGAGGGTTTTGCGCGACATGCTCACTGAAAACGTGGAAAAGGTCATCGTGGATGATCCCAAGGCCTTTAAAAAAATTGTGAGTTTTGTTGGCCAGTTTATGCCCAAGTTTAAGAACACTGTTCAGCTCTATACGGAGTCCCAGCCGCTCTTTGATCTGTATGAGATTGACTTGGAGGTCTCTCGCTCTTTGGATCGGAAAATTTGGCTAAAATCAGGTGGTTATATAGTTATTGATGAAGCCGAGGCCCTGGTGGTGATCGATGTGAACACGGGCCGTTATGTGGGCAAAAAGGATTTAGAGGACACCATTTTAAAGACCAATTTAGAGGCGGCTAAAGAGATTGCCCATCAACTGAGGATTCGCAATTGCGGGGGCATTATCATCATTGACTTTATCGATATGGAAAAAGAGGCTCACCGGGAAAAGGTCATGCACCTGCTCACCGAGGAGTTGGAAAGGGACTCGTCTCGGACCACTCTGACCCCCATGTCCGAGCTCGGCCTAGTGGAGATGACGCGCAAGCGAAACCGGCCCAGCTTGGTCTCTACTCTGTGTCAGCCCTGTACCTACTGCGACGGAAAGGGATATATAAAGAGAAAGTCCACCGTGGCGGCAGAGATTTTTAGGGCCCTGGAGAGGGAGGGCCCGCGGAGGGCCTCCCCAGGGGCTTCGATGGTGGTTCACTGCCACAGTGATGTAGCTGACTGGATTTACGCTGAAGAGACAGAGACTCTGGAGCTGGTGGAGGAAAAGTTGGGGGCTCGGGTGGTGCTTAAGGTGGAGCCTAACTATCACCTAGAGCAGCTTGAAATATATTCAGTCTAAGCCGAATTTATCGCGTTGCTTCGTCTGCACAAAAAGTTGACAGTGCTATTGCGCCGTGGCAGATACTTTGGGCTTGTCGAAAAGTCGTTGGAGGTTATGAAATGTACGCCATTGTCCGCACAGGTGGAAAACAGTATCGAGTCCAAGCCGGAGACACTCTTCGAGTTGAGACTCTAGAGGCCGAGTTGGGATCTGAGCTGGAACTTAAAGATGTTCTTGTTGTGGGTGGAGAAAAGATTTTTGTGGGAGAGCCCACTCTCAATGATGCCAAGGTCACTGTGGTGGTGACTCGTCAGGCCCGTGCTCCTAAGATCATTGTCTTTAAAAAGAAGCGCCGTCAGGGCTACCGTCGAATGCAGGGGCATCGACAGATGTTTACCGAGCTCTTTGTGAAGTCCATCACCTCACCTGAGGGGCAGGTGGCCACAGCTCAGGAAGACGCCAGAGTGTACAACCCTGAAAAAAAGCTGGAGAAGCAGGCCAAGTCAGAGGAAATTCGCCAAGCGAAGAAGAAGTCTGCGGGGCCCAAAGCTGAGCGTCAAGAAGTCCGTCGTAAACAAGCAGCTCCAAAAAAGAAGACGGCGGCTAAAAAGTCTACGGCCAAGAAAAAAGCCGTGACGAAGAAGGCCACCAAGAAGGTGGCCAAGAAAAAAGCCACTAAGAAGAAGAGTTCATAGAGTTTTTTGATCAAAGTATTGAGGTGAGTTATGGCATCGAAAAAAGCGGCAGGAAGTACAAGAAACGGAAGAGACAGTCAGAGTAAAAGATTGGGCGTGAAGCGTTTTGGTGGTCAGTCTGTAAAACCTGGCACCATTCTCGTGCGGCAAAGAGGAACGAAATTTTTTGCCGGAAATAATGTGCGCTTAGGTCGTGACTTTACCATCTACTCTTTGATTGAGGGCCTGGTGAAGTTTGAGCGCCTCAACAAAAGTCGTTTTAAGATCAGCGTTTATCCCAGGCCCAATGCAGCTTAATAGAGAGAGTGCTGATAGGTTATGTGAGGCCGCGCCAATGGTTGCGGCCTTTGCTTTTTGGGCTCAGATTCGTTAAATGAAATTTATTGATGAAGTCACTATCTCAGTCGCCTCAGGAAATGGAGGGCCCGGCTGTGTCAGTTTTCGTCGGGAGTCTGGTGTACCCCGAGGAGGCCCTGATGGGGGCGATGGGGGTAAAGGCGGGGATGTGATTTTCAGGGTCAATCCCCAAGTCAGCTCACTCCTCGATTTGCGCTATAAGTCTAAGTATCGAGCGGGCAATGGCCTCCCTGGTCAGGGGGCCAATCGCAGTGGCCAGAATGGAGACAATTTAGTCATTGAGGTCCCTCCGGGGACTCTTGTCCGCTCGATGGAGGGAGGCTTGCTTGAGGACTTGGGGGGCGAGCCAAGAGATTTTTTATTCCTCAAGGGCGGTTTGGGCGGAAAGGGTAACACTTTTTACAAAACAAGTGTGAACCAGGCCCCCACTGTGGCGCAAAAGGGTCTTCCCGGCGAAGAAGTACAAATTCATCTGGAGCTTAAGCTTTTGGCCGATGTGGGTATTATCGGCTTTCCCAATGCCGGAAAGTCCACCTTGATCTCGGTGATTTCTGCAGCCAAACCAAAAATAGCCGACTACCCATTCACCACGTTGATTCCCAACCTGGGGGTCGTCAAATATGGAGAAGATCACAGCTTCGTTGTAGCGGACATTCCCGGTCTGGTGCCTGGCGCCCATCGGGGGGTGGGCTTAGGTATTCAGTTTTTGAAACATGTGGAGAGAACTCGTCTCTTTGTTCATCTCATTGATGGAAGCTCCATGGCTCAGATCAGCCCCCTTCAGGCCTATCAGGAGATCAACAGGGAGCTTGAGCTCTATGATGAAGCTCACCGAGATCAGGAGGATTTTTGTCCACTGCAAGATCGGCCACAACTGGTGGTGATTAATAAAGTTGAGACTCTTAGTCAGGAAGAAATCACCCAGCTCACCGAAGACTTTCTCGAGCAGACAGGGGAGAAAATCTTTTGCATTTCTGCAGCAACGGGTAAAAATCTGAAGGATCTGGTCTTTGCAATGGGTCAAGGGGTCTTTAAGTCGCAATCTCTAGTGGAGGATAGAACGTGATTGGAATTTTTGGCGGATCTTTTGATCCCCTTCATCGTGGACATATCAATAG
Organism: Bdellovibrionales bacterium; assembly: GCA_007121385.1. Classification (GTDB taxonomy): domain Bacteria; phylum Bdellovibrionota; class Bdellovibrionia; order Bdellovibrionales; family UBA1609; genus SKYF01. The sequence continues at coordinate 8,924 of SKLV01000030.1, forward strand.
CATGGTCACTGTGGCCAACAAATTGGGGCTGAGCCAAGTTGTTTGTATTCCAGCTCACCAGAGTCCACACCGCCCCATGACTGAGGGGCCCTCAGCGGAACAGCGTTTGGCCATGGTGCAGACCGGACTCAAACCCCTCAGTCATTTAATCACTGTGGATGATCGAGAAATTCGCCGAGGAGGCTTAAGCTACACTGTGGAGACTTTGAAATCTCTCCGTGAAGACTATCCAGAGGAAGAGCTCTTTTTGATTATGGGGATGGATCAGTTTTTGAATTTTCCTCAGTGGAAGGATTTCGGACAGATTCTGGAATTGACTCATTTGGTGGTCACCAGCCGGCCCGATATTGAACTCCCTCTCAGTCTAGAGGATTTCCCCAAAGCTCTTCAGGCATTGGTGGAGGCCTTTGATGGGGAGGAGGCCTTGCTCCAGAATGGTCATAAGATCTTATTGGTCCAACTTAAAGATGTGTTGGTTTCTGCAACGGAAATTCGCCGCCGTTACCGCCAGAATCAACCTGCAGCCAAGCTGGTCACTCCAGAAGTGGACGCCTTTATTCGAGAACAGGGCCTGTATCAGGCTGACCCCAGTCGAGTGGGAGACTTTGAAGTCTTTACAAAGTTCTGTGCTCAGGCCTTGGAAAGAAAAAATGGCATCAATATTTTGGGGTTTGACTTGCGTGAGCTTCAGGGCCCCAGCGAATTCACTCTCGTCTGCTCAGGGACCAGCACCCGTCACGCCATATCTCTGTCTGAAGAGGCTGTTAAGTCGGTGAAGGAGGAGTATGGTCTCTGGCCTTTGAATATTGAGGGGCAAAGGGAGGGGCGTTGGGTGGTCATTGACTATGGTTCTCTGATTATCCACATATTCTATGACTTTGTCCGCTTGGAGTATCGTTTGGAAGAGCTGTGGCGTGAGGCCCCGCCCATAAAGGACCTCCTTTCTTCAGAGAGGCGAGATTGAGGGCTTCTTAAGATCCAGTTCCCTATTGCTGGCCTTCAGAGCTTCTGTTATAACGCAGCGATGAAATACTTGGCCCCCTTGATCATTTTAAGCATTTGGTTTTTGCCTGGACCGATCTCCGGAGGGGGAGTCCAAGAGGAGCAAGAATCCCTAGCTCGGGCGCAAAAAGAGGCCTTAAAGCCCCTCGAGACAATCTTGAGTCGCTATCGAAGGCGATCTCCAGTGCAGATACAGTTGACCAAGGAAGTGCATCAGGAGCTGCTCAATCGCACTCAGTCCAGTGAGGGCCATTTGACCCTGGGTTCGGGGCGCTTACGGCTGGAGTTGGGTGCTCCTGACAATAGCTTACTGGTTCACGATGGGAGCCTGATCTGGTTGGCGCAAGAAATCGATGGCTTTTCTGGACCCATAACCCAGGTGACCAAGATTCGTCCTGACCGCTTAGGGCCAGCGGCCACCCTTTTAAGTGCTCTATTTGAACGGCCCGATTTAGGTCAGGACTTTGAACTGGTCGAAAAATCCGAGATTGAGGGGGGAGAAAAAGCTTTTTCCCTAAGACCGAGGACCCAGACTGATGTCGTCTCTTTGCGACTTGTGTTGAACCCTGAGAAGAAGTTGATCACTCAGGTGAGCTTTAAGGACGATTTAAATAATGAGACCCGTTATCTTTTCGGACGGACTCAGTTTTCAGCCAGAGTCAAGCGAGGTCACTTTGAGTACAAGCCTCCTGAAGGGGCTGAAGTTACGGAGTATTAATATTCAATGAGCCAAAATAATACAGTTCATTTTGTCAGCTTAGGCTGTCCCAAAAACCTGGTCGATACGGAAATCATGTTGGGCTCTCTTATGAAAGAGGGCTATTCCGTGGTGGACCAGCCGGAGCAGGCCGACACCGTGATTATTAATACCTGTGGTTTCATTGAGGAGTCTAAAAAGGAGTCCATTGATAAAGTTTTGGAGATGGCCCAGTTAAAAACCAAGGGTCAGCTTCAGAAACTGGTTGTGGCCGGCTGTTTGACCCAGCGCTACAAGGAGGATTTGGTTGAGGGCTTACCTGAGGCCGATCTCTTTGTCGGCTCTGGAGAGTTCCAGAACATAGCTGGTATTTTAAAATCCTCCCGAGAGGGCTCAACAGAAAAAAAGTTTTTCCACCTTCCGACCTATTTGCAGGAAGAAACTTCCCCTCGGGTCAACTCTCAGCCGGGCTATCGCGCTTACCTAAAAATTTCTGAGGGCTGTAAAAAGCGATGTGCTTTTTGTGCCATTCCGCTTATTCGCGGCAATCTTCAGTCAAGAAAGCTTAAAAATATCTTGAGTGAGGCTCAGCTCTTGGTGGCCGGAGGAGTGAAAGAGTTAATTATTATCTCTCATGACTTTACGGATTTTGGTTGGGACTTGAAGAAGAGAGATCCTGAGGCCACTGAGTCGCCCTATGAGCTCTTAAAAACCCTTGCCGATGAGTCCGGGGCTGAGTGGATTAGGGTTCTTTATCTCTATCCAGATGGGGTGACCCCTGAATTGGTGGAGCTGATCCGGAGTCGTAAAAATCTGGTGAAGTATTTTGATATGCCACTTCAGCACATCAACAATGAAATGCTCAAGAAGATGAATCGAAGAATGACGAGGGAGCAAGTAGAGAGGGTCATCCAAAACATCCGCTCTCAAATCCCAGAGGCAGTCATTCGCACTCAATTCATCGTGGGATTTCCAGGAGAAACTGAGGAGCACTTCCAAGAGCTCTTGGAATTTGTAGCCCGCAATCGTTTTGATCGAGTGGGCTGTTTTATGTACAGCCAAGAAGAGGGAACCAAGGCGGGCCACTTGCCAGACCAGGTGGATGAAGCCACCAAACAGCGTCGCCATGACCAGCTGATGGAATTGCAGAGGCAAATCAGTGCTGAGAGTCAGTCAAAGATGGTTGGCCAGATTTTGCCAGTGCTGGTGGAAGGTCTCAGCGAAGAGACCGAACTGCTGCTGCAGGGAAGGAACTCTCAACAAGCTCCTGAAATTGATGGGGTCACCTATATCAATGCCGGCCAGGCCCAAGTGGGGCAAATTGTGCCAGTGCGGATCACTGGCCACCACGACTATGATCTAGTTGGAGAGATTGTAGAGTAAAAACGAGGAGTTAATTATTGACAAGTCTCGTCAGCCAGGTTTCCATAAATTAGGGCTTGAGTCCTGAGGGGAGGGAATATGGCTGGACAGTTTGTGATGCTCTTTGTCTACTCCGTGGTTATTCTTTTTGTTGTCAATGTCCTGGTGAACTAAAGATCTTTTCTACTGGGCATAATTGTAGATGTCTCGGTAATTTCGGCCCACCTGATCCAGGTCCATTCCATAGCCAATCACAAAGCGGTCATCGATGGTTCGGCCTACATAGTCTGGTTTGATCGGCAACTCTCTCCGGGCCGGCTTGTCCAATAAAGTCACCACTTTCAGAGAAGCCGGAGAAGATGCCAATATTCGCGTTTTTAGAAAACTCAAAGTTCTTCCCGCATCGATAATTTCCTCAACAATGAGAATATGTCTGTTGGTGATATCTACGGTGAGATCCTGAAGAATGCGCACAGCCTCCCCTTTTGGAGAAGTTAAATAGACAAAGTCATGGGTCTGAGGAAGTTGGAGTTGCCTGGTGAGATCAGAGAAAAAGGGAACTGAACCTTTGAGAGGGCAAACCATAACTAGGTCTTTCCCCGTGTAATCTCTTTCGATCTCTCTGGCCAACTGGGTCACCATTTCATTAATTTCTTCGGCGGTAATAAAGGGAACCATTCCTGCATGTGCTTGTGTCATGAATTCAGCCTCTCGTTTCCTCTTAGAGTTGGGGTTGACGACCTTCGGGCATCATCATAGTGACCTCGATGGATTGAGCTTGCCTCAACAAACGATGGGCCTCAGGATGATGAGAGTCTAATTGCAAAACAGCTTCCCATTGGTCAATAGCCTCTGGCACTTGTCCATCCTCATAAAAAGCCTGGCCCAGCTTAATGCGGGCATTTAAAAACTGGGGCTCTTCTTTCACCAAGTCCCTCAGCTCCTGAATGGCTTTATCGGCCTCAGAAGTTCGCAAAAAACACTCGGCCACCTTCATGGTGAGCTCGGCTCTGCGTTGTGAAAGATGGCGAGCCCGAGTGTACTGTTCAAGGGCCTCAGAAAACATTTTATATTGAAAATAAAGTTCGCCGAGCTCATCGTGTTTCAGTGCCAACTTCTCTTTAATGTAAGGGTCATCTTGAGAGGAATTCTTTTTGAGCATCACTTGAGCTTCTTCAAAGATTTTTCGCCCCTCTTCATAGCGGCCAAGGTCATTCAAGATAATACTCAGTCCCACACTGGCATCAGTAAAGGAGGGGTCAATCTCTAGAGCTCGCCGAAAAGACCGAATCGCTTTATTGAATTTTCCCTGGTCATAATAAATTGTTCCCAACATGTGGAAGATTTCGGGCGGCTTATAATTTTGCAGAATCAGTTGATTGAGGATAGGTTCTGCGGCTGAATACCTGGACTCGCGAAAGTGCTCTTTGGCCTTTTCAAGTAGTTCTTTGTTGATTTCCGAATCTAGGTTCTTCAAGCTTATCCCTCCCCCCGAATCTCTTGTTGGGCTCTGAGAGTTTCTGGCTCCTCGGGAAAGCCCTCGGTGAGCAGCTTGAGATACTTCCTGGCCTGATCCAGATTTTGGCTGCGATAGGCGCTGATACTGGCCCCATAAAGAGCTTTTAGGTCAAATCCCAAACCTCTATGGTCTGTCCAAAGACTCTCAAAACGACCCAAGGCACTTCTATAATGATTTCGAATAAAATAAAAATGCGCGATGTAGTGCTCCTTTTCGGCCAGCATTTTAAGAACCTCTTGACGACGTTCAGCGGCCAAAGCGGCATACTCACTCTCGGGATAGGAGCGTAAAACCTCTTCAAAAAACAACAGGGCTGGTTGGCTCAGGGACAGGTCCCGGTCGATGGTGGAGGGCAACTGCTTAAAGTAGGATAAAGCGAGCTGATAGGTCACATAATCACTGCGCGGATGGCGAGGGTAGAGCTCTTTAAAAACCTGATAGGAGGCTTGGGCTTCTGGGAAGCTCTTGCGCCGAAAGTGGATGTCAGCCACCCTCAAGCGGGCCTCTACGGCCAGACGGCTGTAAGGGTGTTGATTGCGCACACTATTAAACTGGTTGATAGCTTCTTCAAATCGACCATCAGACTCAAACTTCTCAGCCAGGGCAAAGCTCCCCTCGGGGGTACTGGTATCAAAGCGTTGGCCTGAGGAGCAGGCCCCAAAAAACACCAGGATCAGGGGCAGAAGGAGAACAATTTTCATAGAGGGAGTCTAATGTTCGCCCTCTGGAAAAGTCAACTGGAGGCGAAGGCGTTTAAGGGGCAGGAAGGCGTCGTCCAGAAGTCTGAAACAGGTGGATTTTCTCTACCCACCCAGTGACGCTTCCCGGAAAGGTCACCTGGGCCCAGTCCTCTCGTCTCTGATGCAAAATGACTTCCATGCCTTCATTCAAATTAAACAAATTGGAGCTCTCTGGCAGGGGAGCACTGTGCACAGAAACCACCTGGGAGATCAAGGTGGCCCTGGGTTGTCTGTAATCATAGGCTTTAGCCCCTAAGAGAGCCAAAGCTAAAACTAATCCGATAGCGGAGACTCCCGCTGGCCAGGAGAGCTGGGGTCGAGGCAGATCCAGCTCTTGGGCCTCCTGGTGGCGAGCCCAAAAACGGAGCCCCAGGCTCCCACCTAAGGCCAAGAACAGAGCCACCAGTGCCAGTAGGCTATTCCAACTGAAGTAAGATAGGACTCGGCTGCGAAAAGTCTCCCAAGTCGATGGGGAAGAGAGCCAAAGGCGTCCCTGCCACTCCTGCAAGGCAAAACTCAAGGCCTGCCGCGCCGGAAAAAACAGAGGAGCTTGATTTATTGCTCTGCGCCAGGCAGCCAGGGCCAGCCCCTTATTGCCCAGCTCATACTCCACCAGCCCCCAGTTGAAGAGGGCAAACTTATTGTCAGGTTGGTCCTGCACCAGCTTCATAAAATACTGCTGAGCTGAGTTGAGGTCCCCGGCTTGGTGACTGCGGATCCCTGCGTGATAGAGAGCTTCAGCGCTTTGCAATTGAGCGGACTCCGCCTTGAGCTCAAAGCCGAACAAAAGAATAACGAGGAGTGTTCCAAGAACTCTCATCCCCCCATTCTAAGGGACCCCCTTTAGGCTGTCCATGACAATTCAAGGCCGGGCTGTGGCCTGACTTGTCTTGCCTCATCAGAGGGGGTAAATTTGGGGATCTTTACCAAGGAGAATAGGGGATGAAATTGTTGGGACACCAGATGTTGCAGGACGCAGAACTTGAGAATTTGATTGTAGCTTTGGGTCAAAGAGCCCAGCACTTCCATCAGCAAGTTGGCAACACACAATCCCCTCGAGCGGAGCATGAAGAGAGTGCAAGGTCTTTGGAGAGTCAGATTCATCGGGGCCGAGGTCGGCCTTTGTTTTACCCTTATGTGGGCACCGGGGCTGGACATGGGGTCTATGTGGAATTGGAAGATGGTTCAGTAAAGATGGACCTGATCAATGGCATTGGCATTCACATTTTGGGCCATGGCCACCCGGCTTTAATTGCAGCGGCCCTAAAGGGGGCCCTCGCCGATATTGTGATGCAGGGTAATTTACAGCCTAATCGTGAGTATGTGGAGTTCACCAACAAAATGGTGGACCTGGCCTCTCGTTCAAGTCGGCTTCGGCACGCCTGGTTGGCCACATGTGGCACTATGGCCAACGAGAACGCTCTGAAGATATGCCGTCAAAAAGTCACCCCGGCTCGTAAAATTGTGGCCATGAAGAATGCTTTTGCAGGCCGTTCCACTCTCATGGCGGAGGTGACGGACAACCCGGCTTTTAAAGAGGGACTCCCTGAGTATGATGAAGTTTTACGTCTGCCCTTTTATGACAAAAGAGACCCTCAGAGCGGAAAAAAAGCTTTGGAGTTAATGCGCTCTTATGTGGAGAGACACCCCAAGGATATTTGCTGCTTTACTTTTGAGCCCATGCAGGGAGAGGGGGGCTATAAGGTGGCACCGCGGGAATACTTTATCCCCCTGCTGGAGCTGTGCCGCCGGGAGGGCATTCCAGTTTGGGCGGACGAGGTTCAGACCTTCTGTCGTACGGGACGGTTCTTTGCCTATGAGACATTGGAAATAGGGGAGTTTGTGGATGTTTGCACCGTGGCCAAGACCGCACAAAATGGAGTGACTTTGTACACAGAGGAGTTCAACCCCAAGCCCGGACTTATTGCTGGGACTTTTTCCGGCTCCACCGTCTCTTTGGCGGCCGGACTCAAGGTGCTCAACATCCTGGATCAGGAAAATTATATGGGGCCTGGCGGCCGGATTGAAAAAATCCATCAGGGCTTTATCAAAATGCTGAATGACCTCAATCAGGGCTCCTGCAAAGGCCTTCTCCAAGATGCAGAAGGTCTGGGGCTGATGATTGCAGTGACCCCCTTTGATGGAACTAAGGAAAAGCAGCTAGAGCTGCTGAAAGCTCTCTTTAAGAATGGGCTCATGGCCTTTGGCTGTGGTCGTGATCCCTATCGTCTAAGATTTCTGCTCCCAGCGGTGACCACTGAGCAAGATATTCGCCGAGCTAGTGAAATTCTGGAAAAGTCTGTATTGGAGTTGCTTTGAAGTTTGTTGAGGATTGTCGCAGACTCATCTCTCTGGAAAGCACGCCAGATCAGGGCAATCGAAGGGTGGCAGAGACCTTGGCAGAAATGGCTCGGCAGGCGGGCCTTGATGTCCAACTGCAGCAGGAAACTCTTAAAGGCTTAGAGCAGGCTAATGTGATTATAAGACCTCCTGGGGCCAAGACTCTTTTGGGATCTTGTAAAGAGTTTTTGCTGCAAACCCATTTGGACACAGCAGAGCCGGGCAGCTTTGCTCTGTGGACACAAACGGAGCACAACCCCTTCAATGCGAGCATCTACGGAGACACGCTTTATGGCTTGGGGGCTGCGGACACCAAGCTGGACTTTCTTTGTAAATTAGAGGCTTTAAAGTCTCTGGCTGGAGAGAACTTTAAAAAGCCACCTGTGATTGTAGGGACCTTTGGAGCGCAAACGGGGATGACTGGCGCAAGCAAACTACTGCGGCGTCAACTGATTGATCCCGATCTGGCTTTGGTGGGGGAGCCAACGGATTTTGCCTTAAGCACAAAAGGTATAGGCTTAGCTGTGGTGGAAATATCCATTCCCTTTTCGCCCCAGGAGCGGGACTACCGACGCAACCACGACCTTGTGGAGAGCAGCTTTTCGCAGAGTAAAATTTTTTTTGGTAAGCCAGCTCACGGAAGCGTCCCTGAAATGGGTGAAAATGCCATTCTCAAGATGCTGGACTATCTCTCTCAGCTTCCTCAGGGGCTTGCTGTGATGGACCTCGATGGGGGGATCAGCCACAATTCGGTTCCTGCCAGTGCAGTCTTAGAGGTGGATCTTGTCGGCGGTATGCAGGATCCCCTGGCGGCCAAGATTCGAGATCTATTGGCGGAGTTAAGAGGCCTGGAGCAGGAGTTTCGCCTCTATCAAGACGATAACTTTTACCCCAAGCACCCCACGATGAACCTAGGCATGATCCGCACAAGTGAGGATCAGGTACAGCTCACCGGCAGTTGCCGTATTCTGCCAATGGTGGAGCAGGCCACCTATGAGGGCTGGATGGAGAGCTTAGATCAGTTTTGCCGGAAGCAAAATGCTCAATTTCGCGTTCTTGACTACAAACCCTCTTTCTCCACGGATCCGCAGCTTCCTTTTGTTCAGGCCTGCAGCCATATTTTGGAGGAAATGGGGCTCTCTGCCCTTCCTCGTGGACTTGCGGCGGCCACAGAAGCCAGCGTCTTTTCAAGGATGGGGATCTCCTGTGTGGCTTTTGGTCCTGGGAAAAGTGCGGGCAACTCTCATCAGCCCAATGAAAGTATTAGTTTGGACAGCTTACAAAAAGCCACTCAGTTCTATCGAAGAATTATTCAGAGGATGTGTTTATGAGTTTCATTGTTCGTCCAGCTCGTCTTGACGACCTCCAGGAGCTATTTGATCTGGCTCGTCAGTTCACCCTGCTTAATCTGCCGGCAGATAAAAGCTTGTTGAGCAAGAAAATTGAGCTCAGTCAGGCCTCCTTTGCTGGGGAGCTTTCCAAGGCCCAGGCGGAGTACCTCTTTGTTGTGGAGGATCTTGAGGACCAGAGGGTGGCAGGGAGCAGCAGTGTTATTGCCAAGAGCGGAACTCCTGACTCTCCCAACTTTAGTTTTAAAGTGCTCAAGCGGGAGAGATTCTCCAAAGATTTGGGAGTGGGATTCATTCATCAAATTCTTCGCCTCCATGAGAATACAGATGGTCCTACAGAAGTGGGTGGCTTGGTGGTGGATAAAGGTTACCGAAGGCGTCCAGAGAAGTTGGGTCGCTTGATCAGCCTGTCCCGGTTTATCTACATCGGAATGTTCAGTGAGCGCTTTGAAGATCAACTTCATTCGGAGATGGCCCCGCCTCTCACGGACGAGGGACGTAGTGAGTTTTGGGAGGCTTTGGGGCGACGTTTCACGGGGATGCCCTATAAGGAGGCCGATGCCATCAGCCAGCAGAACAATCAATTTATTAAGTCCCTTTTTCCTGAGGAAGATATCTACCTTTGCCTCCTCGATTCGAAGGCCAGATTGGTTCTTGGACGAGTTGGAGAGGAGACTCAAGGGGCTTTACATCTCTTGTCAGGACTGGGCTTTCGCTACAAAGAAGAGGTAGATCCCTTTGATGGAGGCCCTCACTTGGGAGTGGCCACTAAAGAGGTGACTTTAATTCAACAAGGTCGGTACTATAAGCCTATGACTCAGACAAAGCCCTCAGTCCCGTTTCAGGGAGAAGCTTTGGTGGGGCTCAGCCGGGAAGAGGACTTTCGCTGTATGGTCAGTTCCTACAGCTTGACGGGAGACCAGTTGAGCTTGCCAGAGTTGACTTGGTCTGGCTTGGAGCTGGAAGAGGGAGAAGAATTGTTTTTTTCTCCACTTCAATCCGGAAGAAAAAAGAATAAACTGCGAAAATAGGAGAGAGAAATGGAACAAAGGCAAGAGCTTGCATTTTTAGGAGACTATTTTCAAGGGCAGTTTATTTTAGCTGCTGATCCGGATGGAGAGTGGGAGATTTTAAGTCCGGGGGATCTCAGGGATAAAGTGACCCAAGCCAGTTTTTCTTACGACCATATTGATTCCGCCTGCCTTTCAGCTCGGGCAGCCTACTTGGATTGGGCCCGCCTTGGAGTTGAGGGACGAAGGCCTTATTTGCAAAGATTAAAGGAGATGTATTCTGTTCATTCTGAGGAGCTGGCAGAGTTGATCAGTCGGGAAACGGGAAAGCCTCTTTGGGAGTCTCGGACCGAAGCTAAGGCGATGATCTCCAAAATTGATATCACTCTTAATCATTCCTTGAAGTTGGTGGCTGAAGAGCGAGTGGAGAATGCCTTGCCTGGTGTGGATGGCTATATCAGACATAAACCTCGCGGGGTCATGGCTGTGGTGGGCCCTTTTAACTTTCCCGGCCATCTGGCCAATGGACATATTATTCCGGCTCTGATTGCTGGAAACACGGTGGTGTTCAAGCCCTCCGACAAGGCTCCTATGGTGGGTCAGTGGATGGCCAGAATGTTTGACCAGGCCGAATTTCCTCCAGGGGTATTCAATTTACTTCAGGGAAAGGCAGAAACGGGTAAGCGACTTTGCGTCAACCACTATGTGGATGGAATTCTCTTTACTGGGTCTTATGAAGTAGGACTCAAGATTCAACAGGACACTCTTCATCATCATTGGAAGATTTTGGCCCTTGAGATGGGGGGCAAGAACAGTACCATTATTTGGGAAGATGCAGACCTGGACAAGGCTATCTATGAAACACTCATAGGCGCCTTTTTGACCACAGGACAGCGCTGTTCCTGCACGAGTAAAGTGATTGTCCACGAGAAAATAGCCGATGAATTTACAGAGCGTTTTTATCAGGCAGCAAAAAAAATAGCCATAGGTCACTGGACTGACGCAAAAGTTTTTATGGGCCCTTTGATCAGCTCAGAGGCTGTGGAGAAATACCTTCGCTTTCAGGAGATTGCAAAAAGGGAGGGAGCAGAGAGCTTGATGCGGGGTAAGGTCTTGGATCTGCCTGTTGAGGGTCACTATGTGACCCCTAGTATTAACTTGGTGGACAAGTTTGATCCCAAATCAGTGTATCAAAAAAGCGAAATATTTGGCCCCAATGTGGCCATTCAAAAGGTCAGTGATTTTGATGAGGCCTTGACCATCACTAATTCCACAGGCTTTGGCCTGGTCATGGCTCTCTTCAGTAAAGATCGAAGTCTCTATGAAAAGGCGCTCATTGAGGCGCGGGTGGGACTTTTGAATTGGAACCGCACCACCAATGGAGCGAGCTCCCGTCTTCCCTTTGGGGGCATGGGAAAGTCAGGTAACGACAGACCCTCAGCCCACTATGCCATCCAGTACTGCACAGTTCCGGTGGCCAGTCTGGAGGATGGGACTCCCTTTAACCCGGAGCAGAGCTTTCCCGGTCTGGAGTTTGAGCCTCAATCATGAAAAAAGTTTTGGCCATTTTGATATCAATGGGATTTTTGTCCATTTTAGCTTTGGGCACCTTAGGCTTGCGGTTTTGGCTTCAGTCGCCGGGATCAGCGGACCAGGAGAGAATTTTTGAAGTGGCTCCTGGAACCCCTTTCAGGGCTATTGCCGAACGCCTAGAGCAGGAGGGCTTAGTCAGCAGCTCTCTACAGTTGAGGCTTCTGGCTCGTTGGACAGGTCATGACTCCAGAGCTCGTGTGGGGGAGTATTCTTTGAACATGGGAATGCGGCCGATTGAAATCTTAGAGATTATTTCTTCGGGGCGGAGTTTGGGTTATCCGATCACCATCACTGAGGGCATGAATATTCTGGACATTGCCCTTGAGTTAGAGGCGCGAGGCTATGCTCAACGCGATGAGTTTTTGCGATATGTTCGGGATCCTGCAGTGGTGGAGAGGCTTTTGGGAGAAAAGCTGTACAGTCTAGAGGGCTATCTTTTCCCTGAAACCTATATGCTGACTAGGTACTCTCAAATGCCGGATATTGTGCAGATGATGGTCTCTCGCTTTTTGAGAGTTTGGTCAGAGATCGAAGAAGAGGCCAAGGCTAAGGGGATGAGTCGCCATGAAGTGGTGACTTTTGCCAGTTTGATCGAAAAAGAGACGGGAGCTCCTTGGGAGAGGCCCCTGATTTCTTCGGTGTTTCACAATCGGCTTAAAAAGGGAATGAGGCTTCAGAGTGATCCCACCATTCTCTATGGAATGTTTGATGAGACCGATGAAATGCCCCATCGGATTCGCCGGGTGGATATTCGCCGCTACAATCGCTTCAACACCTATACAGTGGATGGTTTGCCTTTTGGGCCTGTGGCTAATCCCGGAAGGGAGTCCTTGGCGGCGGTTCTGAGACCCCAGGAAAGCCCCTATTTATTTTTTGTCAGCCAAAATGATGGCACCCATATTTTCTCAAGGACTTATGAAGAGCATAGAGCTGCGGTGCAGCGCTATCAGGTGGACCCCAAGGCCCGAGAGGGCCGTTCTTGGAGGGAGCTCTCACGTCGCCTTCAAGAGGAAGGTAGCCAGGATTTAGGGCCGGAGGAGGGGAGAGAGGACTAGCTCCTCTCTCTCCCAGGCTTAGTCTTCCAGGAGCCTCAAACGGGTTACCATATAGACATCTACGGCTTGCCCCAGATTCATTTTGGATCGGATCTCGTAATGGAGGACTTGTTCATCTTCCCCAGTGACGGAGAAGAAGCTCACATCAGTGCGCAAGCTGCCCTTTTGATAAACCTGAGCTGGGTGAGTCAATGAGGGAATGCTTTCCTCAACAGATTCTGTTGAAACATCAGCGTAGGTGGCCCTGATGGGTCCGCCATCATAGACAAAGCCGAATTCGCCCACGCGGATATTATGGAACAGTCCATCTTCATCCACTTCCATAGCGCGGACCCCCCAAAGGCCGAGGGACAAACCCATCATTTCGGGTTTGAGGTTGCGCACGCACCGGCTCTCTAGGCTCTCAGTGGAAACGGGTCGAGATCCTTGAGCTGAGGGAGTGGCAGTTTCAGGACTGGGCTGAAAAGCACCCTTAAAGTGAATCATCAGAGCTTCTTCACGGTCATTGAAAAACAAGTCGACAGAGACAAGCTCGTAGGCCCCAGAGGGAAGAAGCAGCTCCTCGTTCTCCCCAGGGGAGCCACTACTTTCACCGATTTTTTCGAAAGTCTGTTCGGAGCTACTTTCTGGGTTCATGGAGATGGGATCGTGATCTATAGGACAGCGCAAACCCCGATAACTGAGGCCACCGCCCCCACCTCCGCAGCCACTGAGCCAAATCAGACCGAACAAACTTCCCAATCCCAGGCTGAGCTTTAAAAAAGACATGGCATCTCCCGCAAAAATAGAGGCTTGTTTATACTACGCGTCAGAAATTTGTCAAGGAAAAGATGGGGAGCTTTCTGGGCGTCGCAGGGGCTCAAAAACTTCCAAATCGGGGTTAAAGCGGTAGACATTGAGGTGAGCCGTTAAGCGCTCATCAAAGGTGGGGGCAATGATTTCCATTTGCCCATCCCCATTCACATCTTCCAAAGCCAAGTTCACACTTTGACCTCGAAAGTTAAAGTGCCCATCTCTTAAATCCGGGAGTCGAATGCGATCCACCAAGGGACTCCGGCCTCCATCCTCAATATGGCGACGATAGATTTCCAAAAAGAGCCCCTGAGAGCTCCTCACTTTGAGCACCTCAAAGAGTTGTCCATCCCGGAGAATATCTCCAGTCACGGAGGAAAGAATTTGCCTCTCCACAGGAGGTAAAAGACCACGCTGAACCTGATCGCGCCAGGAGGGAATCAGTACAATCATGAGACTGGCGACAAAGGCCATGGCCAGCCCAGTGATCCAGAAAAGCTTCAATCTTTTTATGAATTTCACTCTTTACATTTTCAATGAGGCCCCAATTTAAGGCAAGCCCAGAGTGTGTATAAGCTCGGTGATGTCCTGGGGCCAGGAGCTGGTGAATTTTAACTCGGCCCCGGTTTTGGGATGAACAAAGCCGAGCTCAGCCGCATGCAGGGCCAAACGGTCCAGTGATTGAATGGACTCTCGCAAGGACTGAGATTTTAGACCCTTTGCCCGACGTAGCCCGCCATAGAGCCTATCCCCCAGAATGGGGTGACCCATTTCAGACATATGGATGCGGATTTGATGGGTTCTTCCTGTCTCCAATTGGCAGAGAAGGAGTGAAACTCCCTGAGGGCTCACCTTTAAAGTCTGGTAATGGGTGATGGCCAGCTTACCCTGAGGTAAAGAACAGAACCTTTTTCGGTCCTGGGGGTGGCGGCCCAAGAAGGACTCGATACGCCCTTTGGGTTTTTTTGGGACTCCAAAAACCAGGGCATAGTATATACGATGAATTTTTCTATCTTTAAACTGTTGAACCAAATGAGCTTGGCTGAGGTCGTTTTTGGCCACGACAAGTATTCCGCTGGTGTCTTTGTCCAGGCGGTGGACAATTCCCGGCCGTTGTTCAGCAAAGCCCATAGATAAATCCTTCACCTTATGGACTAGGGCGTTCACCAAAGTGTCAGCGGAGTGTCCTGCTGCCGGGTGAACCACAAGCCCCGCTGGCTTTTCCACCACAAGAAGATCTTCATCCTCATAGAGAATCTCTATGTCCAAGTCTAAGGCCTCAATATGGGAGGGGGAAGGAGGGGGCAAGCTCACCAGATACTGATCTCCTGATTCCACCAAATGGGAGGCCTTGAGTTTGGCAGATTTCTTGGGCTCCATGATCTGCACTCGGCCCTGGGCAATTAGTTGGGCCGCCCGGCTGCGAGACCCCACCTGAGGATGGGTGGAGAGAGCCTTATCCAGTCGCTCTCCGGCGGGGAGATTGTCCACAAAAAGAATTTCAGACTTCAATTTTTATACTTCTTAAAATTTTTCATGTAGGAGTCGGCCACAAGCTTTTCGTCTAAACCCAAAAGTCGAGCCACCTGCACTACAAAGCCCCTCACAAAGACAGCCGCAGGCAGAGACTCGAAGTCATCTTTCTCTAAGGCCACCAAATAGCTCTTGCCGATTCGCGTCTCATCACAGATCTGGTCCACAGAAATCCGTTTATAGGAGCGGATCTTTTGCAGAGTAGGCCCATTGAACTCACGAGTCTGTTTTATCTCTTCTTCCATCTCAGAGTTCAGAGGATAGGTGCTTAGCCGAGTGCGAGCGTGCCCTTGAGGGAGTTGGGGCTCGCGGGCAAAGACAAAAGCTGGGGCAGTTTGGGGAGCCTCCCTGTGAGTTTCTGGCTGGCCTTGAAGTGGCCGCTCTGAGGAGAGCTCTTCATCTTGCTGGGGATCGGGGAAGTCGGGGAGCTCGCGCATGGCCTTCTCCCGCAATAGCTGTTCGTCGTAGGCTCGGCGACGCTCTTCATGTCCCAGAACAGTAAAGGCCTCCTCCACCAACCGCAAAAGCTCTTTGGCCTCTTCGGGAGTGAACATGGTATAAAGGGCAGGGCTATCTGGAGAATAGGCCACTCGAGCCCTCTGATAGGCTCTGTGGATCTCTTGCAGAGGAGCCTGAGGTGAGACCTCCAAGATATCGTAATAGCTCTGACTGTGAATTCCCAAGTGCTTCATGCTCTCCCGATCTTAGTCTGCTCTTTATAGTATTACACAACTGCCCGTTTAAAAGGAACATTTGCAAATTCCTTGGATATGGCGAAGAGCTGACTGTAAAGGCGGCTCTGAGGGTAATCAATCAGTAGGGGACGACGCTTCCTCAGTGCCTGCCATACGGCGTTATCATAGTCTAAATGTCCGAGGAGCTCACAGGGGGTGCCAAAGTATTTCTTGCAAACGGCCTTCACTGAGGGGCCCAGTTCATTGTCATGCATACTGCGTGTTTGGTTTAAGACGATCTCAAATTTCAGAGCCTGCATAAAATGTTTCAGTTGAGCTCCACCTCTTGGCTCTTTGAGTGCCACCCATTGAAGTAAATCGGCAGGGGTGCGTATGCCCAGCTCCTGCCTTTGGGCCATGAGCTGGGCCAGTTGATCTGTGAGCCCTAATTGCGCCTCGTGGCGCTTGAGCTTGCGATAAAAAACGGCCTTCATAAAGCTATAGGCATTTTCCATGCTCGAGGGCTCAGGAGTCATCACTAGGACTTTTCGGTTGGCCATCAAAAAAAAGTCGAGGGTGGTATCATGGGCGCCTGCACTCAAGTCCATCACCACAAAGTCAGCTGGGGTGTTAAAGAGAGCGGACATCAAACGGCTACGCTGAGGCTGAGTGAGTCCTGAGATATTGTGGCCTTCAGAGGCTCCACTTACAAAGCGAAGATTGGCATAGGGGGTAGGGCGAATCACCTCTTCAAAGCGCAGGCCTGGATTCAGCAGATACTCATTAATGCCCTTGCCTTCGATCTTCTCACCCAGATAGGTGTGCAGATTCGCCGCACCCAAATCCAAATCGGCTAAAATGGTGTCAAAGCCCCTATGAGCCAAAAGGAGAGCGAGACTGGAGCTAAAAAAAGACTTACCCACCCCCCCTTTGCCCCCACCCACGGCAATAAGAACGGAGGCCGGCTGCTTGTACCCCCGCAAATAGCTAAAATCGTACTGCGTATTCTCAATCCACACTTCTAAAGCCCTTATTTGCCTTTAATTTTCAGCTTCTCTTCGGGTTCTGACGCGCGGATGTAAAGAGGTTTTGTATCTGACCAAGGCCCAATTTTTCCATATTTGAGAGCCCACTGGGCCAAAGTTTGGGCCTGGGGAAAATTTTTTTCTGCCTGATCCAGGATATCAAGCCTCTCCATCAGGGCGGAAGGGAGTTGGCCGGCATAGGCCCCAAAGCCATTGCCCAGGCCTAAATAAGAGGAGGCAAAGGGAGATAAGAGAGAAGCTAATTCCTCCGGGCGACAAGCTCTAGGAGGGATCACCTCCACGAGGGGCTGATCAGTCTGGTCCCTCTGAACTTCATAGGTGGCAAAATACACCATATTCCGAAAGGCGTTCACCAAACAGAGAACAGTCGGAGGTAGGCTCTCTTTTTGGAAACTTTGAAGCTCCGGCAGGGCATTTAAAGCTATTAAATTTAAAGAGTTCAAACTGACGATGGGGATATCCAGAGCGTAAGCAAGGCTGCGGACAAAATTAATGGCCACCCTAAGGCCTGTAAAACTGCCCGGTCCCAGTCCGCAGGCAACAGCTTGTACTTGACCCAACTCTATCCCGTTACGCATTAAGATGGCCTGAACTTGAGAGGTCAATATGTCGCTATGATGACTGGACTCTGTCCAGGTCATTTGATCAATGACCTTCACAGATTTCTTGCTCTCACTCACCTGTGCCAAAGCTAAACTGCCCTGAGGCGAGCTGGTGTCCACCGCCAACACGATCATGCCAAAGCCCTCACCAGGCGGCCGAGCTAAACCAATTGGTAATATCGTTAAATAGAGAAAAAATAAGAAGTCCCATCAGGATGAGAAGACCCACTTGCTGGGCAATTTCCATTTTTCTCAAGCTTACAGGAGCTCCCTTGATGGCCTCAATTCCAAAAAAGACCAAGTGTCCTCCATCGAGAATGGGGATGGGGAGCAAGTTAATGATAAATAAATTAATCGACAAAATGGCCATCATTTTTAGAAAGGCCGACAGCCCGATCTCAAAGGTTTGGCTGGCAAATCGACCAATGGTGATCACTCCGGCAATGTTTTTTGTAGAGACCTCTCCCTGGATCAGTCGAATCACGCCCATAACCACCATTTTAGTCATGACCAGAGATTCAGAGGCCCCTAGGGAGGCCGCCTTTATGGGGTTTCGAGTTCGAAACAGGGCGGGGGGGGCGGTCACGTTAATATAGGCGGGGACAATGCCCACGGTAAAGCGACGATCATCCTGGCCCTGAGCGTTGAGGA
The DNA here is from genome assembly GCA_007121385.1 of Bdellovibrionales bacterium. GTDB lineage: Bacteria > Bdellovibrionota > Bdellovibrionia > Bdellovibrionales > UBA1609 > SKYF01. Next base: position 26,889 of record SKLV01000030.1, read on the forward strand.
GGCTGGTGAACTCAGGGACAGTATTTAGGGTGATTTTTTCTCCTTTGCGCAAGACTCCAAAAGCGAGACTCTCTTGGGAGTCTGGATCAAAGCCGGAGACCGCACCCACCACTTCAGTCCACTGAGTGACAGGCTCCTCTCCCACCTGGACCAGCTTATCGCCTGGCAGGAGTCCTGCCCTTTCGGCTGGAGAGTCTCTACGCACCCTCAAGATATAGAGTTCTGTGGACTCCAAACCCAATTGGGGGAGAAGAGGCTGGCTCAAATCCAATCCAGCCAAATCTAAGGTGATGGGGCGCTCAGGCTCTACCTGTTCAATTTGGTAGGCCTTGACCCTCAATTGGATGGGGGCTTCAGTCCCTCCCGTTTCGAGAGCCTTCTGCAGAGCGGGCTCCAGCTCTCGCCAATAGCCCACATCCTCATCGTTGATTCCCACGATCATATCAAAGGTCTTTATTCCGGCTAAAGCCGCCCGGCTCGAGGGATCGGGCACTCCCACAAGCGAACTTAATGACTCCACACCCAAGCCTTCAATGCGACCCACTTTGGCCTGGGTGCTGAGGATGTTCTCGTTTTCAGCGAGTCGAGGTGTGGCAAGAACTTCAACCTCCCTCTCCTCTTGTTCTCTCTTTACTAGAAATCTCAGTTCTTCATTGGCAGAAGCTTGGATTTGGCTGGAGATCTCTCGCCAGAAAGAAGTGGGTTTGTCGTTGATCGCCAGAATGCGATCCCCTGACCGGAAGCCTGCTTCATGAGCCTGCGTGCCTTCCTGAATATCCCCCACTTGGTGGCTTAAAACCGGATCTCCAACCATAGCAATAGCGGCAAATAAAAAAGCTGCGAAAAACAAATTCATCAGAGGTCCCGCCAAGACAATGGCAATTCGCTGACCGACCGGTTTGAGCAAAAAGGCCTGTTCCCTCTCTGAGGGGGGGACCTCGGCGGTGGGGTCATCCCCGTACATTTTCACATAGCCCCCAAGGGGGATCAGAGAGACGCAGTAAGTGGTGTCCCCTCTCTTATGTTGCAGGATCTTTTTACCAAATCCCAGAGAGAAGACTTCCACTCGGACGCGGTAATACTTGGCGACTAAAAAGTGGCCCAGCTCATGCACAAAGACCAAAAGGCCAATCATGATAATAAAGGGAATAATTCCAGAGAGGCCCTGCTGGAGCCAAGAGAGAATAAGTTCCATGCCACCATCTTAAAGACCCTAGGGGTCTTCTTCCAGTGTTTTTACAAAAATTTTAGTGAGTCAGAGCCCAAAAATAGACTAAAGGCGCCGCAAAATAAACCCCATCGAGACGATCTAGAATTCCTCCGTGTCCCGGCATAAGTTTTCCTGAGTCTTTCACCTGGGCGACCCTCTTTAAAAGAGAGGCAAAGAGATCTCCAAATTGTGCAGAAATCGCCACAAAAAGCCCCAGAGTCAAAAGGCTGAGGAGGGAAAAATGGTGAAAATAAAAAAACCAAAATAGGCTGGCCATCATCAAAGAGCCCAGGACTCCTGAAAGAGAGCCCTCCATAGTCTTCTTAGGTGAAATGTCTGGCATCAAGGGGGTCTTCCCGGCCCACTTTCCCCCAAAGTAGGCAAAAGTGTCGCAGGCAAAGACCATCAGGAGCATCATGGCAAACCAAGCTAAAGCTCCTTCCAGTTGAAGAAGAAAAATTGCATGCAAAGGGAGAATCACCGCATAGAGGAAGCCTGTCGCAGAGCGCGTCAAAGTTCGCAGCAGCTCCTCTAGGGGGGCTTGGTTGCGGGTGAGAGCTAAGCTGAGGGAGAGAAAGCTCACTATCACCAGAGCCAGACTGGACAAGAGAAATTGGGGATTAAAAATAAATGTGGTCACAATGATTAACACGCCCAGCAAAAACAGCCAGCGCAGGGGAGCTGGACACCTGGGAGAGGGAAAGACCAATTGGCTGTACTCCCAGGCTCCCACCAAGAGTACGAGAAGGCTCAAATCTGCCAGTCCTTGAGCCCCGGCCCAGTAGCCAGTGGCCACCAAGAGACCTGCCGCTAGCAGAGCCGAGAGGACTCTTGTTTTAAGGGAGGGCTTGAAGAATTTGCTCACTGGTTCGGCCAAAGCGACGCTCCCTTTGTGAGAAGTGATGAAGAGCTTGGTGCAAGTCCTTAGCGCTGAATTCGGGCCAATTCCTTTGGCTGATGAAGATTTCACTGTAGGCTGCTTGCCACAGATAAAAATTAGACAAGCGGTTCTCGCCGCTGGTGCGAATAATCAAATCTGGATCAGGAGCAAAAGAGGAGTCCAAATGGGAGTGGACCAAAGCCTCGGAGATATCGGCGGGTTCCAGCTCACCATTTTTCACTCTCTGACAGAGATGCCGAACAGCCTGGCAAATTTCCTGTCTTCCCCCATAATTGAGGGCAAAAATTAAATTGAGGCCAGTGTTCTGACGGGTTTCACGAATACAGTCTTTAATCTCAGTCTGTAAGTCTAAAGGAAGGCGACTTAAGTCCCCCACACAGTGGAGTTTGATATTGTTGTTTTGGAGAGTGTTTCTCTCCCGCCGCAGCCGATGGCGGAGAAGAGTCATCAGAAAATGAACCTCTTCTTTCGGGCGCATCCAGTTTTCTGTACTGAAAGTAAAGAGAGTGAGGTGGGGGATCTTGAGCCTTGCCACCTCCTCGATGATTTTTCGCGCCACTCGGGCTCCGCGAATATGGCCGTAATAACGACTGCGCCCCTTTGCCTGGGCCCAGCGTCCGTTACCATCCATAATAATGGCCAAATGCTTGGGGACTGCCATTAGACTGTCATCAATTCCTTTTCTTTGTCCTCACCCATCTGGTCCAGCCTTGCAATAAAGCTGTCCGTGAGCTCTTGGATTTCATCGCTGAGTCGCTTTTGCTCATCTTCGCCAATCAGTTTGTCTTTCAGCGCTTTTTTAATCTCATCATTGGCATCTCGGCGGGCCATTCTCACAGCCACGCGTCCCTCTTCCACGATTTTCTTCACACTTTTAACTAGATCTTTCCGTCTTTCCTCTGTCAGCTCAGGGACCTTGAGGCGGATGACTTTGCCATCATTTTGCGGAGTCATTCCGATATCACTTTTGACCAAGGCGGACTCAATATCCTTTAAAACAGAGGTCTCCCAAGGAGCTATGAGGAAGGATTTGGCGTCAGGAGTGGACAGTGAGGCCACTTGGTTCAAAGGAGTGGGGGTGCCATAGTAATTGACCTTGATTCCATCCAGCATGGACACTTGGGCCTTGCCAGTTCTCACCTTCTTGAGGTCAGTGGCCAGAGCGGCCAGAGCTTTTTCCATGCTGTCTTGGGTGGTTGCCTTTAAGTTTTCTATCATTTTAAACCTCTTTCTCTCTAGTCGTGAGAGACGATTGTCCCTATCTGCTCGCCACTGATCACTCGAGCCACATTGCCGGCTTCAGTGAGATTAAAAATCACAATGGGCAGTTTGTTGTCCATGCAAAGGCTGATGGCTGTGGAGTCCATGACCTTTAGCCCTCGCTTCAAAACTTCAATATAGGTCAGCTGATCAAATTTCTCAGCTTCGGGATGAAGAGCCGGGTCTTTGTCAAAGACTCCATCCACCTTAGTGGCCTTTAGAATCACATCAGCGTTGATCTCCATAGCCCGCAAAGCGGCCGCTGTATCTGTGGTGAAGTAGGGGTTTCCCGTGCCGGCGGCAAAAATCACAATCCGCCTTTTTTCTAAGTGGCGCATAGCTTTGCGGCGAATGTAAGGTTCAGCGATCTCAGCCATCTCTATGGCGGACTGTACTCGCGTGGCCAAGCCCTTTTTTTCCAAGGCATCCTGGAGGGCCAAAGCATTGATACAGGTGGCGAGCATGCCCATATAGTCGGAACTGGCTCTGTCCATCCCTTGGGCCGATGCGGCCACACCGCGAAAGATATTGCCACCGCCAATGACTATGCCCATTTCAACACCGAGATCAATGGCTTGCACAATGTCGTCGGCCATTTGTCCCAAGACTTGGCTATTGATTCCCGTTTTGTTCTCTCCGGCTAGAGCCTCCCCACTGAGCTTGAGGAGGACTCTCTTGTATTTTGTCTTTGGCAAAATGGACCTCGTACCTGTCAATGGACAGTTAGTTTAGTTGCGGAGTTGGGCGGCCACTTCCTCGGCAAAGTTTTCCTGTTTTTTCTCGATGCCCTCGCCCAGCTCATAGCGAGTGAAGCGACGAATCACCAGATTTTCTCCAATCTTGGCGATGGTCTCCTGCAGGTACTGCTCGATGCTGACATCAGGATTCTTTACAAACTTTTGGTCCATCAGACAAATCTCAGAGGCCCATTTTTTGATTTGACCTTCCAGAATCTTGTCTAAGAATTCAGCCTTTTTTCCCTCTTCCAGAGCTTTGGCCTTCAAGACCTCATACTCTCTTTGGCGCACTTCCTCGGGAATTTCATCCACTTTGACATACTGAGGCCCCATGGCTGCAATATGCATGGCAATGTCTCGAACAAAGTCCTGAAAGATTTCGTTGCGGGCGACAAAGTCGGTCTCTGAGTTGACCTCTAAAAGGACTCCAATTCGTCCTCCAGCATGAATGTAAGAAGTCACTAAACCCTCAGCGGCCACTCGCCCGGCCTTTTTAGCGGCCTTGCTTAAGCCTTTGGTGCGCAGCCAGTCCACGGCCTTGTCAAAATTGCCTTGGTTTTCCTCCAAAGCCTTTTTGCAATCCATCATTCCAGCTCCCGTTTTTTCCCTTAAGTCCTTCACCATACTTGCGCTGATAGACATTCTCTCCACCTCTCTATTGATCATTGTTTTTCGGCTTCGGCAGTTTCGCTGTCGGCGGCTTCGCTCTCTGCATCTTCAGAGGGAGCGGCACTTTCGCCACCCTCCAACTCCATGGCAATTTCCACGTCGTCGGCAGTTCCAGCAGCCACCAATTTGCGACCTTTGGAAACCTTCACCACTGCAGGCCCTGCAGCACCAGGAGCTGTAGGTTGAGCCTTGGCTTCCTCTTGAGCTTTGGCCGCTTCAGCAGCACGAGCCCGGCTCTCCTCTTCCTTTTGCTGTTGACCCATGGCCCGAACTTTCTCCTCCCAAAGCTTAGCCCCTTCCAGGTAGGCTTCGGCGGCCATATCTGCAAACAGCTTGATGGAGCGAATGGCGTCATCGTTGCCGGGGATGGGGAATTCAATGACTTCGGGATCGCTGTTAGTGTCAGCAATGCCCACCACAGGAATGCCTAAGCGACGGGCCTCAGCCACGGCAATATGCTCCTTAGTCAAATCCACCACAAACAGAAGTTCTGGAGCCTCTTTCATCTCCCGGATTCCATCTAGATACTCGCTGAGCTTCCCATACTCCTTCTCCATGCTGGCCCGCTCTTTTTTGGAGAGGTAGTCCAACTCACCTTTTTCTCTCATTTGATCAATTTTCTTCAAACGATCTATACTGGATTTTACGGTTTGGAAGTTGGTGAGGGTCCCGCCCAGCCAGCGCTTTGTGACATAAAACTGACCGCATTTTGCGGACGCCTCTTTAATGGGCTCCACAGCCTGTTTTTTTGTGCCCACAAAGATCATGCGGCCGCCTTGAGCTGCAACTTCCTTGACCTTTTCCGCAGCCCGACGGGCATGGACCACAGACTTTTGTAAATCGATGATGTGAATGCCACCTCGATCGGTGTAAACATAGGGTTTCATTTTGGGGTTCCAGCGCTGAGTCTGGTGACCGAAGTGAACTCCAGCGTCGAGCATTTCGCGCATGGTGATTTGAGCCATGATTTCTTCCTCTCTGGTTAATCCGCCTTTCCGCATTCAGCCATACCCTTTTCGCCGACGGACCACAGTGGGTTGGACCAGGAGTTTGCAGAAAGTGTGTATTTGTTATTCTTAGCTCTGTTCCCTAACATGAAGATTTTCAGTGGGCAAGGACTCAGACTCAAGGCTCAGCTCCCTTTGCAGCCATTCAGTGGCTTTAAAGGCCATATCCAGGGCGGCCTCAAGGCCTTGGGCTGAGCTGAGAGTGGGGCTGGCCAGATAGAGATTTTTGATCTCGGGAAGTTGATTTTCCACTTTTGTCTTAAGCTGAATTCTGCCCTGAGTTTCGGGACTTAGGGTGATTTTTTCGCCGATAATGGCACCCTCATCCAGCTGAAAGGCCCGCCTCACCAGCTTTTTCATATGGCGGAGGGCCTCGCCCACAAACTCACTGTCCTCACTGAACTCACTGGGGACAAAGCCCAGCCAAGAGGAGCATTTCTCTTGGGGGAAAAAGCGGCCCACGCAGGGTTCGGGCTCAGTCTTGGTCCCCAACAGAAACAAAAGCCCCGGTTCAGTCATGGGGAAGGGCTCTTGATGCTGGAGGTGGAGGCTGATGGCTGTCCAGGCTTTGGCTTTGGCCAGCATCTGGCGACTGCGCTGGTTTAAGTCTTGGCCCAGAAAGAGCTCGTTGACCCCGCTGACAGGGGCGGTAAAGACAAAGCTCCTGGCCATGATCTTACGGTCCGCATTGATCACAGCCGCCTGGACCAGCCCCTCGCTCACCTCAAAGGAAGTGACCTCAGCCAAAGTCATGATTTGCGAGGAGAGGGGCTCCAGCAACTGCTCCACCCAATAATCCGGCTGACTCTTGAGCTCAATTGCCTGGCTCTGGTTAAAGTGAGAGAAGAGCTCCAGGGATTTGAGGTCCAAGTCCGCAAATCCCACAAAGGGTTTGAGTTCGCCACCCTTGGCAATTTGAGGAGCCTGTTCCAGACTCTCTCCGGCCAAACTGTCCTGGAGCAGGGTCCCCAATTGCTCCAGCCTTTCTCGGGCTAAGGGACTTTCTGGAATAAATCCCAGGGAAGAGGGAAGTCGGCCAAACTGGGTGATATTAGGGCGCAAACTGCCCCCCGCCACATCTCGGGCCTCTAAAACCAGAAACTTTAAGCCCAGTTGACGGCATTGGGCCCCCAGGCTGAGCCCGGTGAGTCCAGAGCCCACAATCACCACATCGTAAACTTCAGGATTTTTTGCCATAGTCTTAATGCTTTAACGGCTTTTTAAAGGGGATCAAGATGATTTTTTATGCGCTCCGCAGTATAGCTGAGGGCTTTCTTGAGGCTTCGGCGCAGAGGGCGGTTGAGGGAGTTTTCTCGACGCAAGCCTCGGGCTATGGGTGGAGAGACTCTTTCATACAAAAAGACCAGTCCTCTGCCTAAGGCATGGGAGCGCAGCTTTTCATCACGAAAGCGACGCAAGAGCAGTACCTCTGGGGCCTCTGAGTCGGCAAAGACCGCTGAGGCAATAAAGCAGCGGGCGATAGAAATTTTGGACTTACGCAAAAAATCTTTCACGATTTGGGGGTTTTTAGACTGGCGTAAAAAGCCCTCGGCCGCCTTGGAAACTTCATGTTGTATAGTGCTGAAGGGTAAAAACAAGCTGAGCTTTTCTGCCGACTCTGCCATGCGGGTTACATATCTTGGAGAGCTGTCATAGATGCGCATCAGATCCCACAGCACGGAAGTGATGACGGTGATTTCTTTGGAACGACGGGAGTTGTTAAAGATCTCTGGACTGAGCTGCCCCTTTTTTTTCTGAAAGACCACTTCCAGACTGCGCAAATATTTTTCGTAGGAGATGGCGGCCTGGGCGTAGTGGCGGTTCTTCATATGTTCTTGGGCCTCTTTGATCAGGTGAACTCGATTTTTCCATAAAATCGCCCGGTTTTTATCCCGGTTCGCCTGCTCAATTCTCAATTTCATGCCCTGAGAAATCTTCCCGCTCAGCTCTTTAATACAGTTGCCACAGACGGCAGGAGGCATTTCACTCTCATCCACTCCGGTGGATTTAAGGGCCACCCGAGTTCCCGTATCCACGGGCTTGAGCTCAGTGGTCTGACTGTTACACCGCGGGCAGGTGATATTTTTTTGCAGTTGCTCGGACTCCGCCATGGTCTTTAATTTATCGGTTGGGCTAGGTCCTTCTTAGAGCATATTCATGGGATCAATATCAATCTGAACTTTGGTCCCAGGGGGTAGCCATTTTTGCCCCTCCAGCAGCTGCTGCAAAAACCCCCTGATGATCTGTGGCTGGGGAGCCTTGATCAACATTTGATGGCGGTATTTGTTGCGCAATTTAAGCAGAGGGGCAGGAGCAGGACCTAAAAACTGCAGATCCGCATAGGCTTTATTCAGCTCTTTGAGCTTTTCCGCCCTCAGGTAAAGTCGGTCCGAGGCCTGGTCCAAAGCGACCAGACTTTGGGCTTGAAGGCGCAGCAGAGCCAAGCGGCCAAAAGGGGGGTAGGACAGGGCCTGTCTGGCCGCCAGCTCCTGCTCGGCAAAACCGGCGTAGTCGTTATTGAGACTGTAGAGGACACTGGGGTGAGAGGGGTTGTAAGTTTGAATGATCACTCGCCCCCTCTCTAAGCTGTGACGACCACTGCGCCCACTCACCTGGGTGAGAAGCTGAAAGCTGCGCTCGCTGGAGCGAAAGTCAGGGAGGTTAAATCCCACATCGGCCAAAATCAGTCCCACCAAGGTTAGGCCGGGAAAGTCTAAGCCCTTGGCAATCATCTGGGTGCCGATCAGCACATCCACTTGCCTGTCCTCTACGGAGCGAATCAGCTCCTCCAGGTCCTGACGGGAGTGGATCTCGTCTCGGTCGGCTCGGGCCAATCGGGCTTCGGGAAAGAGTCGGGCGATATCGGCCTCAATCAACTCGGTGCCCATGCCCAGAGCCTTGACCTCTCCATCTGGACAGGAGGGGCAATCCTCTTTCATCACCTGGGTGTAGTCGCAGTAGTGGCAAACCAGATCCTGTTTGCGGTGGAGGGTGAGGGAGATGGCGCAGTTGGGGCACTCATAGACAAAGCCGCAGGCCGAACATTGAGCCGTTTGGGCCACTCCTCGGCGATTGAGAAAAAGGGCCACCTGCTCCCTGCGCTCCAGGGTCTTTTCAATTTCCTCGTAGAGTTCAGAGCTCAGCCAAAAGGGCAGCTCCTCAGCCTCTGCGGCTCCCTCAGGATCTCTTCGCTGTCGCCGGGTTTCGCGGAGATCCACCACCCGAATCTGTGGCATTTGTCTTTCCGCCACTCGGTGCTGCATTTGGTGTAAGAGGTAGCGCCCCTCTTGGGCATTTTTCCAGGACTCCAAAGAGGGAGTGGCCGAACCCAAAATAATGGGACAGTTGTGCATCTTTGCTAAGACAATGGCGGCATCCCGAGCGTGGTAGCGCAGCTTTTCGTCCTGTTTGAAGCTGGCCTCGTGCTCCTCATCCAAAATCACCAGGCCCCATCGCGGCAGGGGGCAAAACAGGGCTGAGCGGGCCCCGATCAGGATTTTCTTCTCCCCGTCCACCATCTCCCACCACTGGTTGGTTTTTTCCCTTTCGGTCAGATGGGAGTGGATCACCGCCACTTGACCTGGAAAGCGAGCCGAAAAGCGAGCCACCAGCTGGGGAGTCAAAGAGATCTCGGGCACTAGCACCAAGGCCGGCTCCCCCCGAGCTAAAGTGTCCTCAAGAAGTCTTAAATAGATTTCTGTCTTCCCCGAGCCGGTCACCCCATGCAGAAGATGAACCTGAAAGTCGGAGTGAGATTGAATGGCTTCAAGACAGGATTTTTGCTCTGAGGTCAGCTCGGGAGGCTTCTGAGGGCCCATGGGGGCCTGGGGCACCAGAGGAGCTGTTTCAGCTTTGCGGGCTCGTCCCCCCTTTTTTAAGGGAGGGAAAGCCAAAGAGGTCACCTGTCCAATCGGGTGCATGTAGTAGTCGCTCAGCCAATCGAGCCAGCGCAAAAAGCTCTCGGGCAATCGGGGGTGCTCATCAAGGGCTTCGGTGATCTTTTTGATTTCGTAGGGACCAGGTTCTGGGGAAGAGGAAAAAATCACACCTTGGGCGCTGCGGGAGCCCAAGGGGAGACGCACCGACTGACCCCGTTCAAAGCTCAGACCCTCAGGAGCTGAGTAGGTCAGAAGCCCCTTTAAGGGTGCGTTGACAGCCACTTGGTAGTAGGGGCCGGAGATCTGGCTCAGTGAGGAGTTCATAGGCAGGGGGTCCTCTTCCAGCTTTTAGCGAAAGCGGGAGTAAAAATCCCGAATTAGTTCATGATCAGTCATTCGCAAAGGCTCAGTGTTTTGAGCTTGGGTGCGTAGCTCTGCCGGATTGACCAGGCGCTGACTTTGGGCGTTTTGGGGCAGAGACCTGACCGAGGTCACCTGAACTCGCGCCTGACGCTGACCCCCGGCCCAGGAGATCTCGCGCAGACGGGGCATCCACAGACTCCGAGCAAAGGCCTCATAGTCATTGGCCCGAATCAAAACCTCGGAGGGGAGTCTCAGCTTGCGGATCACAAACTGATCTTGCTCAATCCACAGGCCTGGCAGCAGCTCAGGACTGTTGAGGGGGGTGGGGGTGCCAAAGGCGTAAGCCACCCCTCCTCCAGTTCGAGACAGGCGGACAAAACTCCCCGCCTCTTCCTCTGTCTCAGGGGGGAGAATATTGGCCTGGGCCAAAAGGGAGCGAATAGTACTTGAGCGCCGGTAGTGAAAGTAGGGCTCGTGCCAATCGCCCCCCAATCGGGAGCTGCGCACTTGCCCATCGCTGTCCACCAAATGGCGTTGGTGGGCATCATAGACCAGGGTCATCTTCACCAGGCCCTCCAAAAAGCCCCGGCCCTCCACCTCCACCCGCATCTGGTACTCATCGCGAATGGTCCAGCGCTCACGCAAGACCAGAGGTTCTGCCTCAGTTTGCAGAATCACATCCTGTTCAATCTGGTAAAAGCCATTGCCGTTGTTGAGGCCCGTGCGAGACAAAATCATACCAGGATCTGGAATATAGGCCGAGGCCTGGGGACTCCAGCCCCCAGTCATCATCAAGAGACCTGTGGTCAAAGCCAGCAGCAGACTCTGAAACCAATTTTGATTTCGGCCCACAAAATCCTTTAAAAATTGGCGAAAGCCCTCCCCCAAATCCGGGTGTTCAGCCGCCAACTCCACATTGGCCTGCAGATAGCCCAGGCGATCGCCAGCATCAAAGCGGCGGGCTTCAAGAGTCGTGGCCAAAAGACCTTCATTCTGTGCTAGAGCTGTCATCCCATCGGTCAGTTGGATCTCTCCATTCACTCCGGGGCCCACCTCTTTCAAGTGAGAGAAAATGGCCGAGTCAAAGACATAGCGTCCGGGCAGGGCCCACTGACTGGGGGCCTTTTCCGGTTGGGGTTTCTCCACCACCGAGCGAATGCGCAGCAGGCCCCCTGCCTCCTCTTGGGCCTCCACAATTCCGTACTTGGCGGTTTCGGCCAAAGGCACCTGCATGACGGCCACACAGGAGGTCTCTTGCTCTCCATGCACTTGGCAGAGCTGTTGGATGGCCGAGGGCTGATCCGCAGGGGTGATCATCAGCTCGTCCCCCAAAAGCAGGGCAAAGGGCTCTTGCCCCACCACGGGTTCGGCACATAAGACAGCATGACCCAGACCTTTGGCCTGCTTTTGCCGCAGACTGATCACTTCCACCATGTCCTTCACTCCAGAAATTCTCTCCAACAGGTCCTGTTTTCCGGCTTTTAGCAGCTGATCCTCCAGCTCATAGGAGGTGTCAAAAAAGTCCTCAATGGCGGTCTTGCCCCGGCCAGCAATCAGCACCACCTGCTCAATGCCGGCACGGGCAATTTCCTCTACGATGTAAAGGAGCCCCGGTTTGTCCACGATGGGCAGCATCTCTTTAGGCACACTTTTACTGGCCGGCAAAAAGCGGGTACCCAGACCGGCTACGGGAATAACAGCTTTGCGAATGGAGTGAGGTTTTTGACTTTTCATAGCTTAGCAGAAGACCATAAGGCGGCGGCCAAGGCAAGGATCTGGGGCCCCCAGACCCATTCCCAGCCTTTGTCCCAATTTGAGACAGGGAAGCAAAAAGTTTAACTTTTAGCGTCAGCCCCTGCTACCATATAAAAATGAGAAAAATTCCCATTTCCAAACACAAGCTTATGGGTCTGGGGACAGCTCTTATTGTCTCAAGCCTTCTCCTCTTCCAAAACTGTGACCAGCCTCTCCCCGGCGAGGAAGAGCATATGCAGAGCTTCTACCGGTCTCTGCCCTTTGCCTACGAGACCAAGGTGGACACAGTGGCCCATATGAGCTGTGTAAACAGAAGTCCGCAAAGTGAAGAGCAGCTAAGAAACCTCTTTACCTTTTATGTGGGAGCTCACAGGCCCGGAACCGGAGTGCGTCTCAGCCCAGACTACTTAGAGAAGACTAAATATCTGAGAGTGGATGAGCTCCTGGACTCCCTGCGCAGCAGCCCCATTAACAGTCAAGCTCAGCCTCAGCTGTGGATACGACCCACCGCGAATCTTCAGGGTGCCTTTATTCCAGATATAGGCTCTCCCGCAGAGGGAATGGACTACGACAACATGACATTTAACACCTTGGACAGTTGGGAGATTGCCCCTCAGCTTGTGCAGAGCCCGGGCTCGTTTTTGCGCTTTTTTGAGAGCAACAGCATTTCTGGTAGTAGAAGATTTGAAGGGCGACTCCGCTTAATGGGAGATGGCGATGAAGCCAGAGAGAATATGATTATAGGTCTTAGTGGAGAGTCAATAAATCGTAATGGACAGCGAGAGGACAGCTATCTCAGCTTAAGTTTTTTGCGGGGCCCCCAGGGTAGCACTGGGGTTTGGGCTCCTGAATCGGGAAACCCTGAGAGGCAGATTTTTGGCCAGGGTTTTGCTTTGAATCTAGCTCCCGCCCCAGGCTCTACTAATGCGGTGTTAAACCGGCGAGTGTTAAGCCAAGTGAGGGAGCACAATCTGGAATTGCCGTCGGGCAGCCAAGCCGTCCCAAGAACCTGGACCTGCCCTGAAAATTTGCGGTTTATGATTTTGCGCCCAGAGGATGTCGGAAGCCAAAATGCACTCTGTACTGAAGAGGACAATGAGAACAATATCGACCCTCGGATCATACAAATTCTCGATCTCAATTACTGGGCTGTGAGCCCCAGTGGACGCTGTATCTATCCCAGGGTTAATTCGGAGGGCAGGGTTCCGCCTCAGTGCTATGCCTCTGAGATCCAGACAGTGAATTACTCCGGCAGTCCTTGCGACCCCAAGGGCCGTGAGAATGCCTGCCCCCATTATTTCTCCATCTGCTACGCCCTTTAGACTTTCCTTCAGGCTGGGGTCTCGGGCCTCTCTCCCAGAGGCCCTCAATCACCGGATGACGCTGCTGCCAAAATTGGTGGTTCTTGAACTCTTTTCCAGACTCCTCTATAGCTGGAGATCGTGAACTCCTGCAAAATTAAACTCCCTCTCTTCTTATTGGTTCTTCTCTCTTTTTGGCTGGCAAAGCCTCTTAAGGCCCAGGTCTTTGTGGGGCCGACAGCAGCGGCCATGGGCAGTGCGGGAAGGGCCGGGGCTGAGGCCGCAGAGGGGGTTTTCTTTAACCCCGCTGTTTTGTCCCATATCCCCATGGTGAAGATGGGGGCTTTCTATTCCTCGGGTCAGCCCCAGTCCGGAGAAAGCCAGCAGACTCTGGCCTTTTCGCTGATTGATGGCAATCCAGAGGCCATTATTCCAGGGGCCGTCAATTACTTGCGGCGCTCGCGAGATTTTGAAGCCGGCCCGGCCTGGAAAGAAGAGTTGTGGCAGGTCAGTGTGGGTCAGTTTGTCTTGCCTCGCTGGGCTTTGGGGGCCTCCCTTTTTCGTTTTTCAGCCCAACCGGAAGAGGCTTGGGGCGGCAGCTTCTCCCCCCCGGAGAGCTCCGCTCAGTGGAATGGCAACTTAGGTCTGCTCTACACTCCCCGAGCAGATCTGGGTCTGGCCCTCACCTATCACAACTTGCTTCCCTCTAGCTCTCGGGTGGCTGAGGAGTTTCGCCTGATTCCCCATATGGGGTTGGGGGCCAACTACTTGCTCAGCGATTTCTTTCGGCTGCGGATGGACTTGGTCAAGTATCTGGATCGGAACCCGGATAGCCGAATGAATGTGGCCTTTGGTTTTGAGAGTCTTTTTTCCGAGTTTTTTGCCCTCCGCCTGGGCTCCCACTGGGATGAGTTTCGCAGCCGCCACAGCTGGACCGCCGGCTTGGGCTTTCGCGGCCCCCGTTTTTTGCTGGATTACAGCCTGGAAAGGCATAGAGAGGGTGGCGGCGCAGTGCATAGCGTTGACTTGCGTCTGCCCTTTTGGTAGCTCTGCTCCCTGATTTTAAGGGTTTTTATTTTTTGGAGGTGGCCCCATGGCTTCAGCAACCCAACAGACGACAACTATCCGCAAACGCAAGCGCGCCGGAAAAGGGGCCAAGCGCAAGGCCCAATTGCGCAGTCAGGGGAGTACCAAATCCCAAGCCGAGCTCTTTGGCGACGAATAGACCTTACTATTTAGCCTCACCCACTCTCAGCCGAGCGGGTAGAGGTTCGGCCTCGCCCCGCAGAGAAAATACCACCGGATGACTTGTCCAGCCCTGTTGACCTGGGCGGTAGCGGTAGTTCTGAATGGCGGTTAAAGCCTCCCTGTCTAAAATGTCATGTCCCGAGGACTGCAGCAGTCTCAATCGATCCACTCGGCCCTCAGGGGTCACGTAGTAGGCCAAGAGCACTGTGCCCTGCCAGCCATTTTTGCGCGCCACTGTGGGGTAGTTGGGAGGACGATTTCCCGGAGCCTGAGTTAAATCCAAATGGGAGCGGGTGCCCTCAGGCAGACCAAATGGCAAATCCGACTGAGCTCGGCCGGGGCCTTGCCCCTGAGCTCCTTGTTGTGCCTGTTGCCGGGCCTGTTTCTGTGCTGCCAATTGTTGCGCTCTCTGCTGAGCCTCTCGCTCAGCCTGCTCTCGCGCCCGTTGCTGAGCAGCCAACTCTTGGGCCTTCTCTTGAGCCTCTTGTTCAGCCTGCCTGCGCACCATTTGCTCCTGTTGCTGTCTTGCCAGTTCTTCGGCTTCTTGTTGGGCTATCTTCAATGCCGCCTGTTGTTCTTGCAACTCCGCTTGTCTTTCTAGCTCGGCCTGTCTCTCCAGCTCGGCCTGTCTCTCCAGCTCGGCCTGTCTCTCCAGCTCGGCCTGCTGGCGGCGCTCCACCTCGGCAAACTCTCTCTCTGCTGCGGCCTGAGCCTGAAGGCGGGCCTCCTCTCTCTCTCTCGCTCTCTCTGCTGCCGCCTGCTCTCGCAGCTGTTGTCTTTCTCGGTGAGCCGCCTCCAAAGCCTCAATCTCTCTCAGTTCTCTCTCCCACTCTGCTTCCCCACTCATAGGAACCATCTTCTCTGGATCTGGAGACTCCTCGGCGACTTGCTGTTGGCGCTCAGACTCGGAAAACTCTCTCTCTGCTGCGGCCTGAGTCTGAATGTCGGCCTCTTGAGGGCTCACTTGAGCCACGGCCACCGCCGGTCGCAATCGAGGGGGAGGTAACTCCTCTCTTAATGAATGAGTCTCAACGTGCTCTGCTTTAAGGCCTCCCCCATCCATTGGCTTAGGGCCAATCTCCGGAGTTAAAGTCTGCAGCCCCTTAGGGGCCTCCAGAGCCGTGAACTCAATGGTCACAGTCTCACCGACAGGGAAACTCTCCTTGGGCAAAATGTCCAAATAGGGTAAGGCCACCAGGCCGGCCACCGCTGCCGAGTGCACCATCAAAGACAGGCTCAAGCCGTTAGAGAGCTTGCTAGGAATAAATTCTAAACCAGGGGACAACATAGTGCTCTCAACACTTCAAGAATCGTTCCACTAAGATTCCTCAACCAATCGAAGCTGAGCTCCTTAGCCACTGTATAATTTTCATTATCGCCCAAAAGCTGACAGTCAGCCCCTTCTGGCCGGGGTGGTGTGAGGGTGTCAGCCCAGTGCAAATTTGGGTCTGACCCGTGCCTGGCTCAGTGCAGCCGTGCCTGCTCAGTGCTCAGTGCAGCCGTGCCTGCTCAGTGCTCAGTGCTCAGTGCGAGCCACGGCCCAAGCCCGGGCTTAGGTTCGAGTGAGCTTGGAGCAAGTGGGCACCTCGCGCCCTGACGGACCTTAATGGGTCCGAAATCAGGGGGTAAGTTCAAGTTTCAAAATTGCTACCAGTAGCAGTGATTGCCACAGCGTCGGCAGCTCAGTGTCGGCGAAGCTCCGCATTAACCTTTATAGGCTAAGGTCCTCATCAGTCATTCTCATCCTCAGTCACGTCAGTGGGTCACATCTGTCAGTCAGACACATCATTATAGGCTGTCGTGGTCACAGCTAGTTAGTCAGACCACATCTCATTTCCCAGCATAACCATTTTAATCACGCCCCTCTTCTCAGGGCCTGAATTGAATTAAAGGTCAATGGTCTCTAAGTGACAAATAGTATTAATTTATTTTAATGCATTAAATATTGACGAGTTTTTCGAGGCTCTAAAAGCCTCTGTGTGGGCTTATTCGGACCCTTCGATGCAAAAACGATATTCCCTCTAGAGATCACTTATCCAGGGGCCTTTTAAAAGCTTTAATAGTGGGGTTTTTGGGGGTGTCTGGGTATGCAGAAAGTCCGCTTAAAAAACCCATGGTAAGACAAACTGCAACTGCAACTGCAACTGCAACTCAATCGGGAGGTTTAAAATGTCACCAAAAAATTTAAGTGATCCAGAGCTGCTGCGCCAAACCCAAAATTTGGTACAAAAAGAGCGAGCTCTGCTCAGCGAGATTCTTCATCACCTCAAAGAGGTGGAGAGACGCAAGCTTTACTCGGACTTGGGCTATGGCAGTCTCTTTGAATACTGCCTGCGGGAGCTGAAATACTCTGAGGGCCAGGCAGGGCGAAGAATTCAGGCCATGAAACTCCTGCGTGATCTACCCCTAAGTGAACAGCAAAAGGTGGAGAAAAAAATTGAAAGTGGGGCTCTCAACTTGAGCCATATTTGTCAGGCGCAAAGCTTTTTCACCCAGGCGAGCAAAGTCGCGGATGGGGCAAAACTCGATCAAAAGGCCAAGCTTCAAGTTTTAAGTGAGCTGGAAAATAAATCCGCTCGCCAAAGTCAGGCCCTGCTGTTGGAGAAATCGGCACAGATTGGCGTGAGCCAGCTCCTGCCCCAGGAGAGGGAGAGGGTGCTGAGTGAAGAGCACTCGGAGTTGCGCCTAGTGATCAGTCGGGAGTTGCGGCAAAAGCTGGAGCAAGTGCGCTCTCTGCTGGGTCCAAAAGGATTGGGCATGAGTTGGGCGGAGTTGATGGCGGCCATGGCGGACCTGAGCCTTGAGTCTCTTCAGGACAAAAAATTTGGTAAGAGGAGAGAGATCATAGCGTCGGCGAAGCCCTGCGCAAAAGCACAAGCCAAGAAGCCGAGGTCCCTATCAAAAAGCCAAAAGTGGCGAGTTTGGAAAAGGGATGGGGATGCTTGCGTGAACTGTGGCAGTGATAGAAACCTTCAGTTAGACCACAGGATGCCAGTGGCCAAAGGGGGAGGGGCGGAGGAGAGTAATTTGCGGCTCTTGTGCAGCAATTGCAATCTTCGCGAGGGTATCAAGAACTTTGGTCTAGCTAGCATGAGGCGATAGATCTTTAGAATCCTATTGGAGAGGTTGCTGGTTTAGGCGGCATAGAGCCTTCCAATTTGGCGAAGGGAATATTTTTCGATTTAGGCGTTGTGGTAGGGGATACCCTTCCAAATGGTGGTGGTTCTGTAGATTTGCTCTAGAGCCACCAAAAATGCCATGTGATGGTTGAGGGTGAGGGGGCTTAAGCTCAGGCTCATTTGGGCGCGGGCTTTGACTTCGGAGCTAAGGCCAAAGGCTCCACCCACCACAAAAACCACCCGGCCCTTTCCCGACTCCCAAACTTGAATGAGCTGTTGGGCCAGGTGTTCCGAAGATTTGAAGCTCAGTCCCTGTTCATCAAAGATCACCAAGTGATCTTCTGGTTTCAATTGGGCCAAAATCAGCTCGCCCTCCCTTTGCACTTTGAGCCGAGCCTGGTCACGGGCCAAGGCCTTGGACTTAAGGGCTCTAACTTCCAAAGGAACAATTCGTGAGATCTTTTCTCCATAGAGGCGGACGGCTTCCTCAAGCCAGGGTTCACGACCACTCTGAATGAACAAAAAATAATTTTTAATGCCTGCAGTTCGCTTCATCGTTCTCCTCCGAGATAGGAATCTAAGGAGCTTGGAGTTGACAATGCAACTCCAAGACGCGGACCTCAGGTGCAGGTGCAGGTGCAGGTGCAGGTGCAGGCGTCTGGACTAAGGCTGAAGAGGTCGGGGGGGAGGTTGCGGAGATTTGGGGGAGAGGCTCACAGAGGGCTCGCCAGCGAAGGCTGAGATGCTTGGGCCCCAAGCTCAGCTCCAGTTGAGCTCCTTCAAGATTTAAAGACCAGTGAACGACAGAAGACTCTGATTTTGGGCTCTGCTCAGGAGTGCTCAGCTTGGAGGACTCAGTGATATCAACCAGGTTTTCCGCTAACCCATCTGACTTATAGGAATCGTTTGAGCAGAGGGCTGCAGCCAGGGCCGGCTCCCAGGGCACTCGCTCATCCCCAACAGGAGCCAGAGCCTTTAGCCGCACCTGTTGACTGGGCTCAAGGGCATATCGCAATTCCCAAACTCTCTGTCCCGAGGAGAAGTCCTGGTGGATTTGATAACCCCCTTGAGGGTAAAAGCCAGGGAGTTCAAAGGCCGTGGGCACATTGATTTGGCTCCCCATAAAGTCCAACTCCAAAACTCTCTGGCCTTCTTGTGAGGGAGCTTGGCGAAAGACGCAAAGATCTTCTTCAATGTCCTCCCGCCAGAGCTCAGCGGACTCTATTGAGGCCTCTAGGGCCCAGCGATGCAGTTTGCCCCAGCCCAGTTCATCTTTCATATGGGGAGCCAGCTCCAATTGAGAGCCAAGTTCCAGATCGGGCCCGAGCTGCTCGAGCTGCAGGCCCGCAGTGGGCTCCAGAGCTTGCAGAGCCGCAAAGGGCCCCATAAGGACCCCAAAGGAAAAGAGGGCAATGAGAGCTGACTTTAAGCCCACTAGCGGATCAGGCCCTCACAGCCCAAGGGCATGGGCACTTGGGAGGGGCCGCGGACATAGGCAAAGCCGCTGTAGTCTCTTCCAGCGCGAAAGCCTATGGAGTCAGCCAGTTGGGCCTGAAGAAAGACCAGGCTCAATCCACTTTGATCTCCCCCTTTTCCTCGCCACAAATGGACTTTAAAGAGGGGCTCATAAAAGTTTCCAAAGTAAAGAAAGCTGCGCCCTGGATGAGCGGTGTCGTAATGGATCTTCAAGACTTCATTGATTAGAACCTTGCTGCGACTGAGGCTGGAAATATCTTCCAGAACAAAGCGAGCTCGGCCCGCTGTACTGCCGGGCTCACTCCCGGGCCAGTAGATGAGGGCCCTTAGCTCCGCATCTCGGTCCACAAACACGGACATTTCACCATTGCTGTGAAAGACCTGCTCTTCGGCCTTAGTTTGTGCCGTGGCCACTATTAGGCTGAGCCCTATAAGCCACAGCCAAGGGGTCTTAATTCTTAAAAATGCCGGTGTATTTTTTAGCTTAGAAATGGGCATCTTGGCTTACCTCTCTGGTTGACGCAGTATATAATTCTCAGATGGCTTTAGAGCAAGCTTGCTGAGCTCTTATGTAATAATTTTAGTAAGGCCGGCCAGCCAGTATATTGGCCACTGGCCTGGTGATGTAAAATTGATCTAAGACAAACTTGAGAATGGCGGTGATGGGGACGGCTAAAAACATCCCCGGAATACCCCATACAATCCCCCAAAAAACCAGAAAGAACAAAATGGCCACAGGGTGGAGGTCTAGGCTTTCCCCAAGCAGCTTAGGCTCCACAATATTACCCACAGTGAACTGCACCACCCCTGGAACTAATAAAGTGGCCACAAATAGCCACCCCGGTCCAAATTGCAAAAGGGCCACGGGTATTGGCAAAACAGTGGCTACAATGGAGCCCACACTGGGAATAAAGTTGAGCAAAAAGGCCATCACCCCAAACATAATGGCCAGGTCTAGGCCGACCATGTAGAGAAAAAGTCCCACACTCAGGCCAGTGGCAGCCGAAACCAAAAATTTAGTCCAGATGTATTTGGAAATTCGCGACTGAATCAGAGCGTAGACTTCTGGTACTTCCACTTTGTCAGTGGTGCTGACCTTTCCAATAAACAGAAAGATTAAAAAGATCACCATCAGGAAAAAGTTGCCCATAAAGCCCATAAATTCACCGGTAAAGGCTCGGGCCCAGTTGATCACTTGTACCGCCTGCAGCTCATGCTGGAGCTGGCGCAGCTCCACATTAAAACCCCAACTCCAGAGTAGGTCCTGCATCCAGTCCATGGTGGAAAGGACTTGAGTGTGGTACTGCTCGGCCCCCACCAAAAAACCCCGCAAGGACACGGAGATCAAATACACAAAGAGCACCATCACCAACACACTTAAAAACAGTGTGAAGGACATGGCCAATAAGCGAGGTAGGCGAAGGGACTTTTCCAGCCAGTTGACCGAGGGGTTGATCATAAAATACAGGAATACGGCAAAGACAAAGGGCACCATCACCGCCCTCAGGTGCATCAAAGTGGCCGTCACTGCGATTGCTGTCAGAATCAAAAGACAGATCAAAGAGATATCGAACTTCAAATCTTTTTTGAGCTCAGGGGTTTTGATCGGATCCTGGCCAGAGGGCTCTTGTGAGGGGGACGAGTTGTCTGTTAAGTCGTTTTTGGGTTCCTGTGACATAGGGCCCTAAGATAGCGGCGATTGAGACCAATTCCAAGTGAATATTCCTTAGAACTCACCAGCCCTCTTCTGTGGGCGGCGGGTTTAAAATGGGTCCTCTATGAGTAGAGTTATAGCCTCCGCCAAAGGGGAGGTCGTCTCGTAGCAAAAAGTCCCGGGCCACCAGTTTGACTGAGTAGCCTGTGCGCCCCCCAAAGGTCAGACATTCCCCCGGCAAATGAAAATTATGATCTGGATCCACGGGTGTGTCACATTTTCCAAAGTGGGGGTCTTGATCTTGGAACCAGTTGTCCACCAAATTGGGCAGCCAAGCTGTCAGCACATGATAGATGTTGCGAATAAAGAAAAAGGCATGGTCCTGATGAAGATTGAAACTGCTGGTGCCCTCAAACTGACCCATCACAGTCAAGTCCTCGCTTCCCCTAGAGCCCAGATCTCCCCTCAAGGGCAAGTCTTGGGGTATGCCCAGTGCATTTCGATTGGCGCGCAGAAAAACCAAGTAGTTCGCTCGGTAGTTGGGCTCAATGGAGTAGTAGGTGATATCAAAGATGTCCGGTACAATGGCGCCGATCTCAAAGCTTCGCACCTCGGGGGCTCCATCGTTGATCCCATCCCAGGCCAAGGTGTCGTTGGGCTGGCCTAGGGCAAAGGTGGCCGAGATATTGCGATAGTAGTCGTGGTGGGCCACTTGGGGGTTTCTGATGAAATTCCTTTGACTGTTCAAGGCCCCTTTGGACTTCAGGCCCAAAGGGTCGCCCGGAAAGCGGGAGTAATTGGGCAGACGGGCTGGATCCTGATCATCCTCCATAAAGCCATTTTCATTCACTCGTGGAGGCAGAAGACGATCCACTTGAGCCCCTTGGGAGCGAGAGCCTCCAGAAGGCCAAAAGGCTGAGTACCAGGGCCCTATCCTGCCCCCAAAGGGCTTGGCATAGGCTCTGGCAGTCACAGTGATTCTGGGGCCAAAGGGGAAAAAGATCTGTCTTGGCTGACTGGTGGCCTTAACTCCCACGTAGGCCATATACCAGGGGTTCTTCTCCACTCCTAGACTCATAAAAAAATCTGGGTTGAAGATCGAGTCATTTTTACCGCTTTCATACCATTGTCTTAGGACGCCACCATCATCCAACCTGCCTAGAACTGTTGGACTCCATAGGGTGTTCTGGGCATCAGTTCTCTCTGGTATCTCGCCTAGGGGCTTAATTATGGCGTTACAACCCGAAACTACATTCGGTACATCTGCTTCAACGTCCGTGTACCTGAGAGTGGGGTGAATAAATATGGGAACCAGCCAAGTGTCCTCTGAAGGGCGGCCACTGAGGCTGGGGTGGCCCAGAGAGTTGTACAGCTCGAAGGTGGGTGAGCCCTGGCGGTTGGTGTTGGTCAGGTTTTTGATAAAGGTGTTAAAAGCCCCCTCATAGGTGGACTCCCCCCGCAAGTCCACAATCTCATCCCTACTCGAGCTGAGCCCCTGGGCCAGGCTACGGATCAAAGCCCGGCGATTTCTCTGCTCCTCACGAAAGGCATGCAGAATGGTGGCGGCAAACCACCAATTGTAAGCACCGTGATTGCTGCACTGACTCTGAAAAACATCGACTAGTTGGTCCACTCTTTGGGCTGCGATGATATTAAAGGGAAAGCCAATGGCAATCTGCATACGGGGGAGGGGGGGAATTGCCAGGTCGGTGCGATTGCACACATTCTGCTGAGGGTCTACATTCCGCCAAATCACCGAGTGAGATACGCAGACCGGAGGGTCAGTGATCAAGCCTCCTCCGGAGGTGTCAAAGCCAGCCGTGTAGAGCTCCTCGGCGATTTCCCCTGTCAAGGCTGGGTGAGCGTAGGGTGCTTGTTGAATCCCCACCGCTCCCAGCACTCGGTAGCGCCAGGCCAGTAGCTTCCAGGACTGGCGAATTTGGTAGTTGTTGTGGGCAATGGCGTTGAGGAGTTCAGCCTGGCGTTGAGCCGCATAGTAAGCGGCCAGATCCACGGCATTTTGTAAGTTGATTTTATCGTGAACCACCAAGGCCACATTGATGGCCATGGCAAACAGGACAAAGAGCACCTGAAAGATCAGAGCGACAAAGATCGACAGCTGGCCCCGTTGACCTGAAAGTCGCTGGACCGGGTGAGAGTTTCTTCTGCGCATATCTAAATATGCTAGCAGAAAAATTTGACAGTTGCTGACTTAAAAGTTGAGACTGGAGTTTGCGAAGGAGGAGCCTCGACCATGGTCCGACAGCTTTTGGTTTTTTTTGTGGCTCTTCTGGCTGGCGGCTTCAGCGGGGCTTCCACGCAGTCCCTGTCCGATGGGCTCTATCGCATGACTTTGGACGGTGCCCATGTGGGCTATGTGATTCAGCGCTATGAGTACGATACAGAAAAAGGGGAGTTTATCTCCACTTTTTTTCGCCGCAGTGCTGAGCCGGGGGGAATTCTCACTGAAAGTCTAAAAGCCCGGGCCAACTCCCGCTTTGAGCCCTTGGCCTATGAGTACCGCTGGAGTTTGGGCTCAGCCCAGCGCCATATTCAGGCCCAGTTCACTGGTCGTCAAATGACCGCTCAGTTTCAAGAGCGAGGCCCAGAGTCGGAGCCCCCCGAGTCACAGCGGCAAGTCTCCCTTGAAATTCCAGAAAAGGCTTTCTTAAGCACCTTTCTCAGCTTGCTTATGCACCAACAGGGCCTGAGTTTAGAAAAGCTCTTCAATTACCAGGTGGTCTTGGAGGAGGAGGCCCGCATCGCCAGTGGCCAAGCGCGGGTGGCGAGTCGGCAGGAGCAAAAGGGGCATAAGGGACAAACAGTTTTTGTAGTCGAGCACAATCTCAAGGTTAAAGGGCCAGAGGCCGCCAGTGCCCCCCTCTCCACCCCCTACCGCAGTCACATCACTCCTGAAGGCCTTTTGCTCAAGACCGAATTGCCGGTGCAAAGGCTTGTTCTGGAGAAGGTGGAGCAAAAGCCCATGGCCTTGGGAAGTCTGGAGTTGCCGATAGAGCAAGTCCAAAACCTCTTTGGCTCCTTGCCCCAAAGCCTTCAAGGGGAGAGTGAGGAGCTGTGATCAAGTTCATCGCTCGCCGGATTCTGATCACTTTGCCTGTTGTGCTCGGTGTGTGCACTCTCACTTTTTTGCTGATTCATCTGGTGCCGGGAGATCCGGTGGACATTATGCTCGGGGATCAAGCTTCGGCTCAGGACAAAGCCCAATTGCGCCAGGAGCTGGGACTGGATCGGCCTCTCCTAGAACAATACGCCCAATTCTTAAAGGACCTAGCCCGTCTGGATATTGGCCAATCTCTTCATACTCGCCAGCCGGTGATGGACTATTTGCTGGAGAGATTGCCGGCCACAGCCGAGCTCACTCTGGCTGCCATGTTCCTCGCTTTGGCCTTTGGGATTCCCTTAGGAATTCTTGCGGCCGTGCGCCAGTACAGCTGGTGGGATCACTCAGCTGCTGTAGGGGGGCTATTGGGCATGTCCGTTCCCGGCTTTTTCCTTGGGC